>NZ_VJZD01000198.1 GCF_009377175.1 Streptomyces adustus
ACCATCGACGGACTGTGGACAACTCCCCCACCCGAACGAGACGTTCCGCCCCTCCCGGACCCTCTCCCACGGCCGCTCTGGCTTCCCGGCCCCTCGGCTACGGCCCGGGCCCTCGGCCGGGAGCGTGTCGCCCTCCCGGGCCGCCGGCCACGGCCGTTCCGCCTTCCCGGGCCCTCGCCTACGGCAGTGCGAACCCCGGATCCATCCCGCCGAGTGCCGTCGTGCACAGGCAGTCGCGTTCCCCGGTCGGGGGCAGCGCGGCCACCGTGTCGAACAGCACACCGCGCAGCCGGTCCACGTTCGCGGCGAACACCCGCAGCACCTCCTCGTGCGAGACGCCCTCCCCGGACTCGGCGCCCGCGTCCAGATCCGTGACCAGGTTCACGGACGTGTAGCAGAGCTCCAGTTCACGGGCGAGCGCCGCCTCGGGGTGGCCGGTCATGCCCACCACGGACCAGCCCTGGGCCTGGTGCCACAGCGATTCGGCGCGGGTCGAGAAGCGCGGCCCCTCGACCACGACGAGCGTGCCGCCGTCCACCGGATCCCAGTCCCGCCCGCGCGCCGCCTTCAGCGCGGCCGCGCGCCCCGCGGGGCAGTAGGGGTCGGACAGGGACACGTGCACGACGTTCGGCACCGTGCCGTCCGGCAGCGGCAGCCCGTCGAAGTACGTGCCGACCCGGGTCTTCGTACGGTCGACCAGCTGGTCGGGCACGACCAGGGTGCCCGGCCCGTACTCGGGGCGCAGTCCGCCCACGGCGCACGGGCCGAGGACCTGCCGGACGCCGACCGAGCGCAGGGCCCACAGGTTGGCCCGGTAGTTGATGCGGTGCGGCGGCAGATGGTGGCCGCGTCCGTGCCGGGGCAGGAAGGCCACCCGACGGCCCGCGATCTCGCCGAGGAAGAGGGAGTCGCTGGGCGGCCCGTAGGGCGTGTCCACCTGGATCTCGGTCACGTCGTCGAGGAACGAGTAGAAACCGGAGCCGCCGATGACACCGATCTCCGCGCTGACGTCGAGCTCTGCGTTCGCCATGGTCAGCACAGTAGCGGGCGCCCGCGGGGGAGTGGCGGCCGGTACGCGGACGCACAGGACCCCGCCGTCGTGCGACGGCGGGGTCCCGATGCGGTGCGCGGGGTCCTAGGCGGCGGAGCTGCCGGCCGAGGAGCTGGAGCTCGACGACTTCGAGTCCGAGGACGAGGACGACGAGGACGCGGTGGACGACGACTTCGTGTCCGTGGACGTCGACGACTTCGACGCGGCCGGCGAGCTGCTCGACGAGGAGCCGCGGCTGTCGTTCCGGTAGAAGCCGGAGCCCTTGAAGACAATGCCCACCGCGGAGAACACCTTCTTCAGGCGGCCATCGCAGTTGGGGCAGACGGTCAGGGCGTCGTCGGTGAACTTCTGCACCGCCTCGAGGCCCTCGCCGCACTCGGTGCACTGGTACTGGTAGGTCGGCACTGTCTTCCTCCTGGCACTCTCACTCGATGAGTGCTAACGACGATCCATAGTGACGTATTCCCGGGGATCAGTCCACCGTCATCGGCACTCGGTGACCGACGCCACGCGCGACGGTGCGGCCACGAGGGTGTACGGCGAGCCGTGAGCGCAGGGCGATCAGGGTCGCCAGCGCCAGCACCGTGCCGCCCATCGGCACCAGGAATCCGGTCCCGTCGCCGAGGCGGTCCTCCAGCTGTCCGGCGACCGTGACGGCGGCCGCCTGGCCGAGTGCGACCGCGCCGGTCAGCCAGGTGAAGGCCTCGGTGCGGGCCCCCGCCGGGACCAGCTTCTCGACCAGGGTGTAGCCGGTGATCAGGGAGGGTGCGATGGACATGCCGACCAGCAGGCCGAGCCCGGCCAGGACCAGGGTCGAGTGCGCGGCCCAGAGGCCGGAGGCGGTCAGCGCGAGGGCCGCGTAGCCGACGACCAGGCGCCGCTGCGGGGCGGCCCGCCAGGCGATCGCGCCGCAGACCAGGCCGGAGAGCATGTTGCCCGCGGCGAACACGCCGTACAGGACGCCGTTGAGGCCGGGCTCGCCGATCGACTCGGTGAACGCGGCCAGCGAGACCTGCATGCCGCCGAAGACGGACCCGATGCCCAGGAAGGTGACGATCAGCACGCGTACGCCGGGCACGCGCAGGGCGGACTCGTGCTCCACGCGTGCGTGCCCCGGGGCGGCCACGGGAGGCTGGGTGCTCTTGCGCGCGGCGAACAGCAGACCGCCGACCAGGGTCAGCGTGGCCTCCGCGACCAGGCCCGCCGAGGGGGTCACGGTGGTGCACAGTGCGGTGGCGAGCAGCGGGCCGAGGACGAACGTCAGCTCGTCCGTGACGGACTCGAAGGCCGCCGCGGTCGGCATCAGCGGGGAGTCCTTGAGCTTCACGCCCCAGCGGGCCCGGACCATGGGCCCGACCTGCGGCACCGAGGCGCCGGTGGGCACGGCCGCCGCGAACAGCGCCCACAGGGGCGCGTGGGCCAGCGCGAGCGCCGTGAGGGTCAGCCCGGAGAGGGTGTGGACGAGGACGCCGGGGACCAGCACCGCGCGCTGTCCGTAGCGGTCGGCGAGGCGGCCGCTGTAGGGCGCGAACAGGGCCATGGAGACGCCGGTGGCGGCGGCCGCGGCGCCCGCGGCGCCGTACGAGCCGGTGGTGTGCTGCACGAGCAGCACGATGGAGATCGTGAGCATCGCGAACGGCTGGCGCGCGGCGAAGCCGGGGAGCAGGAACGTCCAGGCGCCGCGGGTGCGCAGCAGCGACCCGTATCCGGGGCGGGACGGGGAGTCCGGCGAGTTCTTCGACGGCTCGTCGGTGACCGTGGATGCCACGGCCCGTGCCTTTCTGCCGCCTGGTAGCGCGCCCGTGCGGGGACGCCGAGCGCTGTCCTCTCGCGCGGAACTGCGGTAGATGCCGGGGCCTGTGTTGAGGGAGGCTTCCCGGCCGCCATACGGTCGCGCCAGCACTGCGTCAGGCAGAGTTGGTTCGATCAAGATCAGCCTTCATGCTACAGGGATCGACGCCCGATGCACCTGTGAAAGCGGGCACGATCGAGGCCTCCGCCTGTGAACGGCTGGGGTGTGAACCGTACGAAACATACCCTTAACGCGCACGCGGGCCGCGCAGATCGACCGCGCGGGACGGGGCGGCACCCCGCCCTGTCCCGCGCGGCCCCGCCACAGCGCCGAGCCGGAGCGGCCACCGCGCCGAGCCGGAGCGGCCCCGCCCTCGCACGCTGCCGAGGCGGCCCCGCTACCGCCTGCGCGTCCTGCCCGTCCCGCCGGGCTCGCCGGGCCCGTCCGCTCCCAGCCAGTCGGCCAGCTTGCCGCCGTGGCCCACCGCGCGCAGTCGCCGTTCGGCCGCGTCGCGGACCGGGTCCGTGGCGACCACGAGCAGCTCGTCGCCGCGCCGCAGCACGGTCGTCGGCGACGGCACGAACGAGGTCCCGTCGCGTACGACGAGGGTGACCGCGGCCCCGGCCGGCAGCCTCAGTTCGTTGACCTCGACGCCGTGCATCCTCGACTCGGCCGGGATCTCGACGGACAGCAGATGTCCGCGCAGCCGCTCCAGGGGCGCGGACTCGATGCCGAGGTCGGAGGCCTCGGAGCCCTCGCCCAGTTTCAGCTTGCGGGCCAGCCACGGCAGCGTCGGCCCCTGGATCAGGGTGTAGACGACGACCAGCACGAAGACGATGTTGAAGATGCGGTGGCTGCCGTCGACGCCGTTCACCATGGGGATCGTGGCCAGGATGATGGGCACGGCGCCGCGCAGTCCGGCCCAGGACAGCAGGGTCTGCTCCTGCCAGGGAATCCGGAACGGGGTCAGACAGAGCACGACGCTCAGCGGGCGCGCGACCATCGTCAGCACCAGGCCGATGACGAGGGCGGGCCACACGTCGTCGCCCAGTTCGTGCGGGGTGACCAGCAGGCCGAGCAGGACGAACATGCCGATCTGGGCGATCCAGCCGAGCCCGTCGGCGAAGCCGCGGGTGGCGGGCCAGTGCGGCAGCTTGGCGTTGCCCATGATCATCGAGGCGAGGTAGACGCCCAGGAAGCCGCTGCCGTGCGCCAGGGACCCGGCCGCGTAGGCCGTGACCGCGATGGCCATGACGGCGATCGGGTAGAGGCCGGAGGCGGGCAGCGCGACGTGCCTGAGGCCCCAGGAGCCGAGCAGGCCGACCGCGAGGCCGATGGCGGCACCGATGGCCAGCTCCAGCACGATCTCGCCGACCAGGACGTACCAGTGCTCGAAGGGGCCCGCGGTGGAGAACGCGACGACCAGGATGACCACCGGGGCGTCGTTGAAGCCGGACTCCGCCTCCAGCATGCCCGTCACGCGCGCGGGCAGCGGGATGCGGCGCAGCACGGAGAAGACCGCCGCCGCGTCCGTGGAGGACACCACCGCCCCGATGATGAGGGCCTGCCGCCATTCGAGCCCGACCAGGTAGTGCGCGGCGGCCGCCGTCACCCCGACGCTGACCGCCACCCCGCCCAGCGCCAGCGCGGTGGCGGCCGGAAGGACCGGTTTGATCTCCTTCCACTTCGTGCCCAGGCCGCCCTCGGCCAGGATCACGACGAGTGCCGCATAGCCGATGACCTGGGTCATCTCGGCGTTGGCGAAGTGGATGTGGCCGAGGCCGTCCTGGCCCATCAGGACGCCTATCCCCAGATAGACGAGCAGGCTGGGAAGCCCGCTGCGCGAGGAGATCCGGACCGCGGCCACGGCGACGAGCAGGACGAGCGAGCAGGCGAGCAGGAGCTGGTTGAGGTGGTGGACAGTCAGTGGCCGTTCCCTTCCCTGGCTCACGCGCGGCAGCGCGAGGGGCGCACACGTATATCGGACACAACGCTCGCGCGCCGTATCCCCAAGTACTTCGTTACCTTACCTAACTCTTGACGATTTCTTGACGCTCGCCGCCTGGGATCGAACGTCCGTCCGCGTCAGTTCCCGACTCCGCGTCAAGCGGCTCGGGGCCCTGCGCCTATGGTTGCTCCAGCACTCCAGGACCGCCTGCCGCTCGCGTTAGGACAGCAAGGACAGCGATGCCCCCCAACACCACCGCCACATCGGGTGACAAGCCCGGCAAGTCCGGCAGGAAGAAGGGGCGCAAACTGCGCCTCTTCGTGCTCGTCCTGGTGCTGGCCATCATTGGTGGCGTGGCCTACGGGGCGTACTGGTCCATCAGCACGGTCCGGGCCTCCTTCCCGCAGACCACGGGTTCGATAACCCTCGACGGCCTCTCGGGACCGGTCGACGTCGAACGGGACGGCAACGGGATCCCGCAGGTCTACGCCTCCTCCGACGAGGACCTGTTCATGGCGCAGGGCTACGTCCAGGCGCAGGACCGGTTCTACGAGATGGACGTGCGCCGGCACCTGACCTCCGGCCGCCTCTCGGAGATGTTCGGCCAGAGCCAGGTCAAGAACGACGAGTTCCTGCGCACCCTGGGCTGGGACCGGATCGCGAAGACGGAATTCGACACGAAGCTGTCGGCGTCCACGAAGAAGTACCTCCAGGCGTACGCCAAGGGGGTCAACGCCTACCTCAAGGGCAAGGACGGCAAGGACATCTCCCTGGAGTACGCCGCTCTGGGGTTCACCAACGACTACAAGCCCACCGAGTGGACCCCGGTCGACTCGGTCTCCTGGCTCAAGGCGATGGCCTGGGACCTGCGCGGCAACATGCAGGACGAGATCGACCGGTCCCTGATGACCAGCCGTCTCGGCCCGAAGCAGATCGCCGACCTGTACCCGGAGTATCCGGAGCGAAACAAGACGATCGTCCAGGAAGGCAAGTACGACGAGCAGTCCGGGACCTTCGAGCAGGGCGGTGGCACGAGCGGCTCGGGCGGCACCTCCGCGAGCGGCACCTCCGGTTCCGCCGCCGGCGGGACCGCGCTCCAGAGCCAGCTCTCGGGCCTGTACGAGCTCCTTGACGACCTCCCGACGGCGGTCGGCGTGAACGGCAACGGGATCGGCTCCAACTCCTGGGTCGTCTCCGGCGAGCACACCATCACCGGCAAGCCGCTGCTGGCCAACGACCCGCACCTGTCGGCCGCGCTGCCCTCGGTCTGGTACCAGATGGGCCTGCACTGCCGCACGGTCTCCGCCAAGTGCCAGTACGACGTCGCCGGCTACACCTTCGCGGGCATGCCCGGCGTGATAATCGGCCACAACGCGGAGATCGCCTGGGGCATGACCAACTCCGGGGTCGACGTCACCGACCTCTACCTGGAGAAGCTCTCCGGCGACGGCTACCTGTACGACGGCAAGACCAAGCCCTTCAAGACCCGTACGGAGACCATCAAGGTCGCCGGCGGCGCGTCCAAGAAGATCGTCGTACGCCAGACCGCCGACGGCATGCCGCTGCTGTCCGACCGCGACGACGAACTCGTCGAGGTCGGCAAGAAGGCCGGCGTCGGCACCGAGGCACCCGACCGGGGCGACGGCTACGGCATCGCGCTCCGGTGGACCGCCCTCGACCCGGGCACCTCCATGGACGCCGTCTTCGCGATGGACAGGGCGGCCGACTGGGGCGACTTCCGCGACGCGGCGAAGCTGTTCGACGTGCCCTCGCAGAACCTGATCTACGCCGACGGCGCCGGCAGCTCCGGCAACATCGGCTACACCCTGCCGGGGAAGATCCCCACCCGCGCGAAGGGCCAGGACGGCTCGGTCCCGGCGATGGGCTGGGACTCCAAGTACAAGTGGACCGGCTTCATCAAGTCCGACGAGCTGCCCTACGAGTACAACCCGAAGCGCGGCTACATCGTCACCGCCAACCAGGCCGTGGTCGACAAGGACAGCTACCCCTACACGCTGACCACGGACTGGGGCTACGGCACCCGCAGCCAGCGGATCAACGACCTGATCAAGGGCAAGATCGACGGCGGCGGCAAGATCTCCACCGACGACATGCGCCAGATGCAGCTGGACAACTCCAGCGAGATCGCCACACAGCTCGTCCCGACGCTGCTCAAGATCGACATCGATGACCCGGACGTCCGCCAGGCGCAGAAGCTCCTGGAGGGCTGGGACTACACCCAGGACCCCGACTCGGCGGCCGCCGCCTACTTCAACTCGGTCTGGCGCAACATCCTCAAGCTCGCCTTCGGCAACAAGCTGCCCAAGGAACTGCGGGTCGAGGGCCAGTGCCTCTACGTGACCCCGACGAAGAGCACCAGCGCGGTGGACGACACCGACAAGGTGCGCGAGTGCGGCCAGCGCGCGGCCGACCAGGCGCAGCCGGACGGCGGCGACCGCTGGTTCGAGGTGGTGCGCAACCTGATGGAGGACGAGCACAGCGACTGGTGGACGACGCCCGCGTCGGGCACCCGCCCCGGAGCGCACAACGACATGGGCAAGCTGTTCGCCCGCGCCATGATCGACGCCCGCTGGGAGCTGACCGCCAAGCTCGGCAAGGACATCGACACCTGGAGCTGGGGCCGGCTGCACCGCCTGTTCCTGAAGAACCAGACCCTGGGCACCGCGGGTCCGGCCTTCCTCCAGTACGCCCTCAACCGCGGCCCCTGGGAGCTCGGCGGCGGCGAGGCGGCGGTGGACGCGACCGGCTGGAACGCGGCCGGCGGCTACGGCGTCGTCTGGGTGCCGTCGATGCGGATGGTGGTCAACCTCGCCGATCTCGACAAGTCGAAGTGGATCAACCTCACCGGTGCCTCCGGGCACGCCTTCAGCGCCCACTACACCGACCAGACGGACAAGTGGGCCGCCGGCGAGCTGCTGCCCTGGGCGTTCACGCAGAAGGCGGTCGAGGCGAGCACGAGCGACACGCTGGAGCTCAAGCCGTGAGCCGGCGCAGCCGACTGAGCCGACGCTGAGTCAGACGTTTCCGAAGCGGCGCACGGCCGACGGTGTCACCACCGCGTGGACCGGCCGGTCGTGCGCCTCTTCGGGAACATGCCCGACGACCTCCGGGTCGTAGAGAAGCACCACGAGCGCGGGATGGGCGTCCGCGCGTTCCAGCCGGGCCAGCACCCGGTCGTACGAGCCCCCGCCCCGCCCCAGGCGCATGCCGCGCGCGTCGACGGCGAGGCCGGGCAGCAGCACCGCGTCCGCCGTGGTCACCGCGTCCGGGCCCAGGCGGTCGCCGGCCGGTTCCAGCAGCTCCATCCGCCCGCCGTGCCGCACGCGCGCGAGGGACTCCGCTCCGGCGTACTCGCCCCAGTCCAGGTCGTTGTCGGGCAGCAGTACCGGAAGCAGCACCCGCACCCCCCGCGCGCGCAGCGCGTCCAGGAGCGCGAGCGTGCCGGGTTCGCTCCCCACCGAGACATAGGCGGCCACCGTGCCCGCGCGGGCCAGTTCGGGCAGTTCCAGAGCCCGCTCCGCCAGCGCGCCCGAGGCCGCCTCCACGTCATCCGCGGTAAACCTGTTTCTTACCTGAAGTAGCTCGCGTCGCAACGTCCGCTTGTCAGAATGGGCTGGAGGCCTGCGGTGATGCATAAAGTACTCCCATATGGTCTCAATACGTTCATGTGAGCCGAAATTCATCCGGACCACAGATTCTTCACAAAGACGCCCGATAAGGTGTCGGCCATGACCCAGTCGCACCCCAGGATCAGCAAGGCTGTCATTCCCGCAGCGGGCCTCGGCACCCGGTTCCTGCCGGCCACCAAGGCCACTCCCAAGGAGATGCTGCCGGTCGTCGACAAGCCGGCGATCCAGTACGTGGTCGAGGAGGCCGTGTCCGCCGGCCTCGACGACGTCCTCATGATCACGGGCCGCAACAAGCGCCCGCTCGAGGACCACTTCGACCGCAACTACGAGCTCGAGTCCGCCCTCCAGAAGAAGGGCGACGCCGCGCGGCTCGCCAAGGTGCAGGAGTCCAGCGACCTCGCGACCATGCACTACGTGCGCCAGGGCGACCCCAGGGGACTCGGCCACGCCGTGCTGTGCGCGGCCCCGCACGTGGGCCGCGAACCCTTCGCCGTCCTGCTCGGCGACGACCTGATCGACCCCCGCGACCCGCTGCTGGCACGCATGGTCGAGGTCCAGGAACAGCGTGGCGGCAGCGTCATCGCGCTCATGGAGGTCGCGCCCGAGCAGATCCACCTCTACGGCTGCGCGGCCGTGGAGGCCACCGAGGACGGCGACGTCGTCAAGGTGACCGGCCTGGTCGAGAAGCCCGACGTGGCGGACGCCCCGTCGAACTTCGCGGTCATCGGCCGCTATGTCCTCGACCCGCACATCTTCGACATACTGCGCACCACCGAGCCGGGCCGCGGCGGCGAGATCCAGCTCACCGACGCGCTCCAGCAGTTGGCGCAGGACGAGAAGGTCGGCGGACCCGTGCACGGCGTCGTCTTCAAGGGCCGCCGCTATGACACCGGCGACCGTGGCGACTACCTGCGTGCCATTGTCAGACTCGCATGCGAACGTGAAGACCTGGGCCCGGAGTTCCGGACCTGGCTTCGCAGTTACGTAGCCGAGGAGATGTAACAACGTTGAGCACCGCCGCGCCCCGCACCGCAGACCAGGACCGCATCTGGTCGGTGGACGAGCACCTTCAGGACATCCTCGCCACCGTCCGCCCGCTGGAACCGATCGAGCTCCAACTCCTCGACGCCCAGGGCTGTGTCCTGGTCGAGGACGTGCTGGCGCCGGGGTCGCTGCCGCCGTTCGACAACAGCTCCATGGACGGCTACGCGGTACGGGTCGTGGATGTCGCGGGCGCGAGCGAGGAGTTCCCGGCCGTCCTGGAGGTCATCGGGGACGTCGCGGCGGGCCAGGCGGACCTGCTCCACGTGGGGCCCGGCCAGGCCGCCCGCATCATGACCGGCGCGCCGCTGCCGCCCGGTGCCGAGACCGTCGTGCCCGTGGAGTGGACCGACGGCGGACTCGGCGAGGGACCGGTCAGCAGGATGCGGGCCGCCGGCCTCTACCCCGGGGGCGCCGGCGGGCAGGTGCGGGTGCACCGGCCCGCCGAGGCACGCGCCCATGTGCGGGCCAAGGGCAGTGACGTCAGGGCGGGCGAGTGCGCCCTGGAGGCGGGCACCGTCCTGGGACCCTCGCAGATCGCCCTGCTCGCCGCGATCGGCCGCGGCACGGTGCGGGTGCGGCCCCGCCCGCGCGTGGTCGTCATGTCCACCGGCAGCGAGCTGGTCCAGCCCGGCGAACAGCTGGGCAGCGGCCAGATCCACGACTCCAACAGCTTCGCGCTCACCGCGGCCGCGCGCGACGCCGGCGCGATCGCCTACCGGGTCGGCGCCGTCGTCGACGACGTCGACATCCTCCGCTCCACCATCGAGGACCAGTTGGTGCGCGCCGACCTCATGGTCACCACGGGCGGCGTCAGCGTCGGGGCGTACGACGTGGTCAAGGAGGCGCTGTCGCACGTCGACGACGAGGACGAGCCGGGCAGCGGCATCGAGTTCCGCAAGCTCGCCATGCAGCCCGGCAAACCCCAGGGCTTCGGCTCCATCGGCGCCGACCACATCCCGCTCCTCGCCCTGCCCGGCAACCCGGTGTCGTCGTACGTCTCCTTCGAGCTGTTCGTCCGGCCGGCCATCCGCACCCTCATGGGGCTCGCGGACGTCCACCGGCCCACCACGCGCGCGACCCTGGCCGCGGACAAGGCGCTGACCTCCCCGGCGGGCCGCAGGCAGTTCCTGCGTGGCAGCCACGCCGACGGCACCGTCCGCCCGGTCGGCGGTTCCGGATCCCATCTGGTGGCCGCCCTCGCGCACGCCGACGCGCTGATCGTCGTCCCCGAGGACGTGACCTCCGTCGAGCCCGGCACCGAGGTCGAGGTCGTCCTGCTCGGCTGAGCCCCGCGCGGCTACCCGTTCGCAGGACGGTCCTGGCCCGCTGCGCGCCCCGGCTTGGCGGTACCGTGTCGCGCACAACAGGCCCGTGCGCCGCACCGCGACGGGCCCGGACCGGGAGCGCGCCACACCATGACTGTGCCATCCCGGGGGGAGACCCCCGGACCGCCTGTGCAGGACCGACTGACCCACCTCGACGACGCGGGCGCCGCCCGCATGGTCGACGTGTCCGACAAGGCCGTGACCGCGCGCACCGCCCGCGCCACCGGCCGGGTCCTGGTCTCGCCGCGCGTGATCGAACTGCTGCGCGGTGAGGGGATGCCCAAGGGCGACGCCCTGGCCACGGCGCGGATCGCGGGCATCATGGGCGCCAAGCGCACCCCCGACCTGATCCCGCTGTGCCACCCGCTGGCGGTGTCCGGTGTGAAACTGGACCTGTCGGTCGCGGACGACGCCGTGGAGATCGTGGCCACGGTGCGCACCACGGACCGTACGGGCGTCGAGATGGAGGCCCTCACCGCGGTCTGTGTCGCCGGGCTCACCGTGGTCGACATGGTCAAGGCCGTGGACAAGGGAGCGGTCATCACGGACGTGCGGGTGGAGGAGAAGACAGGCGGCAAGTCGGGCGACTGGAGCCGCTCATGAGCGGCACGGCGTCGCTCGGCGACGCTCTGACGGCGCCCTACGCCGCCCTGGTCGTGACCGCCTCCAACCGGGCGGCCGCCGGGGTGTACGAGGACCGGGGCGGCCCGCTGCTCGCGGACGGTCTGCGTGGCCTCGGCTTCGCCGTCGACGGGCCGCAGGTGGTGCCCGACGGGGACCCGGTGGAGCGCGCGCTGCGCGCCGCCGCCGAGGCCGGGTACGACGTCGTGGTCACCACCGGCGGCACCGGGATCTCGCCCACCGACCGCACCCCCGAGGCCACCCGACGGGTGATCGACCGGGAGGTGCCGGGCATCGCGGAGGCCGTCCGGGCGTACGGACGCGAGAAGGTGCCGACCGCGGCGCTCTCCCGAGGCCTGGCCGGACTGGCCGGCGAGACCCTGATCGTCAATCTGCCGGGCTCGACCGGCGGGGTGAAGGACGGCCTGGCCGTGCTGGCACCCCTGCTGGTGCACGCCGTCGACCAGATCCGGGGCGGCGACCATCCCGGCCCCGGCGCCAGTAGTGGGGGTGCGAGCTGAACGGCGCGTCCTGGCCGGTGGAGCTGGTGGACGGCGATGTCGTCCTGCGGCCGATAAAGCTGCGCGACCAGCGGATGTGGCGTGAGGTCAACCGGCGCAACCGTGACTGGCTGCGCCCCTGGGAGGCGACCATTCCGCCGCCCACGCCCAGCGGTCCGATCGCGCACCGGCCGACCTATCGTCAGATGGTCCGGCATCTGCGCGGCGAGGCGAGGGCGGGCCGGATGCTGCCGTTCGTCATCGAGTACCAGGGCCGCCTGGTCGGGCAGCTGACGGTCGCGGGCATCACCTGGGGCTCGATGTGCTCGGGCCATGTCGGCTACTGGGTGGACCAGTCCGTGGCCGGGCGCGGGGTGATGCCGACGGCGGTCGCGCTCGTCGTGGACCACTGTTTCCGCACGGTCGGACTGCACCGGGTCGAGGTCTGCATTCGGCCCGAGAACAGACCGAGCCGCCGGGTCGTGGAGAAACTCGGATTCCGCGAGGAGGGGCTGCGGCCCCGTTATCTCCACATCGACGGGGCGTGGCGGGACCATCTCGTCTTCGCCCTCACGGCGGAGGAGGTGCCGGAGGGGCTGCTGAACCGCTGGCGGCGGACCCGCCCCCCGAGTGTGCCCCGGGACCAGGGAATCCCGCACGGCCCGGGTAATTGAATAAATGTTCGAAATTGATCGGAGGGTGACCGTCTCGGGCATTAAATTCGCGCCCGCGGCGGCCTGCTGATCGCATCGGTCGCAAAAAAAGCTCGAAATATCAGCCAGATCGTGCGACACACCGGCTCAATTGGCGGATGGCCTCACGTAAACCCCTCTACCGTGTGAGACGTGAGCAGCAGCGGCCTCATCTACGCAGTCATTGTCGGGGCCTGGGCCGCCTACTTGGTGCCGATGTGGCTCCGTAGGCAGGACGAGCTGAACGAGGCCCGTCCGACGGAACGCTTCAGCACCGCCATCCGGCTGCTGTCCGGAAGGGCGGGTATGGAGCGCCGATACGCCAAGGACCTGCAGGCGCGCTCCGCCGAGGAGGGGGAGCCCGACGCCGGTGAACCGGACGTCGTCACCGATTCGGTGGACGTCCGGGCCTTCGCCATGCCCCCGACCCGCCCGCGGACGGAAGCGGTGGCACCGGCACAGGCATCGCAGCACCCGGAACCGACCCGCGAACCGACGCGCGAAGCGGCGCACGACCCCGGACGCGAGCCGGGGCGCGAAGCAACGCAGGAACCGGCGCACGACCGACACGGCACGCCGGCCCCCGAAGCCCACGGCGCCCCGAAGCGCACCCGCGTACCGGATGACCGGCGCGCCGCCTCGGCGCAGGCGGCCGCCGCCCGCGCCAAGCGCTCCAAGGCACTGGCGCGCCGCAGACGTACGACCGTCCTGCTCTTCGTCGCCTTCACCCTCGGCGCGATCGTCGCGGCCGTCGGCGGCCTGGCGTTCCTCTGGGCGCCCGGCGTGCCCGCCGTGCTGCTCAGCGGCTACATCGCCTACCTCCGCACCCAGGAGCGCCGGCGTTTCGCCTTCCACATGGACCGGCGCCGTGCCGAGGTCGCGGCCCAGCGGCTGCGGGAGCGCAGCCGCCAGCCGCGCCGGCGTGCGGCGGTCGAGACCGGTTCGCGGGTCGAGCCGGACGCCGGCGAACCCGATGAGGCCTACGACCCGGAGACCGACTCCGCCCTCTCGGCGGCGCTCGCCGCCGACCGGCGCGCGCTCGTCGAGCAGACCGACCACGCGGAGTGGGTCGACCAGCAGCGCGAGCGGCAGCGGCGGCCCGGCCCCGGCGAGAGCTGGGACCCGGTGCCGGTGCCGCTGCCGACGTACGTGACCGCGCCGGTCGCCCCCCGGGCCACCTCCGACGTCGATCTCGGCGGGCCGGACGCGTGGAGCTCCGCGCGGTCCAGCTCCGTCGCCCGGGAGCCGGAGCCCGAGGCCGGGACGGCCGAGGGGACCGGGCCGGCCGACGACGGCGCCGCACCGGTCGCCGACGCGCACGACGGCGGGCAGGCGGACGAGCGGGACGGCACGGGCGACCGTAGCGACGCCCGCCGGGCGGCCTCCGCCCGCCGCTCGCGCGAACGCGGACGTACGCCGCTGTTCGACCAGTACGACGACGGCGGGCGCCCCCGGGCGGCCAACGAGTGATGCTTCGCGGTGGGACGGGTGTGCTCCCCGTCCCACCTGCGACGTCACCCCCGATCGGCCGTCGGCCGGGGGTGCGGGAACGGATTTCCAAGCACGGCGATCGGGATGCTAGAGTTTCACTCGTTGCAAGGGCCTGTGGCGCAGTCCGGTAGCGCACCTCGTTCGCATCGAGGGGGCCAGGGGTTCGAATCCCCTCAGGTCCACTGCAGCTCAAAGCCCCGGTCGGGAAACCGACCGGGGCTTTGGCCATTTCGCGCAGAACACAGAACACGGGCACAGGCCCAGGCCGGTCCGTGTCGCACGAAGCCCCGACCGGGTCTCCCGGCCGGGGCTTCGGCATGTCGTACAGAGGTCCGTGTCGTACAGAAGTCTGTACGGAGGTGTCGCACGGATGTGACCAGGCACACCCGTCCGCCGGTCACAGCGCCTTGGCGTAGCAGCGGCTCGACTCGTGGAAGCGGTAGAAGCCGAACTTGACGCACGGCTCGTAGCCGCTGGAGGAGTAGAGGGCGATGGCCTCGGGCTGCTTGACGCCCGTCTCCAGCACCATGCGGACCCGGCCGGCCGCGCGGGCGTCCTCCTCCAGGGCGGCCAGCATCCGGCGGGCGAGCCCACGGCCGCGGGCGTCCGCGACGACGTACATGCGCTTGAGCTCGGCGTCGCCGTTCTCGTTGCCCTCGTCGTTCTTGTCCTGGGCGCGCCAGCCGCCGGTGGCGAGGGGCCGGCCGGTCTCGTCGTACGCGATCAGGTAGACGCCGTTCGGCGACTCGAAGTCCGAGGGGGCCAGGAGCGTGGCGTCGCCGCCGTCGCCGTAGCGCACGTGGTACTCGGCCTGGACCTCGTCGTTGAGCCGGACTGCGTCGGGGTGATCGAACAGGACGGGACGTATATTCATGTCACTCACTGTACGTGTATGCAGAATCGAAATCGGGGCTTCGTCCAGTGTCCCGGTATCGTGCACTGGTGCTGACAGTGACCACGGTGAATGTGAACGGACTGCGGGCCGCCGCCAAGAAGGGCTTCGTCCCGTGGCTGGCGGAGACCTCCGCCGAGGTGCTCTGCCTCCAGGAGGTGCGCGCCGAGCCACAGCAGTTGCCCGAGGAGGTACGCGCCCCGGAGGGCTGGCACGTCGTGCACGCCCCGGCCGCGGCCAAGGGGCGCGCGGGCGTCTCCCTCTACACGCGGCGTGAGCCCGACGCGGTCCGGGTCGGCTTCGGATCGGCCGAGTTCGACGGCAGTGGGCGCTATGTCGAGGCGGACCTGCCGGGCGTCACGGTCGCCTCGCTCTATCTGCCCTCCGGCGAGGTCGGCACGGAGCGGCAGGACGAGAAGGTCCGGTTCATGGGCGAGTTCCTCCCCTATCTGAAGGGCCTGCGTGAGCGTGCCGCCGCCGACGGACGCGAGGTGGTCGTCTGCGGCGACTGGAACATCGCCCACCGGCAGGCCGACCTGAAGAACTGGCGGGCCAACGCCAAGAACTCCGGCTTCCTGCCCGAGGAGCGGCAGTGGCTCGGCAGCGTCCTCGACCCGGCCGACGGCGGCTACGTCGACGTCGTACGCGAACTGCACCCGGACGCGGAGGGCCCGTACTCGTGGTGGTCGTACCGGGGGCGGGCCTTCGAGAACAACTCGGGTTGGCGCATCGACTACCAGCTCACGACGCCCGGGCTCGCGGCGAAGGCCGTCAAGGGATACGTCGAGCGGGCCGCCACGCACGCCGAGCGGTGGTCGGACCACGCGCCGGTGACCGTGGTCTACAACCTCTAGGACCTGTCGGGCAGGGCTCAGTCCTGCTTGCGCAGGTGGCGGTCCAGGGCCAGGGAGAGTTCTGCCTCGACCACGCTGCGGGCCAGGGGGCGCAGGCGCTGGAGGTCCTCCTCGGGGGCGTGGCGCAGGACCAGGGAGCGGAAGAGTTCCGCGAGGGCGTCCGCGTGTTCGCGGACCTGTTTGCCCGCCGCCAGGACCTCCGCGAGCGGGATGCCCTCGCGGACCAGGGCCGAGGAGACGTCCAGCAGGCGGCTGCTGATGTGGACGATCTCGTCGCCGTCGGTGCCGAGGTAGCCGAGGTCCAGCGCGGCGGCGAGGTTCTCCGGGGTGACCTCGCCCTCGAAGCGGGCGGCGAGTTCCTCGGGGGTGAGGCGGACCGGCTCCTCCTCGGTGGGGGCGTCGAGGCCGAGCAGTTCGCCGACGTCACGGCCGTTGTCGAAGGCCTCCGCGAGTTCGGCGATGCCGTTCAGGGTGTGGCCGCGTTCCAGTAGCGCGGAGATGGTGCGCAGCCGGGCCAGGTGATGGTCGTCGTACCAGGCGATGCGGCCCTCGCGGCGGGGTGGCGGTATGAGTTTGCGTTCGCGGTAGAAGCGCAGGGTGCGGACGGTGATGCCGGCCAGCCCGGCCAGCTCCTCCATGCGGTACTCGCGTCGTACGCCGTCTTCTGCCACGTCGGAAGCCTATGCCGTGCCGGCTGCGGGCGGGGGTGGGCGGCCGGTGCCGATGTCCTTCCCGCGCCCCCTACCCATCGGTACGTCACTGCTCTACTCTCCCCATTGCGCCAGTGTTCACTGGCGTAGTCCGAGGCGATGCGTGGAGGCTCAGGGATGGCCGAGCACGAGCACGAGCATGTACGGGTGGCGGTGATCGGGTCCGGGTTCGGCGGGCTCGGGGCGGCCGTGCGGCTGCGACGCGAGGGGATCACCGACTTCGTCGTCCTGGAGCGGGCGGGCAGCGTCGGCGGCACCTGGCGGGACAACAGCTATCCCGGCTGTGCCTGCGACGTCCCGTCCCACCTGTACTCGTTCTCCTTCGCGCCCAACCCGGACTGGCCGCGCACCTTCTCCGGGCAGGAGCACATCCGGGCCTATCTGGAGCACGTGACGGACCTCTTCGGACTGCGGCCCCACATCCGCTTCGACTCCGAAGTGAAGCTGATGACCTGGGACCCGCAGCGGCTGTGCTGGGAGATCGAGACCACGAGCGGGCGGCTGCGCGCCGACGTCGTCGTCTCCGCCACCGGGCCGCTGTCCGACCCGAGGATCCCGGACATCCCGGGACTGGACTCCTTCCCCGGCGCGGTCTTCCACTCGGCCCGCTGGGACCACGGCCAGGAGCTGCGCGGCAAGCGGGTCGCGATGGTGGGCACCGGGGCGTCCGCGATCCAGATCGTGCCCGCCATCCAGTCCGAGGTCGGCCGGCTGACCCTGTTCCAGCGCACCCCTCCGTGGGTGATGCCCCGCGTCGACCGGGCGATCAGCGGGGCCGAGCGCGCGCTGCACCGGGCCGTGCCGCTCACCTCGCGGCTGCGCCGCGGACTGCTGTGGGGCATCCGGGAGTTGCAGGTCCAGGCGTTCACCAAGCACCCGGACGAGCTCGGGTTCGTCGAGCGGCTGGCGCGGCGCAACATGACCCGCGCGATCAAGGACCCGGCCCTGCGGGCCAAGCTGACCCCCGACTACCGGATCGGCTGCAAGCGGATCCTGCTGTCCAGCGAGTACTACCCGGCCCTCGCCCGGCCCAACGTGGACGTGGTGGCGAGCGGGCTGCGCGAGGTCCGCGGCTCCACCCTGGTCGCCGTCGACGGTACCGAGACCGAGGCCGACGTGATCGTCTTCGGCACCGGTTTCCACGTCACCGACATGCCCATCGCCGAGCGGGTGGTCGGGGCCGACGGGCGGACGCTCGCCGAGTCGTGGAAGGGCGGTATGCAGTCCCTGCGCGGCGCCTCTGCGGCCGGCTTCCCCAACTGGATGACGATCATCGGGCCCAACACCGGCCTGGGCAACTCCTCCATGATCCTCATGATCGAGTCCCAGCTGAACTACCTGGCGGACTACGTGAGGCAGTTGGACGTGCTCGGCGGGCGTGCGGCCCTCGTCGCCCGGCCGAGCGCGGTGAACGCCTGGAACCGCCGGGTGCAGGACCGGATGAAGCGCACGGTGTGGAACACCGGTGGCTGCACCAGCTGGTACCTGGACGCGAGCGGGCGCAACACCACCATCTGGCCGGGGACGACGAGCGAGTTCCGGCGTGAGACCCGGCGGGTGGACCTCACGGAGTACGAGGTGCTGCGCGCCCCGGCCGACCCCTGTCTCTTATGCACATCT
>NZ_VJZD01000199.1 GCF_009377175.1 Streptomyces adustus
CCGGGGGCGGGCCCACCGCGACGGGCCCGGTCAGGAAGGGCGCCAGGGCCTGGAGCACGTCGTCCCTGCGGTCCTCGCTGAGCAGGTTGACCCGGGCCGCCTCACGGTCGTACCAGGCGATGTTCCGGCCGTCAGGGAGACGGACGTACAGCTGTTCCCGGCCGTGTCGCCAGGTCGGTACGACGCGCAGTCCGCTCATGCGCCATCACCCCCCGACCATGGGAACAGGCGGGGTGCTCCAGGGGCAAGAACCCGGCTACCTTTGACGGAGTCGGCCTGGCGGTCGGAGTTGGCCTGACGGTCGGGAGGGCACCGTTGCGGACTCGCGGCAAGCAACCCGGGGTGCCCGCACCGCAGAACCCGTGGAGCGAGATCGTGCCGGGGCTGTGGATGGGCGGGCACGAGTTCCGGAGCCGTGCCGGGCATCTGGAACTCGCGGTCGTACGGGACGAGTTCGACCTCGTGCAGACGCTGCTGCGGCTGCCGGGGCACGGTCCCGACGCCGGGGTCGAGCACCATGTGTGGCCCATCCCGGACGGTCCCCTGGACGGGACGCAGCTCGCGGGTGTGATGCGGCTGGCGCAGGCCGCCAGCGAGGCACTGGACGAGGGGCGCAGGGTCCTGGTCCGCTGCTATCACGGCTACAACCGCTCGGGGCTCGTCGTGGCGCACGCGCTGGTCCGCCGCGGGCACTCGGCCGACGAGGCGATCAGGCTGATACGTTCCCGGCGCTCGCCCTGGGCGCTGCACAACGAACTGTTCGTCGCGTACCTGCGGGCCGGGCTGCCGACGGCCCGCCTGCTGGAGGACCTCGCCGAGTGAGCACCTCGCGGACGGACCACGACGCCGGCGGAGCAGCCCGGGACAGGGCAGCACGAAACGAAGCAGCGTGGGACGGGGCTGCGCGGGACGGGGCTGCGCGGGCTCGCTCGGGCCACCGGCCGAGCAAGATGAATTTTCATATGAATAAGGTGTACGGGGCCTCGTCGTCATCAGCCGCAGGAGTGCCGTGCGCCTCAGCCGACCCACCCGTACCGTCCTCGCCGTCCTCGCCGTCGTCGTCCTGTCGGCGACCGCGACGGCCTGCGGCGACGCCGGCGGGCTGCGTGCAGCCGGGGCGACCCCGACCGCGAACAGCCCGGCCCGGCTGTGGCCGGATCTGCCGCCCGCCTCGTCGCCGGCGTTCGACTTCGACGAGGCGGAGACGAAGACCGTGAAGGGCGTCGCCGTGCCGGGCGACGACATCCGCAAGGTGGATCCGGTGGCGGTCGTACGGGCGGAGATCGCGTCCGACCCCGGCGACTACGCGGGCGCCGGGGCGCGCTACCACGGGACGGCGAGCGCGCTGGCCGACTGTGTCGAGGGCAGGCAGACCGGGACCTGGGCGCAGCCGAAGGGCTGCCCGCTGCTCCAGCCGTACTACCGGGACCTGACCGGCGACGGGCACGACGACCTGACGCTGGGCTTCCGGCTGCTGCCCGGCGAGCTGACCGCCGTACGCGTCTACACCGTCGAGAAGCACCGGCTGGTGCAGGTGATGTCGTACGAGGACGCCCTGAGCGCGGTCGAGCTGGCCGGTCGGTCCGTGATAGTCCGTTCGCCGTCGGAGGTCGCCGGGTACGAGTACCGCCTCCAGTGGACCTGGGACGCGCAGCAGAAGGCGATGCTGCTGACGCACGACGAGATGCTCCGCACCGGCGGGAGGTCGCCTTCCCCCAGGCACTCCGCCGCGTCGCGGTCCGCCCGGCCGTCGTCCGCCGTGCCGACACCGCCGCCGGCCGTCCCCTCCGCCGCCCTGTCGTCGAGCACGTCATGAGTGTGCTGAGCTCGGTGCGGCTGCCGCAGTGGGCCGGGACCCTGGCGGTGAAGGCCGCGGTGTTCATCATCGTGATGTGCTGCGCGCTCGCCGCGCTGCTCGGCATCCTGGTGCACGTCCAGGTGACCGACCAGACCGTCGGCCAGGCCCGCGACCTCGCGCTGGCCCGGCTGACGGACGCGACCCAGGCGTACGAGGCCGGGGACTCGCTGCTGCCGGGCGCCGCCGTCGACCCCGAGGGGCTGCCCACGTCGCTGCGGACGCTGGCGGCACACGGGGAGCGCGGCACGATGGTCGCCGATCACCACGGCCGTCCCTCGATGTGGGCGGCCGGCCCCGCCGACGGCGGCCGGGCGCTGGCCGTCGAGGTCGACTACGCCCAGCAGGCGCGCACCATCGAGGGCCTGGACCGGGCGATCCTGTGGTCGTCCGGGCTGGCGATCGGGGCGACGGTGCTGGTGGGGGCGTTCGCGGTGACGCGGGTGGCGCGGCGGCTGCACGCCACGGCGCGGGTGGCCCGCAGGATCAGCGCGGGCGACCTGGACGCGCGGGTGGACGACCCCCGGGTGAAGGACCTGACGCAGCCGCAGGACGAGGTGGCCGCGGTCGCCGTGGCGCTGGACACGATGGCGTCGTCGTTGCAGAGCAAGCTGCTGAGCGAGCAGCGGTTCACCGCGGACGTGGCACACGAGCTGCGCACCCCGCTGACGGGTCTGCACGCGGCGGCCGAGCTGCTGCCTCCCGGACGGCCGACGGAACTGGTGCGCGACCGGGTGGCGGCGCTGCGCACGCTCACCGAGGACCTGCTGGAGATCTCGCGGCTGGACACCGGGCGGGAGCGGCTGGAGGCGGACACCGAGGAGCTGGGCGCGCTGGCCGAGCGGGTGGTGCGCGGCTCCGGCACGGTCACGGAGGTCAGGGTCGTGCGGGACGCGCGCGTGGAGACCGACCGGCGGCGGCTGGAGCGGGTGCTGGGCAACCTCGTGGCGAACGGGCACCGGCACGGGCGGACGCCGGTGGTGCTGACCGTGGACGGGCCGGTCGTCACCGTGCGGGACCACGGCGACGGCTATCCGGAGTACCTGGTGGCCCATGGGCCCCAGCGGTTCCGTACGGAGGGCGGGGCGAAGGGGCACGGCCTCGGCCTGACCATCGCGCTGGGCCAGTCCGAGGTGCTGGGTGCCCGGCTGGAGTTCGCCAACGCCCCGGACGGCGGGGCGCTGGCCCGGCTGACGCTTCCCCTGGCACCGGCACCGGAGGGCACCGGCCAGGACTGAACGGGCCGCGATCACGTGCGCTCCCCGATGGCGCATCGTGACGGGCGTCGGCGACACGCCGCTCCTAATGTGGCGATCAGTGAAATGTGGCGATCAGCGAGCTTCGCGCTCATTCCTCGCCCGTTCCCTGCCCGTTCCCTGCCCTTCCCCCGCCCTCTCACGGAGGTACCCGGATGTCCGTGCGCTCCGCTCCCGTCCGCCTCACTCCGGTCCCCGCGGTCGGCACCCGGTCCGGGGGACCGGTCCGCCGCATCGGTCACCTCGGGTCCGCAGCGTGTCGGCACTGACTCCGGGCAAGTCGGAAATCGCCCTGCGCATAGGCATGTTCCGGACATGACGCCGGCCGGAACAGCGACCGCCGCGCCCGCCCGGGACCCCGCCCGCGTGGTGCGCCTCCCCCGGCGCCGCGGCATCGAGCTGGCCCTCATCGTCGTCGCCGTACTGCTGTCCGTGTACGGCTACTGCGCCGTCGGCCTGGCCCGGCACGGCGCCGTACCGCCCGGGGCCGCGAAATACGGCGCCGGACTCGGCGTGCTCGCCCTGCTGGCGCATGTGGCGGTGCGGCTGCGGGCGCCGTACGCCGACCCCCTGTTGCTGCCCATCGGGGTGCTGCTCAACGGGCTGGGGCTGGTGCTGATCTACCGCCTCGACCTGGAGACCCCGGGCGACCGGGCCGCGCCGACCCAGCTGGTGTGGTCGACGCTCGGCGTGGCCCTGTTCATCGCGGTCGCCCTGCTGCTGCGCGACCACCGCGTGCTCCAGCGGTACGCCTACGTCTGTGTCGTCGCCGCTCTCGCCCTGCTGACGCTCCCGATCTTCTTCCCGGCCCTGAACGGCGCCCGCATCTGGGTCCGGATCGCCGGATTCTCCATCCAACCGAGCGAGTTCGCGAAGGTGCTGCTGGCGGTGTTCTTCGCCGCGTACCTGGCCGACAACCGCAACGCCCTCGCCTACACGGGCCGTCCGGTGTGGCGGTTCCGGAGGATCCAGCTGCCCACCGGGCGGGTGCTCGGCCCGATCCTGACCATCTGGCTGCTGAGCGTGGGCGTGCTGGTCCTGGAGCGCGATCTCGGCACCTCGCTGCTGTTCTTCGGCCTGTTCGTGGTGCTGCTGTACGTCGCCACCGGCCGCACCGGCTGGATCGCGGTCGGCCTGCTGCTCGCGTCGCTCGGCGCGGTCGCCGTCGGCCGGCTGGAGCCGCACGTGCACGGCAGGGTCGAGGACTGGCTGGACCCGTTCGCGACGATCGAGGCGGGCCTGGGACCGAACCAGCTGGCGCAGTCCCTGTTCGCGTTCGCGGCCGGCGGGGTGCTCGGGTCGGGCCTGGGCCTCGGGCACTCCATCCTGATCGGCTTCGCGGCCAAGTCGGACTTCATCCTGGCCACGGCGGGCGAGGAGCTGGGCCTGGTCGGACTCTCCGCGATCTTCATCCTCTACGGGCTGCTGGTGGAGCGCGGCTACCGGGCCGGCCTCGCCCTGCGCGAGCCGTTCGGGCGGCTGCTCGCGGTCGGCCTCGCCTCGATCGTGGCGCTCCAGGTGTTCGTCATCGCGGGCGGGGTGACCGGTCTGATCCCGCTGACCGGCATGGCGATGCCGTTCCTGGCGCAGGGCGGCTCGTCGGTGGTGACCAACTGGGCGATCGTGGCGCTGCTGATCCGGGTCAGCGACTCGGCCCGCAGCCAGTACGACGGTCAGGTGGCGCCGTGACCGACTACGACGGTCGGGTGGCGCCGTGACCGACTACGACGGTCGGGTGGCGCCGTGACCAAGTACATCCGGCACGCGGCGGCCTTCTGCGTCCTGCTGCTGGTCGCGCTGCTCGTCAACGCCCTGCGGGTGCAGGTCTTCCAGGCCGGTCCCTACGACGGAAGCACGGCCAACCGCCGTGCCACGATCGCCCGTTACGGACAGCCGCGCGGCGACATCCTGGTCGGCGGCGAGCCGGTCACCGGCTCCCGGGACACCGGCGAGCAGCTGCGCTACGAACGCACCTACAACGACGGCCCGCTGTACGCGCCCATCACCGGCTTCGCCTCCCAGGAGTACGGCACGACCCTGCTGGAGCACGCCGAGGACGGGGTGCTGGCGGGCACCGACCCGCTGCTCGCGCCGTTCCCGCTGTGGAGCGACCTGACCCGAGGCCTGCCGCCCGGCGGCAAGGTCGTCACCACCATCGACCCGGCGGCGCAGCGGGCGGCGTACGTGGGACTGGCCGGGCGCAAGGGCGCGGTGGCGGCGATCGAGCCGGCGACCGGGCGGATCCTGGCGCTGGTCTCCGCGCCCTCGTACGACCCGGCGGAGCTGTCGGGCAACCGGCCGGCGACGAAGGCGGCCTGGGAGCGGCTGAACCGCGACCCGGACAAGCCGATGCTCAACCGCGCGGTGCGCCAGACATATCCGCCGGGTTCGACCTTCAAGGTGGTCACCGCGGCGGCGGCGCTGGACGCGGGCGTGGTCACCGACATGGACGCGCAGACCGACTCCCCCGACCCGTACACCCTGCCCGGGACGCGCACCTGGCTGACGAACGAGGGCGACGGCTGCCAGGACGCCTCACTGCGGGAGGCGTTCAAGTGGTCGTGCAACACGGTCTTCGCGAAACTCGGGGTGGACGTGGGGGCGCGCGACATGGTGGGGACCGCGCAGGCCTTCGGCTTCAACGACACCGGGGTGCGGATCCCGTTCTCGGCGGCGACCAGCACCTTCGACACCAGTGTGGACCGGGCGCAGCTCGCGCTGTCGTCGATCGGCCAGTACAACACGCGGGCCACGCCGCTCCAGATGGCGATGGTCGCGGCGGCGGTGGCGAACGGGGGCCGGCTGCGGCCGCCGTATCTGGTGGAGCGGACCACCAGCCGCGACGGGGGCACGGTGTCGACGGCGGGTTCGCGCCCCGCACGGCAGGTGATGCAGCCGGCGACCGCGGAGCGGATGCGGGAGCTGATGACCGACGTGGTCGAGGACGGCACCGGTACGAACGCGGCGATCCCCGGCGCGACGGTCGGCGGCAAGACCGGCACCGCGCAGCACGGCCTGGGCAACTCCGGCATTCCGTATGCCTGGTTCGTGTCATGGGCGCAGGGCGAGCAGGATCCGGAGCCGAAGGTCGCGGTCGCGGTGGTGGTGGAGGACGCGTCGGCGAACCGCGGGGAGATCAGCGGGGGCGGGGACGCGGCGCCGATCGCGCGGGACGTGATGCGGGCGGTGCTGTCCGGGTGAGCGGTGCCCGGGCGGGCGGCGTCCGGGCGAGCCGCGTTCGGTGGGTGAGACGGGGGTACTGGGGCGGTACAGGTCCGTCCTACCTTTCACTCATGACTGAAGCCACGGAGAACACCGTGTACGAACTCGCCCAGGTCAACATCGCCCGCCTCAAATTCCCGCTGGATTCCCCTGAGTTGAAGGACTTCGTCGACGCCCTCGATCCGGTGAACGCCACCGCCGACACCGCCGGCGGGTTCGTCTGGCGACTGGCGAGCGAGTCGGGGGACGCAACGGACATCCCCGTCTTCGGGGACGAGTGGCTGATCGTCAACATGTCCGTGTGGCGCGACACCGACGCGCTGACCGCCTTCATGTACCAGGGACGGCACCGGGAGCTGCTGGCCCGGCGCCGCGAGTGGTTCGAGCGGGTCCAGGAGGCCATGGCGACCCTGTGGTGGGTCCCGGCGGGCCACCGGCCGACCGTCGCGGAGGCCGAGGACCGGCTGCGGCACCTGCGGGCGCACGGGGCGACGCCGTACGCGTTCACCCTGCGGACGACGTTCCCGCCGCAGACGGCGGCACCGCTGCCGGAGCCGGAGGAGTCGACGGGGCGGTCGGCCCCGGAAGGTCTGGACTGCCCGGTCTAGCCCGATAGGCGACCCACCTCGCGGGTCCACACGTAGACACCGAGTCAACAAGTGCTGCGCAAGGGATTGACGACCTTGCTGACAGGCAGTCTCATAAGTTCGGTAGACGTGACCCCCGGTAACGAGGTGGAAGAGCCATGACGACCCTGACGGAAGCCGACGCACTCGACGGTCTGCGTGACGCGCTCGGGCTCCTCAAGGACCGCGAGCAGGTGGCCGAACGCCTGCTCGCGTCGTCCGCCAAGCACTCCTTCGACCCGGACCGGGAACTGGACTGGGACGCGCCGTTCGAGGACGGCAAGTGGTTCTGGCCGCCGGAGCTGCTGAGCCTGTACGGCACGCCGATGTGGCAGCGGATGAGCGAGGAGCAGCGGATCCTGCTGTCCCGGCACGAGGCGGCCGCGCTCGCCTCGCTCGGCATCTGGTTCGAGATCATCCTGATGCAGCTGCTGGTCCGGCACATCTACGACAAGGCGGCGACGAGCGCGCACGTGCGGTACGCGCTGACCGAGATCGAGGACGAGTGCCGGCACTCGAAGATGTTCGCGCGGCTGATCGAGCGGGGCGACACGCCCTGGTACCCGGTCAGCCGCGGACACCAGCAGCTCGGACGGGTGTTCAAGACGATCTCCACCACGCCCGGATCGTTCACGGCGACGCTGCTCGGCGAGGAGGTCCTGGACTGGATGCAGCGGCTGACCTTCCCCGACGAGCGGGTGCAGCCGCTGGTCCGGGGCGTGACGCGGATCCATGTGGTGGAGGAGGCGCGGCACGTGCGCTACGCCCGCGAGGAGCTGCGGCGGCAGATGGTGACCGCGCCGCGGTGGTCCCAGGAGTTCACCCGGGTCACCTCGGGCGAGTTCGCCCGGGTGTTCTCGGTCGCCTTCGTCAATCCCGAGGTCTACACGAATGTGGGGCTCGACAGGCGGGAGGCGATCGCCCAGGTGAAGGCCAGCGGGCACCGGCGGGAGATCATGCAGACGGGAGCGAAGCGGCTGACGGACTTCCTCGACGACATCGGGGTGCTGCGCGGCGTGGGACGCCGGCTGTGGAAGTCCTCGGGGCTGCTGGCCTGACGGACGGCGGGACCGGGGACCGGTGGCCGGGCCGGAGCCGATGACCGGGCCGGGGACCGGTGGCCGGCCCGGGCAGCGATTACCCTGCCGGTCATGACCCCCTCAGCGCCCACCCCCGCCTACCGTCGCCTGAGCGTCGAGGAGCGTCGCAGTCAGCTCCTCGACTCCGCGCTGTCCCTCTTCGCGCACCGGGCGCCGGAGGAGGTGTCGCTGGACGACGTGGCGGAGGCGGCCGGGGTCTCGCGCCCGCTGGTGTACCGGTACTTCCCGGGCGGCAAGCAACAGCTCTACGAGGCCGCCCTCAGGTCCGCCGCCGACGAGCTGCGGCTCTGCTTCGACGAGCCCCGGCAGGGCCCGCTGCTGCCCCGGCTGTCCCGCGCCCTGGACCGCTATCTCGCCTTCGTCGACCAGCACGACGCCGGGTTCAGCGCGCTGCTCCAGGGCGGAAGCGTGGTGGAGACGTCCCGGACCACCGCCATCGTGGACGGGGTGCGCCGGGCCGCCGCCGAGCACATCCTCAGCCACCTCGGCGTCAGCGACCCCGGCCCCCGGCTGCGGATGACGGTCCGGATGTGGATCACCGCGGTGGAGGCGGCCTCGCTCATCTGGCTGGACGAGAACAAGGAACCGCCCGTCGACGAGCTGCGGGACTGGCTCGTGGAGCAGTTCGTCGCCGTCCTGACGGTCACCGCCCGGCGGGACCCGCAGACCGAGGCGCTCGTGCGTGCCGTCCTCGGGGCGGATGACTGACACTGGTGCCGTGAAGAGCCAAGACACCCCCTTCGAGGGCGGCCCCATGGACGGGCGCGTCCTGCCCGTGCTGCTCGGGCCCACCGGGCATCCGCCGAAGACGTACCGCATCCCCGTGCCGGACGCGGCCGGCGGCGCGCCCACCGTGCTGGTCTACCGGCGCGTGCCCCGGGGGCAGGGCAAGCTGCTCGGACTGCACCAGGGGTGGAAGTACACGTTCGACCCGGAGGGAAAGCAGAGCGGCCGCCCGAAATGGCCCTGGTCCAAGCCGGACACCACCCCGGACACTCGGCCGGACACCACCCCGGGCGCCTAGGACCTGCGGTTCGCCTGCCGGGCGGGACACCCCGCTCCCCCGTGCGCGCCCGCGGCCGTACGCCCGCCCGGCGGCAATCCACACACCACGCCGGACGGCAAGCCGGACGACCCGTACGGGTGACCTCGTTGCGCCGGTCCGCGCACACTCGGTACCTGAAACACGCAGGGTTATCTGATCATCACGGTACGGAGACGGGCGGACCGGCCGCCTGCCCCGCGCCGGAGGTGATGAGGTGTCAGGAAGGTTTCTGCGTCTGGCCTGTACGGCGGCGGCCGCCGCCCAGCTCGCCCTCGCACCCCAGTCCGTGGCGGCCCTCCCCGGCCCCGGGGCAGCCACCGCAGGCCCCGGGACGACCACCGCAAGTCCCGGGACGGCCACCGCAAGTTCCGAGAAACGTTCCGTCGCCGAGCTGCTGACGGACCTTCAACAGCTCTACCGGGCGACGGAGAAGGCCACCGAGACCTACAACGCCACCGAGGAGCAGCTGAAGAAGCAGAGCACCCGGGCCGGCCGGCTGGACGCCGAGCTGGACCGGGCGCGGCTGTCGCTGGACGAGAGCAGGGTCGAGGCGGCACGGCTGGCCCGTCAGCAGTACCAGGGCAGCAACGACATCTCCCCGTACCTGCGCCTGCTGCTCGCCCGCGACCCGCAGCACGCGCTCGACGAGGGCCATGTGATCGGACGGCTGGCCCGCGAGCGGACGGAGACGGTGGGGCGGCTGACCGGGAACGAGCGCAGAAGCCGTGACCTGGCCCGCAAGGCACGTACCGCCTTCTACACCCAGCGCGCCCTCGCCGAACGGCGCAAGAAGGACCGCGACGACGTGCACAGGCGGCTCGCGGCCGTCGAGAAGCTGATCGCCTCGCTCAGCGCCGAGCAGCTGACCGAGCTGGCCGAGTTCGAGCGGACCGGGATCGCGAAGGCGCAGGACGAGCTGATCACCTCGGGCGCGCTCGGCACGGCCGTCGAGCGGACGCCGACGCAGGAGGGCGAGGAGGCGGTGCGCTATGCCGTGCGGCAGCTCGGGAAGCCGTACGAGTGGGGCGCGGAGGGCCCGAAGTCGTACGACTGCTCCGGGCTGACCTCGCGGGCCTGGCAGGACGCCGGGACGGTGATTCCGCGGACCAGTCAGGAGCAGTGGGCGCGGCTGCCCCGGATCCCGCTCACCGAGCTGCGCCCCGGCGACCTCGTCGTCTATTTCCCGGAGGCGACCCATGTGGCGATGTATCTCGGCCACGGCATGGTGGTCCAGGCGCCCCGTCCCGGCGCGCGGGTGAAGGTCTCCCCGCTGGCCGCCAACCCGGTGCTGGGCGCCGTACGGCCCGATCCCGCGGGCACGCCGCTGCCGCGCTACACGCCGCCGGAACTCCCCGTCCACGCCCTCGACGGCAAGGACGAGGGATACGCCCCGGCGACGGCCCCCCGGCCGACGGCCGCACAACCGGCGGCCCCGCAGCCGTCCGCACCGCAGCCGGCGGCCCCGCGACCGGCGGCATCACAGCCGTCCGCCCCGCGACCGTCCGCACCGCAGTCGGCGGCCCCGCGACTGGCGGCGTCACAGCCGTCCGCCTCGCAACCGTCCGCGCCACCGGCGTCCGTGCCGAAGCCGTCCGTCCGGTAGGCGGGCGGGGCCGAGGGGCGGGTCCCCGACAGCGTGTCGGGGACCCGCGACCGGTGTGTCCGCCGGTCAGGCCCCGGCGACCGAGGCCAGGTACGCGCCCGTCTTCTCGGGGTCGTAGAAGAAGTTCTCGAAGTCGGCCGGGTCGTTGAAGGCGTTGGCGAAGCGGTCGGCGACCGGCTGGAGCTGGCCGGCGGCGCCGATGAGGTTGAGGATGTGCTCCGGCGGCGGGGCGAGCATCGCGTTGGTCCACTTGGTGACGTGCTGGGCGGTGTTCCAGTAGCGGTCGAAGGCCGACTGCATCCACATCTCGTCGAACGGCTTGTCCTCGTGTTCGAGGATCGCGGCGAGGTACGCGGCCGCGCACTTGGACGCCGAGTTGGAACCCTGGCCGGTGATCGGGTCGTTGGCGACCACTACGTCGGCCACGCCCAGGACCAGGCCACCGCCGGGGAGGCGGCCGATGGGGTTGCGGACGGTCGGGGCGTACCGGCCGGCGAGCGTGCCGCCCGCGTCGGTGAGCTCCGCCTTGGTCGCCCGCGCGTACTCCCAGGGCGTGAACTTCTCCATCAGCGCCAGGGTCAGGGCGAGGTGCTCGGCCGGGTCCTTGACGCCGGCGAAGGCGTCGAGCGGGCCGCCGGGTATGCCCTCCCAGAACAGGATGTCCGCGCGACCGGAGGTGGTCAGCGTCGGCATGACGAACAGCTCGCCGACCCCGGGGACCAGGTTGCAGCGGACCGCGTCGAACTCCGGGTGCTCCGGGCGCGGGCCCAGGCCGTGTACGTACGACACGGCGAGGGCGCGCTGCGGCGTGCTGTAGGGGGAGCGGGAGGCGTCCCGGCCGAACATCGACACCAGTTCGCCCTTGCCCGCCGAGACGAGGACGAGGTCGTAGGCGCGGGAGAAGTAGTCGAGGTCGCCGACCGCCACGCCGTGGATGACCAGCTGGCCGCCGCGCTGGACGAAGGTCTCCATCCAGCCGGCCATCTTCACCCGCTGGTCGACCGACTGGGCGTAGCCGTCCAGCTTGCCCACCCAGTCGATCGCCCGCTGCGAGGGGCCCGGGTCGAACGAGCCGGGGGCCGCGACCGAGACACCGAGGCCCTCGATCCTCGGGGCCTGCGACTCCCAGAAGTTCAGCTGGAGGTCGCGCTCGTGCTGAAGTGCCGTGTGGAACATGCACTGGGTCGACATGACCCGGCCGGAGCGGATCTCGTCCGCGGTCCGGTTGGACATCAGGGTGACCTCGTACCCGTGCGACTGGAGTCCGAGGGCGAGCTGGAGACCGGACTGGCCGGCTCCGACGACGAGTATCTTCCGCATGCGGGTGGTGGCTCCTCTATCACGACTGCTCAGGACTCGGGACGCACGGAACCGGCCGGTGCCGGTGCCGTTCGATACTGCGCACAGCGGCCGGACGGCGGGACCGCCGGGGTCGGCCGTCGGGCCGCGAAGAACTGCTCGGGGACTGCTGGGGATTGCCCGGGAACCGCCCGGCTCGCTCGGGGCTACTCGGGGGTTTCGGCGAGTGCGTGGCCCACCAGCGCCAGCAGGGACTCGATCACCGACACCCGCCGACGGGCGTCCATGATCAGCACGGGGATGTGCTCGGCGATCGTCAACGCCTCCCGAACGTCCTCGGGTTCAAAACTCTCCGAGTCGTCGAAGTGGTTGACCGCGACGACGTACGGCAGCCCGCAGCTCTCGAAGTAGTCCAGCGCCGGGAAGCAGTCCTTCAGGCGACGGGTGTCGGCCAGGACGACCGCGCCGATCGCGCCCCGCACCAGGTCGTCCCACATGAACCAGAACCGCTGCTGGCCCGGCGTGCCGAACAGGTAGAGCACCAGGTCGTCGTCGAGCGTGATGCGGCCGAAGTCCATGGCCACGGTGGTGGTCAGCTTGCCGGGGGTGTCGGTGAGGTCGTCGGTCTCCTCGCTCGCCTCGGTCATCAGCGCCTCCGTCTGGAGGGGCGTGATCTCCGAGACGGCGGTGACCAGCGTGGTCTTGCCGACCCCGAAGCCGCCCGCGATCACGATCTTCGTCGCGATCGGGGCGCGCGTCCGGTCCGTCTGCCAGGGCTGCGACGGTTCGTCGGGCTCGACGAACGAGGTGCCGCCCGAGGCGGCGGCGTCAGAGACGACGGAGTCCACTCAGCACCCTTTCCAGCAGAGCGCGGTCAGGCCGGCCGACGCCGTGACCGGTTCCGGTTCCGTACACACGGATCTTTCCCTGGTCCGCGAGGTCGCTCAGCAGGACCCGGACCACACCGAGCGGCATGCTCAGCAGCGCGGCGATCTCGGCCACCGTACGCATCCGGCGGCACAGTTCGACGATGGCCAGCATCTCCGGCATGACCCGGGCGCTGAGGGGGCCCGCCCCGAGGCTCAGCGCGTGCGGGGTGCCGCTCGTCAGTTCCTTGCGCTCCTGCGGAGCCTCGATCGCGGCGGTGCTCGCCACGAACGTCTCGACGAGGAGGACATGGCCGAAGCGGGTACGGCCGCCGGTCAGCGAGTAGGGGCGTACGCGGGCCACCTTGCGGTCGCCGCCGCGGACCGGGAGATGCGGCCTGGAGTTGCGGGGTGCGGTGCTCATCGGCCACTCCCCGTCGGCTCGCCCTCCAGGGATTTCCGCAGCTCGCTGCGGAGTTCGGGGGTCAGGACGTGACCGGCCCGGCCGACGAAGAGCGCCATGTGGTACGCCACCACGCTCATGTCGCACTCCGCGGCTCCGTGGACGCCGAGCAGTGAGCCGTCGCTGATCGACATCACGAACAGGCTGCCCTCCTCCATGGCGACCATGGAGTGCTTGACCGTGCCGAAGTCCATCAGCTTGGCGGCGCCGATGGTGAGGCTGCCGATGCCGGAGACGATGGTGGCGAGGTCGGCGGAGGAGCCGCGTGGCCCCTTGGGCTTGTCGTCGAAGGTCTCGCGGGCCTCGGCGTTGCGGCCGGGGTCGGAGGACAGCAGCAGCAGGCCGTCGGAGGAGACCACCGCGACGGACTGGATGCCTGGCACCTCCTCCACGAGGTTCGTCAGCAGCCAGTGCAGGTTCCGGGCCTCACTGCTCAGGCCGAAGGTACTGGTGGCGGTCAACTGCTTGCCTCCTCGACTGTGCCCCCCGTGGCGTCATCGCCAACTGCGTTCCGTGCGGGTGTCGCTGGTGTAGCCGGTGTCGCTGGTGTAGCCGGTGCTGCTGGTCGGGCAGGCACTGCCGGTCGGGCAGGCGCTGCCGGTTCCGCGGGTCGCGCGGCCGCCGCGGTCGGGATCTCGTTGCGGCCGGTCTGCTCCGCGATCTCCGCCGCCACCTCGCGGTGGCCGGCCTCCGCCCCCCGGCGGAAGCCACCGAGGCGGCGACGCAGCGCCTCGGCGTCGACGGAGCCGCTGCGCTGCCTCGGTCCCGAGGCGGGCGCGGTGACCTTCGGGGTGCGCTTGGGCAGCCCCTTGCTGGTGACAGGCTCCTCGGTCTCGTCCGGGGTGCGCTGGTGGCTGTCGGGGCCGATGGCGTAGGGGTCGACGGCCGGACCGGCGGCGGGCGCGGCCGGGACCGCGGGCGCGACAGGCTCGACGGGCGCGACAGGCTCGGCGGGCGCGGCCGGGACGGCGGGTTCGGCGGCCGCGGGCCGCTCGGGGGCCGGTGCCGGCTCCGGTTCGGCCGAGGGAGCCGGGATGAACAGCTCCATCGTGGTCTCGGCGAGGGACTCGGCGGGCGGGCCGGGTCGTGCCTGCGCGGGGACCCGGTCCTGCGCGGGAGCCTGGGCGGGTTCCGCCGCCGAGGCGAGCGGCGCGTCGGCCTCCGGTGCGGCCGCCTCCGGCACGTCCGTGCCGGGTGCGTCCGCCCGCGGTGCCTCCGCCTGCGGCGCCTCGGCTTGCGGCACGCCGGTCTGCGGTACGTCCGCCTGCGGTACGTCCGCCTGCGGTACGTCCGCCTGCGGCGCGTCCAACGCCGGTACGTCCGTCTCGTCGTCGGCGGAGGCTCGTACCGCCTGCTCCGCCAGGGCCACCAGTGGGTCCTTGGCCGCCGAACGGCCGTGCAGGACGTTGGAGTTGGCCTCCGCGTCGGCGCCCGGCAGCGCGTAGCCCTGCGCACCGCCGGCCGACGACCTGGCCGACGGGACGGCGGCCGGCGAGGCCGTCGCGAACAGCGTCTGCGGAAGGGCCACCACGGCCGCGATGCCGCCCTGCTTCTGCGCCCGCAGCTGCACGCGCACGTTGTGCCGGTGGGCCAGCCGGGCCACGACGTACAGGCCGAGCCCGAGACCGTCCTCGCCCTCCTGGTCGTAGGGCGACGCCGGGTCGAAGTCGGCGAGCCGGGCGTTGAGGCGGGTCAGCCGCTCCTCGGTGGTGCCGATGCCCTCGTCCTGGACGGAGAGCATGACCTCGCCGTTCTCCAGGAGCCAGGCGGAGACCTCCACGGGCACGTCCGGCGGGGAGAACGAGGTGGCGTTCTCCATGAGTTCGGCCAGCAGGTGCGAGAGGTCGTCGGCCGCGAAGCCGACGACGTGCGCGTGCGGCGGCACCGCGGCGATGCGGACGCGCTCGTAGCGCTCGATCTCGCTGACCGCCGCCCGTACGACGTCGACGAGCGGGACGGGCCCGGCGTGCTGCTGGACGTGTTCGGTGCCGGCCAGCACCAGGAGGTTCTCGCTGTGCCGGCGCATGACCGTGGCGAAGTGGTCGAGCTTGAAGAGGGTGGCCAGCCGGTCCGGGTCCTGCTCGCGCTCCTCCAGGCCCTCGATGACCGCGAGCTGCCGCTCGACGAGGCCCAGGGTGCGCAGCGCGAGGTTGACGAAGGAGCCGCCGATGCTGGTGCGCAGCCGCTCCAGCTGGGCGGCGGAGCCGGTGAGCTCGGAGCGCAGCTCCTCGCGGGCGTCGGCCATCTTCTGGCGCTGGCCGACGAGGTGCTTGCGGTCGGTCTCCAGGGTGGTGATGCGTTCCTGGAGGGCGACCGCGTGCGCGTGCAGGGCGTTGACGGACCGCACGACCTGGGCGAACTCGTCGTTGCGGCCGATGAACTTGACGGGTTCCTCGGCGACGAGGTCCGCCGTCTCCGCGAGCCGGGCCGAGCCGCGGCGCAGCGCGGACAGCGGCCGGGTCAGGGAGCGTGCCATACCGGTGGCGACACCGACGGCGACCAGCATCAGCACGCCGAGCACGGCGACGCGGATCTCCAGCGCGGTGACGTCGTCGTCGCGCAGCAGGCCCAGGTCCTTGGTGCGGTGGTCGTAGAGCGAGGACTCCGCGCCGCGCATCAGCTCGACCCGGGCGGTGAGCGCCGCGTCGAGCTTCTTGACGCTGGTGGCGAGCTCGCTGTCGGACAGCTCCGGCTGGTCGGTGAGGCGGGCCAGGTACTTGTCGGCGGAGTCGACCTCGGGGCCGGTGACCGTCGAGTCGTAGGTGTCGACGGTCGCCTTCGGCGCGGTCTCGTGGAAGTCGGCGAGGGCCGCGTCGGAGCGCACCCGGGCCTGCTGGGCGGCGGCGGTGAGGGCGTCGCGCTGCTTGGTGTCGGCGCCGGAGGAGACCGGGACCGTGTCCGTCAGGCCGGTGGCGGGGTTGTAGACGGACTCGGTGCTGGTCGGCACGTTCAGCGCGGCCAGCAGCAGTCCGCGGGCCGCCGCCGCCTGCTGGACGGCGGAGTCGAGCTCGGCGAGGGCGTGCGCGCCGGCGCCCGCGCGGGTGGGCATCCGGTCGGCGAGGCGCTCGGCGAGGCGGTGGAGTTCGGTGATGGCGGAGGAGTACGCACCGTGCGTTTCGAGAGCACTGCTCTTGCCGGTGAGCGCCGCTCTGCGTACGGCCGCGACATCGTCGAGGTCCGCGCGCAGCGAGGCCGGTACGTCCGGATCGGCGCGCAGCTCCTCCAGCAGCCGGTCGACCCGGGCGCTGCGGTCCTCGGTCGGCGCCTTGGACTTGGGCCGCCCGGCCGCGACGTAGGAGGTGATCTCGTCCCGTTCGTCGGCGAGCGAGTGGGCCAGCACCAGTGCGTCCTGGGTCTGGCCGGCCAGCGTCACCAGATCCTGGGAGTCCTTGAGCCGACCCGAGGCGGCCAGCACCGACGGGGCTCCGGCCGCGGCTATGGCCGCGGCCACGACGGCCACCGCGACGATCAGCCGGTTACGTACGTGGGTGGGACGGCCCTTGCCGACGGAGGAGCTCTGCGCGCCCCCTTCGGAGGCCGACTTCTTGTCTGCGCGCCGAGGCCGCGTCTTCTGCACCGGTGCTCGCATTCCTGACTCGTGTACCCATGGGTCCGGATGACGTTCCGTCAATCGGCTCGTACAACCTCCCCCGCATTCTCGGCTTCACCCGAGCAGGGGGGGGCACCCCTCAACCGGCTCCCGACCCTCCCAGTGCCGGTGGGCAGCGGTCCGGCATCACCTGACCCGCCACCCGAAGGAGTGAACATCGGAGGGGAGTTGGTGGGCAAGTTCCCCCGGCGCCCGCGGCAGCCGTGCGCGGTGGGCCGGTTGGACGTGGGCGGCGGGCTTTGACAGGATTCGCCGCCGCACCTTCCCGGAGTATGTCATTCCGCCTCAAATCAGGCGGTTGACCTGCGCCGGTGCGCCGATCCGGCGGCCGATGCCGCCCTTTCGCGCAAGTTGTGAAGAGGTGGTGCAGACTGGCCGAATGCGTACGGAACTTGTCTCGGAGCCCGGTCAACAGGACCGCCCCAACGAGGACTTCGCGAGCATCGGACTACCCGCATCCGGGCAAGGTGGCGCACTCGTCGTCCTGGACGGCGTGACACCACCACGGAGCGCGACGGGCTGTCTGCATTCGGTCCCCTGGTACACGGCACGTCTCGGGGGTGCCCTGACCGAAATGATCATTTCCCTCACCGATGTCCCGCTGACCGAGATCCTCGCCCGCGCCATCGCCCGTACCGCCTCGGCCCACGCGGACACCTGTGACCTTTCTCACCCGCGTACGCCGCAGGCAACCGTGGCCCTCGCCCGCTGGTCGCCGGAGACGGTCGCGTACCTGGTGCTCTCCGACTCGGTGCTGCTGCTCCGGTCCCCCGACGGGACGGTCACCCCGGTCCTGGACGACCGCATCGCCCGGCTGCCGCGCGCCTCGCTCGCCACCGACGCGGTGGTGGACTCGACCGTCCGCAACAAGGAGGGCGGCTTCTTCACCGCGGCGGCCGATCCGGCCGTGGCCGCCCGCGCCGTGACCGGCACCGTGCCCCGCGCCGAGGTCCGCGCGCTGGCCGCGCTGACGGACGGCGCCGCGCGCTGGGTGGAGAAGTTCCGGGCGGGCGACTGGGCGGACTGCCTCGCTCTTGTCCGGAAGGAGGGGCCGGGGACCCTGGTGGAGCGGGTGCGGACGCTGGAGAGAGCGGACGGCGACCGCCGGTTCCTGGGCCGCGGCAAGACGCACGACGACGCGACGGTCGTGTACGTGGAGTTCTAGGCGGTCACCGTGGGAGCGCGGGGCGCAGGAGGTGCGCGGGGCGCAGGGGGGCGATGGG
>NZ_VJZD01000019.1 GCF_009377175.1 Streptomyces adustus
AGCCGGGGTGGCCGTGCTCCGCCATGCACTGCCGGACCAGCAACGCCGTTGCCCGCTGCGATTGTTGATAGTCCTGCGGTGTGTAGAGGTAGCGGCCGGCCGGGAGCGGGCCGAGGTCCGACGCCGTACGGATGACCTCCGGGCGTTGTGGACCGGAGGCGCAGATCGCCGCCAGCAACGCCACGGCACCCAGCCGCCACCCCCGTCGCATCATGCGAAGGAATGCTAGCGGGCCACGTGTTGCGGTCGGCCACGGCCCCCAGCGGCCCCCGCTCGTGGTGGCCGCACCTTCGGATGTCCCACTCGGTGGCGGAGCAGGGCGAGGCCGGCCAGCAGCATGACCAGGCCGCAGACGCCGTTCCAGCCGAAGGTGGAGTACGCGCGTACGCCCAGCCAGGAGCCGACGCTGCCGCCGAGGAACGCGCAGGTCATGTAAGCGGTGTTGAGTCGGGCGCGGGCTTCGGAGCGCAGCGCGAAGATGCGCGTCTGGTTGGCGACCTGGCCGGACTGCATGGCGACGTCGAGCAGCAGCATGCCCGCGCCCAGGCCGGCCAGGCCGACGGCACCGCCGAGGTCACCGGTCAGCAGCAGGGCACCGGCGGCGACGGCGCCCACCATGGACACCAGGTTCACGGCGTCGGGGCCGTCGCGGTCGGTACGGCGCCCGGCGATCGGGGTGGCGAACATGCTGGCCGCGCCCACCAGTGCGAGCACGCCGATGGCCGGGGTGCCCAGGCGGTAGGCCGGGCCGGTGATGTACAGCGCGAGGGCGGTCCAGGCGGCGCTGAACGCGGCGAACACCAGCGCCTGGTTGAGGGCCGAGCGCCGCAGCAGCGGCTCGGTGCGCAGCAGGCGCAGGGAGGCCGCGAGCAGGGCCGGGTAGGACTGGCCGGTGCTCGGTGTGGTGGCAGGGAGCGCGGCGGCCAGTGCCACGGTGAGGGCGAGCACCAGGGCGGCAGCGACCAGGTAGGGGGCACGCCAGCCCAGCCACTCACCGAGGGTGCCGGAGAAGGCGCGGGCCAGCAGGATGCCGCCGATCAGGCCCGACAGAAGGGTGCCGGTGACTGTGCCACGGTGCTCCGGTGCGGTCAGGGCGGCCGCCATGGGGATGAGGATCTGCGGGACCACGGTGGTCAGACCGACCAGCGCGCCGGCGACGGCGAGGACGGGCAGGGTGCCGGCGGTGCCCGCGAGCACCAGTCCGGCGCAGGTCGCCAGCAGCAGGGTGGTGACCAGGACGCGGTGGCGCAGTCGGTCACCGAGCGGGACCAGCAGGAAGATACCGGCCGCGTAGCCGAGCTGGGCGCAAGTGACCACGAGAGCCGCCGACTTCGGGGAGACGTGCAGGCCATCGGCGATGAGCGGACTGATCGCCTGCGGGAAGTAGATGTTCATCACCGCAACGCCGCACGCGACGGAGAGCAAGAGCGTCAACCGCCGGCTCGGGGTCGGAGATGCGGGAGAGGGAGGCTCAGCGGACACGGCACACCTCTGGCGAGGAAGAGGACAGAGCGGCGACAGGGAGGAGGAGTGGAGCCTCGACCCTCATCGAGAACCGGTTTAACTGGTTCGCTGAAAGTACCAGTAAAACCGGTTCCGCAGTAGGGTGGTTGCCATGCTCGAGACGCCCGCGCCCACGGCCCCCCGCTTCCGCAGCGGTGCAGGCCGGATCTGCCTGGACTTCATGCGCACTCTCCGGCTGCGCGGCATGGACGGCGCCACCGAGGAACTGGACAGCGCCGATGCGCTGGCCGCCTGGGTCGTCCAACTGGGGCCCTACCCCGACGGCGTGGCGATCTCGGCTCCGACATCGGAGGTACTCCGCGAGGCGCGGGCGGTACGCGAAGCGGTGCACGCACTCCTGACCGCGGCCCGCTCACCCGCCGGCCCGGTCGGCTGCCCGCCCGGGGAGCGGGAGCTGCTGAACCGGACCGCCGCCGCGGCACCCCCGGTTCCGGGCCTCGCCGCGGACGGCACCATGACCTGGACCGCCGGGGACCCCGTGGGCGCGGTCCTCGCGGACATCGCGCGCGACGCGCTCCTGCTGGCGACCTCGCCCGCGCTGAACCGGCTGCGGGCCTGCTCCGGACCGCACTGCGCCGCCTGGTTCCTCGACACGTCCCGTCCGGGCAACCGCCGCTGGTGCTCGATGGACACCTGCGGCAACCGGTCCAAGAAGCAGACCTGGCGCACCAAGCACGCGCCCGCGATGGGGTCCTGACGGCCCGTCACGCCAATGGCGCGGCAGGTTGGGCGATCTCGGCCCCTCCCGACTGATCATGGTGCAGTCGGCTTGTGGGCGAGGAAGCTGGCGATCTTCCACCTCATGTCTTCACCGGGCTCCTGGACCAGTTGAGCGTTGATGGTGAACCCGGCCTGGTTCAGCAGTTGTGCGAGCTGGTCTGTGGGCAGGCGATAGGACTCGAAGGACACGGAGTGGCCGCCGTAGGCCTGTGCCGGACGGCGGTGCTCACCGGCGCTCACGTGGCCGACAACGAGAAGATGTCCGCCCGGCGCCAAGGTGCGATGGAACTCGGAGAACACGACCGGCAGCAGCTCCGGAGGCGTGTGGTGGGTGGAGTAGTAGGCCAGGATGCCGCCGAGCGTGTCGCCCTCGACCTCCAGCGCGGTCATGGAGCCCACGGAGAAGCGCAGGTCCGGATAGGCGCCTCGAGCCAGTTCGATCATCTTCGGCGACACATCGACGCCGAATGGAGCGACGCCGAGTTCGGCCAGATGTGCCGTCACTTTGCCGGGTCCGCAGCCCACGTCCGCGACCGGCCCTCGGTCGGATGCCCGTACGAGTTCGGCGAACGCGGTCAGTATCGAGCGTGACAGCGGGTCCAGCTCGGACGGGGACTTGACGAGGGCGGCGTAGTCGTGGGCCACGGTGTCGTACGACTCCCGCACCGCCGCAAGGTAGGAAGGCTCAGTCACGCGGCGAATCTAGACGGGAACACTGACAGGGCCAGTGCCGGCTTCCGCATCGAGCCGGGCGAGCAGGCTCTTTCAGTCGGCAAGGCCTTCCGTGCGAAGCACCTCGAGATCGGCCAGGTAGGACGCGAAGTGCTTGGATCGTCTGGGAGCGACGGCCACCGTCGTGTCGAACGGAGTCGACTCGAACCGTCGCGCTGCGAACCGTGCGACCGGGGGCAGCCGCTCCAGGCTGCCGAACTGCTCGACCCGCTCGCGATGCAGCAGGAACTGGGTCTCCTCGTCACGTCGGACGAGGTGGCCAGGGACGTGGTAGAAGTCGGCGCCGGCGAACGCAGCCTCCGAGATGTCCAGAGCCCAGTCGACATCGGCGTAGTAGGCGACGATCCCGGCCGTGAATCGGTCCCGCACGTCCTGGGGCAGTGAGAAATTCGGCGGAGTCGCCATGAGCGGGCCGATGTTCCCTCTCAGCGTCACGTGTTTGAACACGCAGCCGTTCAGGTTCAGTTGCGTCGTGATGGCCAAGCCGTCGATCCGTATGTCCTCGAACCGCACCCCTTGTGCCCCGAGGCCGCTCACCCGGCAACGCCTGGCAGTGACGTCCCGGACGACCAGGCCGAGGTCCGGGTCGTCGAACTGGGCGAGCACCGAATTCTGGAACTCGCACCGGTCGAGCTCGGCCGGGCCGAACACCCGGTTGCTGCCGATCACCTTCACGCGGGCGATCACTTGCCGCTGCAGCAACATGCGGATGTCCCTTCCTGAACTCGGCGCCAGTGTAGGCCGGGCGTGGCACCTGATGGGTGCTCAGCGGCCCCGGCGGAACCAGCGGCGACGGGCGGGCGCCTCCGGTTCGGGCCGCGGGGCGTCGAACGGCGGGAGGGTCTTGAAGCCGTCGTCCAGGACGACGGTCGGGGCGATCCGGCGGAGGGCGGTGCGGACCAGGGACAGCGGGTGGGTCGGGAACTGCTCGTCCCACTCCTCGTGGTCGGCGACGTGGTACGGCATCGGGACCTCGAGGTCCGGCGCGTACGGATGCGGCTCGAAGTAGTCGGCGGGACCGATCCGGTCGAGGACCACGGCTTCGCGCAGGCCGGTCATCCCGCTTTCGGCCGCCTGGATCTTGAGTACGGCGCTGGACCGGTCCCTGGGTACGGTCCAGGACCCGAGGAAGACCTGTCCCGGCCGGTTGGGCAACCGCACCTTGGCGAACTGCCGGACGGCCGGGACCGAGTCGATCTCGCCGACCACGACCTCGATCAGCCCCGCACCGGCCTCGGCGGTGAGCTCCGTGAGTCCGCGGCGCAGTCGCTCCGGCTGGTCGAGCGGGGCCGGCAGGTCGGGTACGAGGTCGAAGTGGTGCAGGGAAAGCACCAGGCCCTGCTCGTCGGTCCATACGCCAGGCTCGCGTTCGGAGAAACCGGTGAGGTCGAGGCGGGTGATCGGCATCATGGCGGACATCATCGCCGCCACCCTTCCCGCCTCCCGAACCGGGCTCCCTCCCGGCGTCTTTTGCTCAACTCGTACCTTCCAGGCTCGGTTGGGAGGCGGCTGCTCAGGGCGGCGGCAGTTCGGTGCCGAGCCTGTCGGCGGGCACGCGCTCGATGCGGGTCCAGCCCCGCCAGCCACGCTCCTTCAGAATCGCCAACACCAGTTCGGCGCCCGGTGCGGACTCGAGCATGGTCGAGTCCATCAGGGCGACGAACTGATCGTCGAAGCCGTCGCCACCTGCCGCGCCGGCCTCCACGGCGCGGATCATCAGGCGTTCCAGGACGTCGGCGACCTCGACGATGCGCGGATCGTCGGCCGGCCAGTCGAGCTCCCCGGTGAAGAAGCCGTAGAGCCTCACCATGTCGGGGTCGTCCAGTTCCTCGTGCTTCTTGGCGATCACGGAGTCGATCAGGTGCGGCACCTGCGCGGCGATCATGATCCAGGCATCCCGCTCCAGTTCGATGTACCGCTCCCCGACGCCGAGACCGCGCAGCCGGTCGAGGTAGTCCACGACGCTCTGCGGCAGCGCCAGGTGTTCTCCGGTGGCGAGCCGCGCCAGTCGGCTGCGGGTGTCCTGCAACCGCCGGATCTCCGCGCGCAGATGCTTGTCGATCTCCTGGACGCCGTCGGCGAACTCCGCCGGACCGGCGTCGAGGAGTTCCTGGACCCTGGCCAGCGGCACGCCCGCGTCGGCCAGGGTGCGGATCCGGATGAGTCGTACGACGGCTGCGGCATCGTATGTCCGGTACCCGGAGCGGTCGCGCCCGGGCTCGGGGAGCAGCCCTATCTTGTGGTAGTGGCGTACCGCCCGTACCGTCACCCCGGCGTACGCCGCCAGCTGGCTGATGGTGAGCATGGGTCCCAGCCTGCCTCAGGCGATCTTCCGGCGATAGGCGGTCATCGCGAAGCCGTACGCCACGACGAGGATGCCCACACACCACGCGAGCGCGGTCCAGATGTCGTCGCCGACCGGATGCCCCGTGAACAGCGCGCGGATCGTGTCGACGATCGAGGTCACCGGCTGATGCTCGGCGAACCAGCGCACCGGGCCGGGCATCGTCCCGGTGGGTACGAACGCCGAGCTTACGAACGGCAGGAAGATGAGCGGGTAGGCGAACGCGCCCGCTCCCTCGACCGACGACGCGGAGAGCCCCGGGATCACGGCGAGCCAGGTCAGCGCCAGGGTGAACAGGAGCAGGATGCCGGCGACCGCGAGCCACGCGGACACTCCCGCCCCTGAGCGGAAGCCCATGAGCACGGCGACGCCCACGACGAGCACGAGCGCGATCAGGTTGGCGACCAGCGAGGTGATGACATGGGCCCACAGCACACCCGAGCGCGCGATCGGCATGGACTGGAATCGCTCGAAGATCCCGCTCTTCACATCGGTGAACAGCCGGTACGCGGTGTAGGAGATGCCGGACGCGATCGTCATGAGCAGGATGCCGGGCAGCATGTAGACCACGTACGGAACTGAGCCGGTATCAATGGCGCCGCCGAACACGTAGACGAACATCAGCATCATGGCGACCGGCGTGATGACGGTCGTGATGATGGTGTCCATGCTGCGGGTGACATGGCGCAGGGTCCGCCCCGTGAGCGCGGCGGTGTCGCTGAAGAAGTGCGCGGTCATTTCTGTCCCCCAGTCTTCGTGCCGGTGGCGTCGCCCTTGTCGGCGCGCCCGATGACCGCGAGGAAGATCTCCTCCAGCGTCGGCTGCTTCTCGACGTACTCGACCTTGGCGGGCGGGAAGAGCTGCTTGAGTTCGGAGAGGGTGCCGTTCACGATGATCCGACCCTGGTGGAGGATCGCGATCCGGTCGGCCAACTGCTCGGCCTCCTCCAGATACTGCGTGGTCAGCAGCACCGTCGTTCCCTGGCCGGCGAGCTCCCTGACCGCATCCCACACCTCGATGCGCGCCTCGGGGTCGAGTCCGGCCGTCGGCTCGTCCAGGAAGATCACCGGTGAATTCCCTATGAGGCTCATGGCGATGTCCAGCCGGCGGCGCATCCCACCCGAGTACGTGGACACGCGCCGCGCGCCCGCCTCGCTCAGCGAAAAGCGCCTGAGCAGATCGTCCGCGATCGCGCCCGGGTCCTTGAGGTGACGCAGCCTGGCGACGAGGACGAGATTCTCCCGCCCACTGAGGATCTCGTCGACAGCCGCGAACTGCCCGGTGAGACTGATGGACTCCCGCACGTTCGCCGGTTGCGTGGCGACGTCGAAGCCATTGACGCTCGCCGTCCCTGCGTCGCCTGTCAGGAGCGTGGCAAGGATCCGCACGGTCGTGGTCTTGCCCGCCCCGTTGGAGCCGAGCAGGGCGAAGATGCTGCCCGGCGCCACGTCGAGGTCCACACCCCGCAGCACGTCGAGTTTCCCGTACGACTTCTCCAGGCCCCGTACGCGAATCGCCGGACCGGCGACCGATTGGGCTGTCATGGTCATCTGCCTCCTCCGCGGAGCCGTTCCAGGCGGTCGCGAGGAGGCTCCTGCCGGAAGGATGGAGGGTTGACCCAGCGTCAAGGTCAAGCCTGCTCCGGCCACGGCATCCGGTTCGTCGTACGCCAGCAGGACATATATCCACCCAAAGAGGAATCCGACACCGGCGACCCGGCTCGATGGAACGATCGGGACGTGTGCGCGCATCAGTGTCAGGAGGGACGCCATGGCCGTCTACGAGCTGAAGAACCGTCTGGTCGTCGGCATCGCCTCCAGCGCGCTGTTCGACCTGGCGGAGGCGGATGCCATCTTCCGTGAGCAGGGAGAGGACGCCTACCGCGCCTACCAGGAGGCGCACCTGGACGACACGCTGGACAAGGGGGTCGCCTTCCCCTTCATCCGCAGGCTGCTGTCCCTGAACGACCTCTCACCCGACGACCCTCTGGTCGAGGCCATCATCCTGTCCCGCAATGATCCGGACACCGGGCTGCGGGTCATGCGGTCCATACAGACCTACGGCCTGCCGATCAGCCGGGCCATCTTCATGCAGGGCCGCTCGCCCTATCACTTCATGCCCGCCCTGAACATGTCCCTGTTCCTGTCCGCGAACGAGGACGACGTCCGCGAGGCCGTCGCGCTCGGACTGCCCGCCGGCCGCGTGCTCGGCCCAGGAGTGGCTGACGAGGGGGATGACCAGGATCTGCGGATCGCCTTCGACTTCGACGGGGTCCTCGCCGACGACGCCTCGGAACAGGTCTACCAGTCCGGCGGTATCGAGGACTTCCGGTTCCATGAGACGACGAACGCCGCCACCCCGCACGACCCGGGTCCCCTGCGGGACTTCCTCGTGGGCGTCAACCGGCTCCAGCGGCGCGAGGAGGAACAGAGGGCGGCGGACGCCGACTACAAGATGCGCGTCCATGTCTCCCTCGTCACCGCCCGCGACGCACCCGCCCACGAACGCCCGGTGCGCAGCCTGAAGAACTGGGGTGTGACCGTCAACGACGCCTTCTTCCTCGGCGGCATAGACAAGAGCACCATCATGGAGGTCCTCAAGCCCCATATCTTCTTCGACGACCAGGTCGGCCATGTGACGGGTACCGCCCGCAGCACGCCCAGCGTGCACGTCCCGTTCGGGAAGATCAACGAACCGGACCGCTCTGCGCCTGAGCAGGAGCGGCCATGAGGTCTGCCCCGGACTGAGTCCGGCTTGCGCCGGACATCATGACCAGGCCGGCCGGACCCCTGCGCGGGTCCGAGGATCATGCCGTCAGGTCAGCGCCGGCATGAAGCCGCCGCGGGCGGTGCCCGACGACAGCAAGGCAGACCAGTCGAGGGTCTCGGGCAGTCGGTCCAGGGACAGGACGACCGCTCCGCCGGCCTGCTCGGCGTCCGAGCACCAGTCACCCATGGCGTCCGGTGCCGTGCCACCGTCGGCGCCCCCGACCACCGGCGCGGCCAGAGCGGGGACGACGAGTCCGTGGTCACCGGGTCCGTCCACGACGCACAGGGTGAGTCGAGGGACGATGCTCCAGCCTTCGCACAAGGGCACCGACCCGTCCGACGCGGTCAGCGGCGGCAGGGCGGCGTGGACGGGCGCGTCGGCCAGCAGGAGCACGGGCGTGGCACCTCGGACGAACAGAGTGTTCTCGGGATCCAGGATCACGGGAACACTCTCGCAGGCCGAGAGATCAAGTCATCAGGGAGGTGAGAGCTAGTGTCGTTCACACTATGTCGTCGTCCGCGTGGGCAACGGTCCCGGATGTACCGGCCGCACTCCACAGGTCGACCGGTACGAAGTCCCGGGCCCGGCCGTCCGCGTCGAGGATGCGGCCCATGTGCTTGGTGATCCGCAGCGCGATCGAACGGTCGGCGACGCGCAGATGAGGCAGCGCGCGGGCCAGGCGGACCTCCAGCCGCTGGACGTCGGCCAGAGAGGCGACCCAGGCGATCGCGAGCAGGTTCTGCGGGCCCGCCACCGTCACGCACAGCCGGATCTCGGGGAAGCGCGCCACCTCGTGGGCGGTGGCGTCCAGGTGCCCGGAGGCCACCGAGGCGAAGAAGGTGACCGAGACCGGCACGCCGGACAGCGGCGGGGCGAGGTCGCAGCGCAGCACCAGCCCGCCCGAACCCAGGCACCGGGAAGGAGCACGCTCCCGGAGCCTGTGCCGATGTCCACTGCCGCGGCGCCGGGCTCAGGCGGCGGGAGCGGTGTCGGCGACAACCTTCTCGGCAGGACCGGACTCGGGTTCCGGCTCGGCCTTCCTCCCGCCCGGAGTGTGGTTGAACAGCAGGTTCAGCAGGAACGCGGCGACGGTCGCGCTGGTGATGGCGCTGCCGCCGATGATCTGCACCCAGGTGGGGAAGGCGTGGTAGAAGGACGGCGCGACGACCGGGAGCATGCCGACGCCTATGGCGACGGCGACGACCAGCAGGTTGCCGGTGCCCTCGAACTCCACCTTGCGCAGGGTGTTGATGCCGACCGAGGTGACGGTGGCGAACATGACCAGTCCGGCGCCGCCGATGACCGGCCCGGGCAGGGAGGCCACGATCTCGCCCAGCTTCGGGACGAGGGCGAGGGCGACCAGGATGCCGCCCGCGACGGCGGCGACGTAGCGGCTGCGGACCTTGGTCATGCCGACCAGGCCGACGTTCTGGGCGAAGACGGTGTCCAGGAAGCCGTTCATGATGCCGCCGAAGATGCCCGAGACGCCGTCGGCGGCCAGGCCGCGGGCCAGGTCCTTCCGGGAGAGCGGGCGTCCGGTCATCTCACCGACGGCGAGCATGTCGGCGGTCGACTCGGTGAACGTCACCAGCATGACCACGCACATCGAGATGACCGCCGCGACGGGGAAGTGCGGAGCGCCGAAGTGGAATGGGGACGCCAGACCGAACCAGTCGGCCCCTCCCACGGAGGAGAAGTCCGTCAGGCCCATGGGCACGGCGACGAGCGTGCCGACGATCAGACCGAGCAGGACACCGAGCTGGGAGAAGAAGCCGCTGGTGCAGCGGTTGACCACGACGATGAGCAGCACGATCCCGCCGGCCAGCGCGAGATGGCTGGGAGCGGCGTAGTCCTTGGCCGTGGCGTCCTGCCCGGCGATCAGCCCGGCTGCCACCCCGATCAGGGACAGCCCGATGACGGTGATGACGGAGCCGCTGACCAGGGGCGGGAAGAACCGCACCGCTCGGGCGAAGGGGACGGCGACCAGCAGTCCGAAGACGCCGGCGGCGATCATCGAGCCGTAGACCGCCTGCATGCCGTACTCGCCCGCGATCAGGATCATCGGAGTGACGGCGGTGAAGGTGGCACCGGCGACCACCGGCAGCCGCACGCCCAGCACCTTGCCGATGCCGAGCGCCTGAAGGAGCGTCACCAGACCGGCCACCAGCAGATCGGCGTTGATGAGCAGGCCGATGGTGGAGGTGTCGAGCTTGGCCGCCGCTCCGAAGACCAGCGGGACGGTGACGCAGCCGGTGTACATCACCAGCACGTGCTGGAGACCGAGCAGGCCGAGCCGCGCGGGCGGCAGGACCTCGTCGACCGGGTGCCGGGCGGGCGCGGCGGCGGGTTCGGACGCGGATGCGTCAGGGGGCTGGGACACAGCGAACCTCCGGAGACGAAGCGGAGCTTGACGAGGATGGGGAGAGCGGCAGTCTGCGAGCGAGGTGGGCGCGAAGGAGGGGACGGGGCCTTGGGGCACCGACCGGAACAGCGGTTCAACTTTTTGTTGACGGCGTTTCACTCGCGTTTCCGTGGCCGAACAGCGCTGTTGCTTTTGCTGTGGTCGGGCATTCGCGGTCACCCATGACGCGCCGCGGACGTCTCGCCTATCTCCGTCGCCGCGGCCGCGTTCCTCGGCCCCGCTCGCTCAGTGCACTTCGGCCCCGCTCGCTCAGTGCGATTCGGACCTGGTCGCGAGGTCGCTCGGATCGGTGTTGGCGCCGCAGAGGACCACGCAGACCTTCTCGCCCTTGCCAGGGCGGTAGCCGCGGTCCGATGCGGTGGGCCCGTCGGGCGTGTGCCCGTCCGGGGAGGTGAGAGCGGCGAGGGCGGTGGCGGCACCGTGTTCGACCGCCACCTTGCGGTGATCCCACAGCGCCTGTCGGGCGCGGACGATCTCGGAGTCCGCCACGAGCACGGACTGCACCCCGTCCTGCCGGGCGGCATGCAGTGCCATGGCGGAGGTACGGCGTGCGCCGAGGGAGTCGGCGGCGACCGACTCCACGGCGACATCGACGACGGCGCCGGACTGTAGGGCGGCGTTGAGGGCGCGGCAGTTCTCGGGTTCGACCGCGACGGTGCGGATGCCGTGGTGCTGGGCTGCGGTGGCCACTCCGGCGAACAGCCCACCACCACCGACCGCGACCACCACGGTGTCCAGGTCGGGGATGCGGTGGCGGATCTCCTCCAGCAGAGTGCCGGCCCCGGCCGCGATGAGCGGGTGGTCGTAGGCGTGGCTCGCCAGGGCGCCCGTGGTGTTCGTGAACTCCTCGCAGGCTGCGAGGGCTTCGGCGTACTCGGAGCCGATGAGACGTACGTCGGCGCCGTAGCCACGGAGCTTGGCCACCTTCACGGCCGGGGCGTTGGCCGGCAGGAAGACGGTGGCCCGCACTCCCTGCTGCTGCGCGGCCCAGGCGCACGCCAGTCCGGCGTTGCCGCCGGAGGCGATGGTGACTCCGACCTCGGGGAGGGTGCCCGCTTCGCGGTGGGCCTGGATGAAGTTCTGGGCGCCGCGAGCCTTGAAACTGCCGGTGTGCTGCATGAACTCCAGGGCCAGCCACACCTGGCAGGGTTCCTCGGCCCGGTCGTCGGGGGAGTCGCGGTCGGCGGTGCGGATGGCACCCGGGTCTACCGGGGTGACGGTGACGGGGCGGACGCGTCCGGCGATCCGGTCGGCGGCGGCCTTGATGTCGCCGTAGGTGAGGATCTGCATCTTGTTGCTCCAGAGAGTCAGGACCAGGCGAGGGCCGGGCCGAAACGAGCGATGCGGTTCGGGGCGTGTCGCCCCCGTGGAGGAGGGTGGGCCTGGCGTGGCGATACGGTGTACCGTACGCTGACTCGTATGCCTAGGCAATCCGCTTCCCTGGACCTCGCCACCCCTCGGCGCATCGCCGAGACCGCCCTGCGGATCGTGGATCAGGACGGGCATTCCGCCCTCAGTTTCCGCACCCTGGCCGCCGCGCTGGACATCTCCGTCGCCGCTCTCCAGCGCCGCTGCACCGACCTGGCCGGCCTGCTGGACCTGGTCACCGACCATCTCGCCGCACGTCTGCCGCAGATCCCCGCGGGCGCCGACTGGGCCGGCGCCACCGAGCGGCGGTTCAGCGCGCTGTACGAGCTGCTGACGGCTCATCCGGGCCTGGTCGCTCTGCGCGGCGCGCGGCCCTGGCTGGGCCCGCAGCTCCTCAAACGGCTGGTGGAGCCGCAGCTCGCCGACTTCCGCAAGGCCGGCATGACGCCCGAGGCGGCGATGGTCACCTACCGGCGGCTGTACCTGCTCACGCTCGGCAGCGCGAGCTTCGTCGATCACCGGGACCCGAGGACCACCCAGACCGCCACCCGCCAAGCACTGGCCGCGCTCGATCCCGAGGAGTTCCCGGAGCTGACAGGCCACCTGTCGGCGATCCTGCCGGCCATGGTCGACCACGAGGTCTACTACGGCGCCCTTCGCCAGCTGATCCACGCCGCCGCCCCGGCACGGACCGGCGCCGAAGGGAGCGGGCGGTGACCGTGCAATTGAGCGCCGGAACAAGGCGGTACACCGGATCACGAGTAGCTCTTTTCCGAAGGGAGAGCCGTGATTAGGGTGTCGTGATGCCTATGGATCATTTCACCTGGTCGTCGATCGCCGCCGAGGGCTTCCCCTTCCCTGAGGGCGTTCCGGCATCCCGGGTCGGTGATGAGCTGTCGGCCATGCTGGTCTCCCCTGATCCCAAGGTCCGCGATGACCAGGCGTACACCGCCGCCGCGCGCTGGATAGGCGAAGGCCGGCTCGATGAGGTCTTGGAGCACCTCGGGGACACGGCAGTGGGTCGCTTCACGCATCCCGAGATCCAGGCGAGGACGTTCGCACCGCTTGTCCTGCGATGCGTGCTGGCGCGCGCAGCGGCCGCGCCCGGCGCCGTGCCGAAGGCCGCCGCCGAGCGTTGGTATGCCCCCTTCACCGCCTGGTATCCGATCGAGCGTGACACCCGTGGCTGGGACGACTCGCTGGGCTGGCTGCACGCCGTCGCCCATGGCGCCGACGCGGCCGCAGCGTTCGCGCAGGCGTTGCCGGGTCGCCGCGCGGAGCTGCTGGAACTGTGTGCCCGCCGGATGACGGCTGTGGCCGACTACCGGTACGTCCAGCTGGAGGATGCCCGTCTGGCCCGTGCGATCGGCCGCATCCTGCTCGCTCCCGGTCTGTCGGCCGAGCAGGCCACGGGGTGGCTGAGCGTGGTTGCCAAGGCGCTGGAGGCCGGCGGTCCCGGACCGGTGCCGCCGTGGGCGTTCAACACGATTGCGACACTGCAGTCGCTGCACCTGCATCTGAGTCGCGGCCTGGCCGAGGGAGGCGTTCCTTTCCACGCTGCCGTGGTTGCCGAAGAAGTGGCCGCCATCCTTCGCCTGCCCTATCAGTGGCTCGCGTGACAGGGACCGCAAACGGGCTCCGGACCACTCGTGCTCTCAGCATGCTGCCGCCCGGGGGCGACAAGTTCTCGCGATTCAGCGTCCCTGTCGTCGTGGTGCTGGTGGCCCGGGAAGGTCGACCATGTGGTCACGACCCCCTTACCCCGCCCGCCGCAGGTCGACGGCCGACCGGATCCGACAGGCGGGACCACTGCGCACGGTGAAGAGTCTGCTCCCGGCAGCGGGTACCTGCTGGACAACGCGCGCGCCGAGGCCGGCGAGCGATTCGTCCGGCCGGCCGAGCTGTTCGACGGTGTGACGCGCGGGCACTTCGATCGACTGGATTCGGGCCGGGTACGAGGTGCGCCGGCACGACGTCGCACGGCATCCGCGAAGAAGCAGACGCAGGTCAGGTTGGAGGAGGCCGTGCTGGAGGCCGGCAGGGCCGCCGCCCGCGCCCGTCGGCCGGACTACGACAAATACGTGGAACGCCTCGTCATCGAGGACACCACGGGCGCCCGTGCCGCCGGCATGACAGCCGCCCAGAAGCTCATCGACGCGCACGGCAGCTTCCTCGACGACCTGGAGCAGCAGCTCGACGCCCCGTACGCAGACCCGCAGCCCGGCGCAACCCCACCGCGAACAGCTCACCGCACTGGCCCACGAGATGAACAACCCACGCGGCACCAGCGACCGGATCGCGTCCTTCCCGCGGACGTGGAAACCCTGACCGGACCTCAGCGCTGTCCAGACCTCTCGTCGGCTTGCACTTCACTGTTGAGTTTCGTTCACTTTGACGCCCTCATTGACCGCGAATCGAACATGACGCCACACTGACGGGCAACGCCTCTCAACCGGTGCGTGACGACCGGACGCTGCTCGTTGTCTCACGTTCGAAGGCTTACGGTGCTGTGCCCAGGCGCAGCAGAGGAAGGAAGCGTGCGGAAGCGGCACGCGGCACCCGGCACCCGGCGGCCGAGGGGCCTTCATCCGGGCCCAGCCATGTGTACCGCCGTGCCCGCGCGCTGCCGACGTCCAAAAGCGGCGCAGCGAGCCGGGGTTGGGATGCGACGCCTCATCACCAAGTAAACGGAGTTGACATGCCAAGTGCGGTGAAGATGCGACGTTTCAGATCCATGCGGCGGCAGGTGAGCACGGCCGTAGCGCTGTCACTTGTCACCGCCATGGCGCTTGCCGGCGGCGGCGCGGCCTCGGCCAGTCCCCTGACTTCCCGGGATGCCGCCGGCCGGCGCATTCCGACCATCGCATCCGGTGACGCCCGCTTCCAGGTCCTGTCGCCGACACTGATCCGCACCGAATACGCGGGCGACGGGAAGTTCACCGACGATCCCACCTTCAACGCGATAGGCCGCACCGGTTTCGCCGAGACCGCCTACTCGACCCGAATATCCGACGGCTGGCTCACCATCAAGACCAGCGCCACCGAATTACGCTACAAGGTCGGATCCGGACCGTTCGATACGGACAATCTCTCCGTGCGTGAGACCGCAGGCGACAACCCGGTCACCGCCACCCCCTGGCAGCGACTGACATGCTCGCTCGGCGCACTGTGCGAGGCCGAGAAGCTTCAACTCGACGGCGTGGCCGTTGCGGCGGACCACAGTGGCCACACCGGCGCGGGCTTCGCAGCCGGCTTCGCGGGAACCGGCAGCTCGGCAAAGGCTGACATCGATGTCAGCAGCGCCGGGACGTACGACTTCGATGTGCGCTACGCCAACTCTTCCGGCGGCGACGGAAAAACCGAGACAAGGACGCTCTCCCTCACCGTGGACGGTGCCGCGCCGCAGAAGGTGACCCTGCCGACCACGGCGAACTGGGACTCCTGGAAGCTGGCCACCACACAGGTTGCACTCGGCGCCGGTCACCACACTCTGGCGCTCACCCGGACCGCCGCCGACTCCGGAAACGTCAACGTCGACAGTGTCGCCCTGGTCCGCTCCAACGACCCGTATCCGTCGGTCTCCACCACCGCCATCACCAGCTGCCTGCTCGGCACGAGTTGCGAGGCGGAAGCGGGGCGGACCTCCGGTAGCGCCGTAAGCGCCAATGACCACCAGGGCTTCGCCGGAAACGGCTTCGTCGCCGAGATGAACCAAGGCGCCAGCGTGACCGCCCACTTGGTCGGGGTCCCCGAAAAGGGCACCTACACGCTGCGGATCCGCTACGCCAACGGTACTGGCGGAGACGGCCGGCACGAAACCCGTACCGCGTCCATCGCGTCGGGCGGCACGAACGTCCCCCTGTCGCTCCCGGCCACAGAGGACTGGAACGACTGGGAGACCGCAACGGCACGCGTCACGCTGAACGCGGGCCAGGACGACCTCAGCATCAACTGTCCTGATACGACGAGCTGCCACGTCAACCTGGACACCATCTCCCTGGCCCCGGCCGACACCCCTGCGCCGCAGCCGCATCTCGCACTCGGCGGCTACCGTCGCGGCCTGGACGGTGTGACCGGCAACGGCCCCGCTCCCGTCACCACGCCCGGCCTCCTGAACAAGGACGGCTGGTACCTGCTGGACGACACCGTGTCGGCGCTGTACGACACAGCGACGCAGAAGGTCACGCCCCGGCCCTCGCACGGCGGCAGCCCCTACCAGGACGGCTATGTCTTCGGCTTGGGACACGACTACAAACAGGGCCTGAGCGACCTGGCGACGCTGACCGGCCCGTCCGCGCTGCTGCCGCAATGGGCCTACGGCGTCTGGTACTCGGAGTACATCGACCGCACGGCAGCCGACTACGAGAACACGATCCTGCCGGCCTTCAGATCCGAGGGCGTACCCCTGGACGTGCTGGTGACCGACACCGACTTCAAGGCCGTGAACGACTGGAGCGGATGGGAGATCGACACCGCCAAGTTCCCCGACCCCAAAGGCTTTTTCGACTGGTCCGCCAAAGAGGGGCTGCACAACACACTCAACGTGCACCCCAGCATCCTTGCCTCCGACCCCCAGTTCGCGCAGGCACAGGCAACGGCCAAGGGCAAGCTGACGAAGGGAGGTTGTGCGTCGGCCGCTTCGGTCCAGGGCAACTGCTACACCTTCGACTTCGGCGACCCCGATCAGCTCAAGGCCTACCTGGACCTGCACCGCACCATGGACGAACAGGGCAACGACTTCTGGTGGCTCGACTGGTGCTGCGACCAGTCGCAGGCATCGTCGCCAGGTGTCACGCCGGACGCGTGGATCAACCAGCAGTACGCCGCTCTCACCGGCCAGGGCTCCGGCCGAGGCTTCGTCCTGTCCCGCGCCTATGGCTCACTCCAGGCGGGTGGCTACAGCGGTCAGCAAGGCCTGCCGACCGGACCGTGGGCCGACAAGCGCAGCACCGTCCACTTCACCGGCGACACCTCCTCGACCTGGGGCACCCTGAAGCTGGAAGTCGGATACACCCCAGGTGAGTCCGCCGCCACCGGACTGGCCGCCATCACCCACGACATCGGCGGTCACAACGACACGACGGGCCTCAAGGGTTCGGAGACCTACACCGACGCCGGCGGCACACACACCACGCACAAACTGCCGGACGACCTGTACGCCCGCTGGGTCCAGTTCGGAACCTTCCAGCCGATCGAGCGTCTGCACAGCAACCACAGCGACCGGCTGCCCTGGCAGTACGGCCCGCAAGCGCGCCAATCGGCGGACAAGTTCCTCAACCTCCGTGAAAATCTGGTCCCTTACACCTACTCGCTGGCTGAGGAGGCGAACCGGACCGGCACCCCGATCGTTCGTCCCACCTACCTGGAATACCCCGACGAGGCGCAGGCGTACGCCACCGCGAGCAGCGAGTACTTCTACGGCTCCGACATCCTGGTCGCCCCTGTCACGACAGCAGGGACGACCGCGACCACCTCGGTGTGGTTCCCGCCCGGCCAGTGGACCGACTACTTCACGGGAAAGACGTACCAGGGCGGCACCACACAGGAGATCACGACCGACCTGAACTCCATGCCCGTGTTCATGAAAGCCGGCGGGATCCTTCCGACCCGCACCCATGACACCACCAGCAACGACGAGGCTCCGCCGACCGCATTGACGCTGACCATCGCCGCAGGCGCGTCGGGCACCTACACCCTCTACGAGGACGATGGGTCCACCGCCGCCTCACGCCACCACGGCCACAACGCCACCACAACCATCCGATACGCCGAGAACCGGGGACACCACACCGTCTCCATCGGCGCGGCGAAAGGCTCCTTCCGCGGCCAGGTGAGGAACCGGCAGTGGACGCTGTCCATCCTCGGAGTCACCCACCTGCCGGCCAAGGTCACCACACACGAGGGACGACTCGCCCCGAGCCGGTACCACTGGGACGCCACCACACGCGTCCTGACTCTCACCCTGCCTCAACGCACCACGCACACCCCGATCACCGTGACCTACTAGGTTCCTGACAAGCGGATCTCGCCCGCCCGGTCCGGCCTAAAGCCGGGCTGGGCGGGCCACTCGGAGCGGCACGGCCACCGCGTGACCCGGGTCCAGAGTCCTGGGCCGAGTTGCCGAGATCAGTCCGTGGCGCGAGGCGTAGCGGCTTGCGCCGCCTCCTGGAAGTCCAGGATGGCCCCGCCGTAGTCCCTCGCCCAGGTCGTCAGGACCTCGATGGGCTCGACGAGGGTCCGGCCGAGGTCGGTGAGGCTGTACTCGACCCGCCGCGGTGCTTCGGCATGGCGTGCGACCAGGCCGTACTGCTGCAACCGGCGCAGCGTCTGGGTGAGGACCTTGCGCGAGATGCCGCCGATGAGTTCGACGAGCTCACCATGCCTGCGCGGCTGCTGGCTGAGCCCGAAGAGCACGAGCACGGCCCACTTGTCGGCGATGATGTCGACCGCCAGGCGCGTGGGGCAGTCGGCGAGGAAGGCTGGTCCAGCCATGTTCTGCATGACATTCGAAGGTACCAGGAGGTACCCCAAGGCTCCGTAACGTCCTTCGTGAGCAACGAAACCAGCACCACATGCGAAGGAGTCACCATGCCAAGAGTCGTCGTGTTCGACGAGTTCGGCGGACCGGATGTCATGCATGTCGTCGAGGAGCCGGTCGTCGAGCCCGCCGTCGGCGAGGTACGGGTCAGGATCGAGGCGTTCGCCGTCAACCCGCTCGACCAGATGATGCGTTCCGGCGCCTTGCCCGCAGCCGTCGGCCTGCCACACGCTCGCCTCGGCGTCGAAGGAACCGGCGTCGTCGACGCGCTGGGCCCCGAGGTCACCGGGCTGGACATCGGCGATCCGGTCATCCTCACCGCCATTCCGGACGCGAGCGCCAGGGGCAGCTACGCCGAATACACCACGCTCCCCGCGAGCCAGGTCGTCGCGCGACCGGCCGAGCTCGGAATCACGGAGGCGGCGGCGATCTGGGTCGCGTACTCCACCGCCTACGGCGCCCTCGTCGAGAAGGCGGGGATGCGGCCCGGTGACCAGGTCCTCATCACGGCCGCCTCCGGCGGCGTGGGCCGGGCGGCGATACAGATCGCCAATCAGATCGGCGCCGTGCCCATTGCTCTCACCCGGCACACTGCGAGGAGGGATGAGCTGCTCGCCGCCGGTGCCGCCGCGGTCGTCGCCACCGACCGGACGGACGTCGTCGAAGCCGTCCGCCACCACACCGGTGGGACCGGCGCGGACATCGTCCTAGATGTGGTGATGGGCCCCGGCCAGCAGGATCTTCTGAAGGCGGCCCGACCCGGCGGAACCCTGGTCGCCGCGGGCTTCCTGGATCCTCGGCCCGCGCCCTTCCCGACAGGCACACCGCTCACGATCTTCAGCTACCGGAGCTTCGAGCACACCCTCGACGCCGTCGTGGTCAGGCGCATGGCGGCCTTCCTGAACGCCGGTGTACGCCTCGGCGCACTGCGGCCCGCCATCGACAGGGTCTTCGCCCTCGACGACATCGTCGAGGCGCACCGCCACCTCGAGAAGGGGCTCCATGCCGGAAAGAAGATCGTCGTCACGGTCCAGGCGTAGTGAGCACGACCGTTGTCGACACCCTTGGGGTGCCTGATCACGACGAAGACCTCCGGTGTGGTGGCGCTGTCCAGGACCGGGGTGTCCCCGCCGGGTCTGCTCACGGCTGCTGCGCGGCCTTCCGCCCGACTGAGAGACCAGCGGTTTTGGGCTCAGCCCGTTCCCTCCTAGCACGATTGCCTCACCGCATCCAGAGCGACACGCTGGTATCGAGTGGTGAGTAGGCGTGAGGAGATCCATCGAAGGGGCTAATCGTAAGTCAATCTGCTTTATGCGAAGGGCACATGACTGCACGTCAGTGTCGGAATCAGGGCCACAAATGCCCCGATTGGAGCCCTTCGCCGGTATTTCGATATGACCGATATGACTGCTGTGGGTAAGTTTCATTTTGCGAGCCGGCTGACGGGCCGGCATTCCTGAAACAGGAGATTGCGTCATGAAGCTTCGTTCCACGGCGGTCACCGCCGCTGTCTCAGCCGCTGCGGCTCTTGCCGCGACGGGTATCACCTACGCATCGGCCGCCTCCACTCCGGCTGTCGCCCCTCAGGCCCCCCATGCCGCTCCGGCTGTGGCCGCCCTGCCCGACGGTGGCAACGGCGGCAACGACGACAATGGCGGCAAGGGCAACGAGGGCAAGGGCAACGAGGGTCGCGGCGGCGGTGGTCACCGCTACTACGAGGGCCGCATCGAGATCAACGAGCGGTCCTACTCGGCCCACCCCGGCGACTGCATCACCGTCGTCAGCGGACTGGGGGCGCGCAGCCTGAACGTCCGCAACGACACCCGTCGGACCGTCGAGGTCTTCCGGGGTGCGGTGTGCGACAACGGCGCTCCCATCGCCACTGTCGGCCCGCGCAGCTCCGCCGACGGCGTGCACCCGGGCCGCACCCACACCATCCACATCAAGCACGGCGTCGTGGCCAGCTTCCGGGTGGTGAGGGACTGGCACGACGGCGGCGACCGCGGGGACTACTAGTCGCCGGTTGCTGAACGCAGACTGTGGACCCCCGGCCCCCCGGAATCGGGCCGGGGTCCCAGTACGGACCATACTGTGACAACCGCACCCTGTGTGCACCCGGCGAGCCGGACACCAGGAGGCACTCAGCCCCCCGGGCGGCCACTTCCTTCGCCCGCCGACCGCCCGGGGGGCTCCGCCCTATAGCTCGTGTGCCCGTGCCCTGGGCCGATCGGTCCAACTGTGCGGGGCGCCTCAGGCTTTGACCTCAGCCGCAAACCGTGGCGTTCCATCTGCCCGGTTCACCAGTCGACGCTCGAACATCGCGCCGACGTCATCTGATGTAGATAACCTCCCCGTTCCTGCCAGGCCTCCCTCGCCTGCCGGGGTGCCCTCGTCTGCCGTGATCGCCGACTTTGCCATCCCGCCCATGGATGCCTGTGGGGCCGGTGGGGCCAGGCTGACCAGAGGGTCCGGAGGGTCCAGGCGGCCCGGGCGGACCCTGACGGAGACTGTTCGCCTGGAGGGCCATACGCCGCGCCTGGAGTTGGTCGAGCTGCTGCTGGTGGACGACGAGCACGGCCTCCTGCGCGACGAGTGTGATGGCCAGCGCCGCGCCGAGTACAAGGCGGCGTCGCGGGCTGCGCCACGCCTCTTTGATGCTTCTCACTGCATTCCTCACGTCACGTCATGAAAAGAAGTAACGGGCGTTGGCCGACGATCCTGCCCGGCGCCATCGGCGCGGTCCGGAGCACTGTGGCACTGGCAGCTTTGTCCGGGCGCCGGCCGCAACTCCGACTGCGCCTGCCTGGGCTCGTGCAAGGGCGGTGCATCCTCCCGTGCACGCCCCAGGAGTCGGTCATCGCGGCCGAGGACCTAACTTGAAGCCGGGGGAGCGACGGCGTCCTTCCCGTTCGTGCCGTCCTTCCCGTCCTTCCCGTTCGCGCCGTCCTTGCCGTCCCTCCCGTCCTTGCCGTCCTTGCCCGGCGGGCCGATGGCGCCGGCAGGGCCAGTGGGACCGGGCGGGCCGGACGGCCCTGAAGGGCCAGGCGCGATGCTCTCCTGGACGTCGACGGGCTGCATCCGCAGGTCGTCGATCTGCATTTGCTGGGCGACAATCAGGGCTGACTGTGCGACGAGCGCGATGGTCAGCACCGAGCCGAGTACGAGGGGGCGCCGCGGGCTACGCAGCACTTCGGTCACTCTTCTCACATCAGTCCTCACGCTATGTGACGGCGAAAGTGTAAGGGACGTGGTCACGCCGGGAGTGGACCTGCGCGAGTGTTCTTCCCGGAGCCGCCGCGAATGCCACACTCGTGCCGTTCGCGGTACGACGGCTCTCCATCGCGACGCAGGCGAAGCGTGCGTGAGCGGGTGACGCCGTCCAGGGTCAGGAGAGGACGAGGGCGTCCCCGTGGCACCCGGGCGGACGGGTCCTCGCCCGCACGTTCGTCATTCCGCGAGGGGGGAGTCGGGGTCCCAGCGTGATTTGCGAGCGAGGGTGGTGAGGGTGCGGCCCTCTGCGGGTGTGAACGGGGCGCCCGGGTCGGGCTGGCCGAGTCGGGTGGCGAGTTCCCTGGCGTGCAGGTCGACCGTACTCTCCAACAGGTCGGCGAGGACGTTGGTCGATTCGCGGGTCTTGACCTGTGCCGACGCGGCGATGACCAGGGCGATGGGGGCGGCGGGCCACCACCAGAGGGCCAGCGGCAAATAGAGCAGTGCCCAGGCCATCAGACGTGCTGACGCCGAGAAGGCGTCGCGGGCGGTCGTGATCTCCGCGCGGGTGGTGTCGGGGAGGATGAGCCAGAGCCTTGGCCACATCGCATCGAGATCGAGTCCGTAGGCGCGCTCCACGCGGACGCGGCAGGCGCGGAGCCGGTCGCCCACCCAGGTGGGGCGGTCCGCTTCGACCAGGCAGATGCGGTCGGCCCGGGCGATGGCCGAGCGGATCTGCTCGGGCGTGGCCAGGGGGTGGTCGGCGTCGCGCTTGGCCTGCTGAGATCGATTGCGGCGCCAGGACGCGAGCCGGCGGACGGGCCAGCGCTTCCCCGGCAGGGTCCAGAGCAGGGAAATCGTACGCCCGGCGACCACCGAGACCAGGCCCACCGCGACCGAGCCGACGAGCACGAGGACGACGAGAAGCACGGTGGCGCCGACCGATTTCAGATTCTGGTCCGCGGCCCAGCGACTGATCTGGTGGTCGAGCCGTCGCGTGTCAAGGGCGTGCGCTTGGCCGAGAACGTACGCGGCGGTCATGGCCGCCAGGTACAACAGGCCGGGGAGCGCCAGGAGCGTGGCCCATCGTTCGGCGAGCTTTTTGGCGACCTCTGTGAGGAACCCGTTCATGAGCCGAGAGGCTTGGCCGTCAGGGGACGTCCGGTCAGGGAACAGGTCGGGACGGGTCTGCCGGGAACCACTCTGCCTCGGCCTGCGCAAAGACCCTGCGGACAGCTCCACTGTTGCGCCCCGTGTGAGGCGGATGTGCCCGGCAGCAGGGAGAAGCCGCGCAGCGAAGACGGGTAGAGGCCGTGTCCGGTGCGCCTCAGCGCGATGGCGTGCAGAGCGTCGAGATCGGCTTCCAGCGCCTGGCCGACGTTGCCGGCTCCGAGCGCTGCGCGTGCTCGGGCGTAGAGAGCGGACTGTCCTTCGTCTCGAGCCAGGGTGGCCAGGGTGTTATGGGCGAGCTCACGGCAGAAGCTTGCGATCTTTATGGTGATGACGATGTCTGCGACGTCCACGGGCTTGGAGTCCTCTCCGGGTGGTCAGGCGCCGGTGTGCAGGTATGCCGCCCAGCGGGACGCCAAGTGGGGGTGTTCGTCGCGGGCGTGGCGGATCACTGTGTGCAGTGCGCGGGCCGCCTCGTCGGCTTGGGGCGTGGGGTTGTCCGTAGCGGTCAGGTGTGTGTAGAAGGATTCGGCGATGACGGCGGAGTAGTCGTCGGAGATCGACCAGAGGGTGCCGATCACGTGGGGGAAGCCCGCCAGTTGGAATGCCCCGGCAAGGTGGATCGACTCGTCGAGGAGCGTCAGGCCGTGACCGACGGCCGTCTCGCAGGCCGAGAGGTAGGCGAGTTGGGCGTTGTGCAGCGTCGTCGCTGTGAGACTGGCCACGGTGAACGGCCGTTCGGCATGGTCGTGCAACAGGAGTCGGCTCTGCGAAGGGTCTTGGGGGTTGCTTTGTCCGTGGCAGACGAAGTGAGCGAACGCGCACTCCGCCAGCTCGGTGAGGACGTTCGCGGCAGTGGGGAGACGGTCTGTGCCGCCGGTTGCGGCGAGGACCGTCGTCGAGGGAAGCCGACGTGCCACTTTGGAGGCTTCGATCCCTGCCTGGGGTAGGTCTCTCTCCGGCAGGTGGGGCGTGGTGGGCATGGCCACGATCAGTGAACGTCGTGCGGTATCGGCCGCCTTGGGACGTGTGCGCGTGTGGCCGAGGGCGCGGATGGTGGGGGTGTAGGAGGAGACGACCCGGTCCATGACGGTGCGTCCATCCTGCTGCGGGCCGTGGTGGCCCGCCGCGTGCAGGGGGAGCAGGCTGAGCAGTCCGCTGGAGACCCACCAAAGACGCGGCAACGGGGTGTCGTCGCTCGTGGAGGCGAGGCCGAGCGCCTCCAGGACCGGTTCGGCGACGACATCCCAGAGCCAGGCGAGCACTGCGTCGAGTCGCGTTGCGGCGTCGGCATGCTCTGTGAGGGAGGCGTCCTGTCGCAGTGAGTCTTCCAAGGCCGTATGAAAGACCGTTGTCTGGTTGAAGAGTGCCTCAAGGGTCAGTCCCGGCAGTTCGATCGCTCGGATGCCGTGCGATGTGAGCAGCAGGGCATCACCGCGCTGGACGCCGGCGTTGATTGTGACCACCGGGCCGGGCGCGGCCTCACGCAGCAACTGTTCGGCAGAGGGCGGAAGTCCGAAGGAAGCCAGACCGGGGAGTTCGCGGATGCGGCGTAGCAACGCGCTGAACTCCGTGGTCAGCCGCACTCGTTCACCTGCGGGGTCGTCCACGGTGTCGACCCGGGCGCGCAGTTCCTCGAACCGCGCGGCGAGCTCGGGGTGCTCCTCGCCCAGGTCTGTGAGGTCGCTGCGTGTTTCCAGCGTCTGGCTGAGGAGAACACCTCTGCCTGCTTCAAGGGTTTCCAGAGCTTGCGTGGCGCGTTGGTCCGCCGGCCGCGAGGTGTCGGCTAGCAACAGGGCCGCCGCCTCGGAGGCGAGGAAGCCGAAGGTCCCCATACGTTCTTGCTGTTGAAGGCGTTCGAGTCGGCGCGGGGCGACTTCAGGGAGCAGCCGCACAGCGGCTGCCATCAGGTCGGCTGCGCGCCCGGGGGAGTGCGGAGCGAGCCTGCGGGCTCCGGTGCGGGCCACTTCGATACGTAGGGACGGGGCGGCCAGGGGGTCGGCGACAGATCGTTCGTAGACCGTCATCGCTTCTTCCGCGTCCCTGAGGTCCCCGAAGTACTCGAAACGGGTGCACAGGGCGACGGCGAGGGTGTTGAGGTAGCTGGTGAGACCGTAGTGACCGGACGGAAGAGACCGCAGCGCGGCGCGGGCGGCGTCGATCGCCTCGTCGAGGTCGGCCTTCTTGCGGGAGGCCTCGAAGTGCTGGGTCAGCGCGCCGCACAGAAGGTTCAGCACCTTTGGGTACTCTGCGCTGTCCTCGGGGGTGAGCTCGACGGCTTCGCGCGCCGCCTCCGCCGCATCGGCAGCATCGGAGTCCTCGTCGGACAGCAGATACCGCTTCACCAGGACGTTGCCGAGACACAACAGATAGCCTGCGCGTTCGAAGTGGTCGTGCGGTGTGTCCCGGACGGCCTGACGCGCGTAGTCGATCGCGGCATCCGCGTCGGACAGGCTCTGTAGCCGGTCGAACCGAGCTTCGAACAGAGTTCCCAGATGGCTCAGCGTGCGTGGCCGGTCTTGGTGGTCCGTGGGGGTGGAGTCGACGGCCTCGGCGGAGGCCGCGATCGCGGCGTCGAGGTCGTCCAGAGCACCCAGATGCTGGAACCGATCGAGGAGACTCTGGCCCAGACTGCTGAGCGATGTCGGCCTGTGGGTGGCGTCCAGCAACGGGATCGCCTCACGCATGAACTCGATCGCGGCGTCGATGTCCGCGACGTCGCCGGTGCGGTTGAACCGTGCGGCATGTGCCGCACCGAGGTTGTGCAAGGCGTGGCCCTTGACCAGCCTGGTTCCCGTTGCCTTCGCCTGGCGCAGGTGGGTGATGGCGTCGTCGAGGTCTTCGGGGCCTCCATGGCGCCGGAAACGCACCCTGAGCGCGGTGCCCAGGTTGTTCAGGGCGTTCGGTCGGTCCGCAGCATCCAGAGGCACGAGGGCCACGGCTTGGCGGTGGAGGTCGATGCCGCGGTCGAGATCTGCCGTCCCGCCCAGGCGGTCGAACCGGGATTCCAGCATCCCGCCGAGATTGGACAGATACATGTAGCGCCGCGGATGGTCGGCTGGAAGGTTTTCGAGGCCGTCGTCGAGCAGCTGTACGGCAGTGTTGAGGTCGTCGAGCGAGCCGTACCGCTCGTAGCGGGTCGCGAGTGTTGTGGCCAGCCCGAAGGACGCGCCACGGGCAATTTCGCTCGACGCGGGAGCCCCTGCGAGCGGGAGAGCCTCGACGAAGGCGTGAACAGCAGCATCGAGGTCGGCACGTGCTCCGCTCAGCCCGAATCGGGTTGCCAGGCCCTCCCCGAGCAGACGCAGAAGCTCGGCTCTGTGGCCGCGTGCCGGCGCGGAGTCGGCCTGGGCCTGAGCGTGGCGGGAGGCTGCGCGCAGCGCATCGATCGATGCTTCCAGGTCCGATGGCTCGCCGGTCGCTTCGAAGACCGCACACAGCACAGCGCTGAGCCGGTCGTTGAATCGCTCCCCGTTGTGGCCCGCGGACGCTGAGCGCAGCGCCTCGGCTGCCGCGCCGAGGTCGCTGCCCGCACCTGAGCGGACATAGCGCCTGTAAAGCGAAACACCCAGATTCGCCAACCGGGGACCGCGGTCGTCGGCATCGGGTTCGAGCAGGTCGAGCGCCATTCGCCCGTACCGGATGATGTCATCCAGGTCGCCAGGGTCGTCGGAGAGTTCCGAACGCATCTGCAGCGCGTCTGTCAGATTCAGCAAGCTTGTCAGCGGGGAGGAGTCGGCCGCCCTCGGTGCCGCCGAGGCTGCACGCAGTTCCTTGACGGCCAGATCGAGATCCGCAGCCGACCCGGTCTGCTCGAAGCGGGTCTGGAAGACCGCTCCCAGATTGTTGAGGATGAACGCCCTCTGGTGGTCATCAGGTGTGAGCACCGAGAGTGCTTCGCGGAACAGTCCGACGGCCCGCTCGAGGTCCGCTTCCGATCGAGGGTCGCCGGGCCCGGCACGCTCCGCTCTCATCTGCAGCATTCCGCCCAGACTGTTGAGCCGCACGGCTTTGCCGGGATGATCGGCCGGTGTCGCCTCCAGGATGCGGTCCCACAGTTGTACGACTTCGGAGAACGCGGAGGGATCCTCGGAAGCCATGACGAACTGCGTGAGAGCGGAAGCACTGCCCACGGCGTGGTCGGCGATCGAGGGCAGCAAAGGCTCGGGCAGGTCTTCCGTCCCCGCCAGGAAGCAGGGCGTGTACGCCCAGACAGCATTCGACAGGTCGTGCTGATAGCCACCACCGTCGGGATGCTCGTACCGCAACCAATGGAAGAAACCGAGGCGTTGCCACTCATCAGCGGTTCCGTCCTCGTCCCGCAGGATCTGCGCGAGCTGCATCGCTTCGATGACGGCACTCATGTCAAGGTACCCGGAGGGCCCATGGGGCCCCTCTTCGATTCGCCGAGAGATGACAGCGAGCAACTCTTCCCGTACGGCCACGCGTCCCCCCTGAGTTGAACGTCAGGGTATCGGCGTGAGAACCATGGAATCTGATGTTCCGACCGTTTACGTAGCCAATGGTTCCTGCCGAACCACGGGGGAGGCCCGGCAGACCGAAGGCGACCGTTCAGGGTTCGGCACGGGGCGGCGGTCGACGACTGCGACGAGCGGGTGCCGGGCGACGACGGCCTGCGGATCACTGATCGCGCTGTGGTCACGACTTGCGCCACTCGCCCAGCTCGCCAGGAGCCCCGGTCCGGATGAAGGTGTGCAGGACAGCCCATGCACGATCGACAGCCAGGACGAAGTCTCCACTGAACGCAGCCAGGTCATCCATGATCGGGATGTCGACCACATCGCCCGCCGAGGCGATGCCGTCACCGCCGAGCAGGTACACCCCTTCAGCGTCATCGAACAGATGAAGAACTGCTCGATCACCTTGAAAGCCCAGCGTCAGCAGCGGGAACTCGCTTTCCGGCAGCCCGACTTCGAGATATCCCCGGCCGCGGGAGCGCAGTTCGTGAAAGTGATGGGCCAGTTCCGTGATGTCTGAACGTCTCTCGACTGCGGGAAAACGTCCCGACTCAGGTGCAGTCGCCGCCCACGTCACGCTCACCCCTGCACCTTCAACGTGCATCCCGCCGGCCTGGGCGTCCTCGGTCATGCGGGCCGTCCGCCGAACTGCCAGTTGTGCACCTCGATTTCGGCGTACCGGTCCGGGGTCAGGACGGCGCGTGCCGTCTGCGGGTCCGGCGCCCGGAGCAGCACCGCTGTGCCGAGCCAGGTGCTGCCGTCGTCGGACAGCAGCGGCCCGTAGGCGATCAGGTCGTCCCGGTCGGTCGGCACCGCGAGGTCGGCGGCCTGCCCCGCGCCGAGGCCGAGCACCAGATACCGGTTGCCGCCACTGCGGCCGCCGGGGAAGTCCCACATGGTGCGGCCCAGCAGGTTGCGCCACCGTCGCAGCAGCACGTCCCGGTAGGCGCCGGCCTGGTAGTTCGGCTCGTCGAACGCGAAGGTACGGGCGGCGGCGGGGTCCGGCAGGTCGACGATGTGCACGCTTCCGGTGGGGGTGTCTCCGTCGTCGGCGAGGGTCGGACCCCGTGCGATCATCTCCTTCGCGTACCGGTCCATGTACGACCAGTGCTCTTCCAGCAGTTCGTCGCGCAGCGGCAGGGAGCCGGACCGGTCGCGGTGGTAGCAGAGGAACTCCATGTCCATAGGGTCTCTTCAAGGACGTCACCGGGGCGAGTGGGTTTTTGCTGTGAGGAGTGGTCGGCAGCCTCATCCGCAAGCACAGGTGTCGGCGTCGTGCGGCAGAAGGTCGAGGCGGGAGCGTTTCCAGCGCTGCCGACGCGCGTCCTCCGCCGTCGCGGCGGTACTCGTGTCCGTCGGGCTGCGCGCGGCCGGCCTGGCTCCCGGCGGCAGCCGGTTTGGGTGGCATGGCGGCCTTCCCCGGCCGCTGTGCCACCCACGCCGACTCTCATCACTCACCCGCTCACGACCGACGGGTCGCCCGACCGGGACCGGCCGCCGTCGCGTGCACGGGTGTCAGACGCCGGTGACGCCGTTCGAGTAGGACTTCATGTAGTACGTGGCGAAGCCGTTCTGGACCGGGTCGCCGGCCTTGTCGATGGCGTGCAGGATGCCCCCGCCACCGGCTCCGTTGAGGCAGACCGTCATGAGGTCGGTGAAGACGACGCCGGGCGTGTCGGGGACCTCGTAGGCGCAGTCGGTGTAGATGTCCGCGTTGAGGTTGAAGAAGCAGTAGCTGCCCAGGCCCCAGGCGTGGTGGTCGCGTACGCGGTCGCCGACCTTGTAGGCGGCGTAGCCGAGGGTGGAGCCGTGGCGCCAGGCGGTCTGGGTGGGCACGTCGTAGGGGTGCTCGTTCTGGAAGAAGTAGGTGCGGCCGTGCTCGCCCTGCCAGAGCACCTCGTACTTCTGGTAGTGCTCGACGAACAGCCCGTACGCGGTGACGTGGTCGCCGTTGACCACGATGCCGGTGTCGGCGGGGTTGACCGTCCAGCCCACGGTGTTGTCGAGGCCGTGGTCGGCGCGCCAGAGCCAGAGGTGGTCGAGGACCACGTCGTTGCTGTCGATCTGGACGCTGACGCCGGCGCCGCCGGGCAGCGCGCCGCCGATCCGGGCGACGATGTCGAACAGCACGGTCGGGTCGGTTCTGTGCCGACGCCTGCTGCATCCGTGGCCGACGCGAAGCATGACCGGGGTGTGATGGGAGGCCGCCTCGAAGAGCAGGCCGGCGAGGGTGACGCCGGGGACGTCGGCGACCTCGATCACGGTGTTGCCGTGCGTGGAGCGCAGGGTGGTCAGGCCGAGACCGAGGACCACGGTGCCGGGCCTGTTCACGCGCAGCGGTGCGGAGATGTCGTAGATGCCCGGGGTGAACAGGAGGTGCTTGCCGGCCGACAAGGCCCGGTTGATCTGTGCGGCGGAATCGCCCGGCCTGGCCACATGGAAGTGCGACAGCGGGATGTTGTGTCCCTTGGCCGGTCCCTTCGCCCAGGTCGTGCCGGTGCTGTCGGTGCGCAGCGCGGGTACGAACACCTGGTAGGAGCCGTGGCGGTCCACGGTGAGGAAGGGCTTCTCCCGGATCACCGGGGTGCGGTCGACGGTGGTGTGCGGCGGGGTGGGGAAGGACTGCGCCGGGGAGCCTTGGGTGCCGACGAACACCATGTTCCAGTTGGCGCCGTTCCAGCTGCCGAAGGTGTCGTTGCGCGAGAGCCACTGCTGCTGGGAGCCGGACTCGACCTGTCCGTCCACCACGCTGTCGGCGAGGAAGCCGCCGCTGGACCACCGGTTGCCGGGCGGGCTCGGCCACAGGGTCATGTCGCCCTTGATGTGGACGCGGCGCATCGGCGCGGCCTGGGCGACCGCCCAGCGCTCCAGTCCGTCCGGCGGCACGATGGTCAGGTTCTCCGCGGCGCGCCAGAAGTTCTGGGTGCCGTTGCCGTCGAACCACTGCGCGTCGACGGTGACATGACCGTTGATCACCACGTCGGACGGGCTCGCGCCCAGGCCCAGGACGTGGGTGTAGAAGCCGACGTTGATGTCGACGGTGTAGGTGCCCGGCAGGAAGGCCAGAGCGAAGCGCTCGTCGCCGAACTGGTTGGACTCCTGGACGGCGAACACGGCGTCGACCTTGGCCTGAATCGACGCGTCGCTCATGGACGGATCGAAGACCAGGACGTTCGGGCCGAGCGCGGTGGAGCTGTGGCCGGGCCGGTGCGAGTCGGCGGCCGACGCGAACGCCTGTCCCGAGCTGATACCGCTGATGAGCGGCACCGACGCAGCGGCCGCCCCGCGCAGCACACCACGACGAGAGGGAATCATGGACACGGCTCTCCCTGCATAGGGTGAATGGACGGGACCGTCAACCGGCCCCCGATCTCTGAGAGCGCTCTCAGCCACGAAGTGAATCACCGTGTCTGGGGATGGTCAATGCGCCTGCGGCAAAAGGGATTTGAGCGCTCATCAGGGGTTGTGCGTGCCCGTGTGAGCCCCTGAGGGCGGCAGGAGTGCTCTCGCGTCCGCGCTGACGCAACCGACGGACTGCGCGGCGGGCGCATCGCGGCCGGGGTCCGGGACCTGGGCCTGGGGGCGCGCCGGTGTTGCGGCGCTGTCGAGCGGACGTGCGCGTTCGGCGAGCTTCTGCGCGCACCCGTCGCGCACAGGCTGGAAGGTGGCCCGCTCCAAGGCGGAGCTACACGGCTAGGACCGGGTCCTGGTTCCCACCGTCGACGGGCAATGGACGGTCCTCCGGATGCGGGATCTGCGGGAGGCTGGGTCGAGCAGCCTCCCGTCGCGGGGCAGGCGCGGATCCGTTCCATCGCCTCCTGGTGTGCCGGGCATGTGAATACCGTGCAGGAGGGCGCAGGACGTCGTGGGGGATCGGGGTATGGGGACTGTAGATGAGGTGGTGGGCGCCCAGCCGGGTCGGGCCCCGGATCAGGATGCGCCCACCACTCTGGCCGAGCAGCACCTGGATCGGTGCTCCGGGCTCCGTACTCTTGTCGACCTCGCAGGTCAGCCCTCGGAAGGACGAGGGGCGCGCAGGTGCGCCCGTTCCTTCAGCTCCTCCTCGTCGACCAGCCTGAGCATCGGCTGACCCGGCGCGCACACCATGGTCACCACGAACCTGGTCGGTGCGTCCGACAGAGCGTTGCCGTCCTGGTAGTGGATCACGTCGCCGCCTGGCTCCCAGAACGTCCCGCCGGCCTCGACCACCCGCTCCGGCTCACCCTCGAGCTCGAACCGGACAGCGCCGCCCATCACATAGCCGAACGCCGGGCCCGAGTGGCGATGCGGAGGGAGACCGGGGTGACCGGGCGGCCAATCGACGAGGATCGTCATCGCCGAACCGCCTTCGGGAAAGAAGGGCGGAGTGACCTCCTGGAGCAACTTCACTTCGGGCGGCAGGGAAATCTCGTGGGTGCTTTCGTGCTCAGGGTTCTTCGCTGACATGTTTCACACCTCCGTAGGCCCCGAAGTCCCAGCTCGGACACCGGCCGCAAGGCAGCGCTTCAGGGCTTCGTGGCCGCGGTCCTGTTCAGCTGGCGGAGGCGAGGCCGGCGCCCGCGGCAGGGTGTCGATCTCGGAGAGCGGGGTTGTGGTCGACGGTGGAGACTCACGCGTAGCCGATGCGCGTGTGTCGGAATCTATCGTCCGGGGCATTCATCGACGTTGATTTCCGACGCGAGTTGCCGACACTGCCCACCCGCGGTTCGTGAACCGGGTCGTCCCGGTCGGGACCGTACTGGAAGGCGCCCGCGTCCTGGCCGCCGAGACGCTGGTGGCATCGCCCACCTCTTTCCGTGCCTCCTTCCAGGTCATGGCGGAGACGGAAGGTATCCCGGACACCGTGGAACCCATCGACGGGATGACCGCTTTCGCCCGGAAGCGCCGACCTCGGTGGAGCAGCGCCGACAGGAACCGACCTGCCCTTCTCGACCGGCGGACCGCCGCGCCGACGACCGGCGCCCATGTGCCCTCGCGGACAGGGCGGATATTGCCTGGTGCGGCACTAGCCGGAGGCGTGGTCCTGGGGTCTCGGCGTGCCGGGCGCGAATTCGGTCCGGTTCCAGAGACGGAGTTTGTCGGGGTTGAGGACGACCCAGATGTGGACCACGTGAGGGCCCGCGATGTCGAGGCTGATCACGGCTGCGACATGGTTCTCGTAGCGCACGACGAGCCCTGTCCGCCCGTTGACGGAGTGAGGGACCATCGTCGTGTGCGGGTGCCCGGCGAGCAGGGTGAGCAGACTGCGGGCGACCTGCACACGGCCGTCGACCGGTCGGGTCGGGCTTCGCACCTTCCCGCCGCCGTCGAAGAGGGCGGTGACGTCGGCCGCCAGCAGGGACGCCAGCCGGCCGCTGTCCTCGTCGGCGCACGCTTCACCGAACGCGCGGACCACGAGGTCGTGCTGGCGGGCCGTTGTCGTCCGGGCTCGTCGGACGCTCAGGCTGTGCCGGGCACGCTCGGTGAGTTCGGCGCACTCCCGTTCGGGCTGGCCCACGACGTCGGCGACCGCTTGGGGTGCCCTACCGAACATGTCGTTGAGGGCGAAGGCTGTCCGCTCGCCCGGGGACAGGGCTTCCAGCGCGTCGAGGAGGACCTGGCTCATCGCCTCCTCGAAGGAGTTGTCGTTATCGGCCTGATCCATCCCGATTCCTCCCTCGTAACGAGAGGTCCGGTGACCGAGACCGCGATCGCTCGGTCACCGATGAGCCGGTCTTGGGTGGTGCCTTCTTTCGGGTCCGAGGAGCCGCCACTTCCGCATCGGCGCTCCTGACAAGCTGACCGTACAGGCGGCGATCGTGTGACACCTCACTCACCGTGCTGGTGATACCTCACTCACCATGCTGGTGACACCTCCGCCGGGCACGCTCACCGCAGGGGAGGAACGGCGAGGCGGTTACGCCGGAGACGACCCGTCCGTGCCACAGCAGTCTGTGACTGCTGTGGCACGGACAGGTGCCGAGGGTGGTCGACCCTCTGGCGACAGACCTGGGACGGCACAAGGCCGACAGGCTCCGCCGCGCGCCTGTGCGCGCAGGCTCAGCCGAACATGCCGACCTGGTAGTCACCGGCCGGCTGGCGGTTGATGACGTTGATGCGGTTGTAGGCGTTGATCAGTGCGATCAGCGAGATCAGTGCGGCCAGTTCGTCCGCGTCGTAGAACTTGGCGGCGCTGGCCCACGCCTCGTCCGTCACACCGGTCGAGCCGTCCGCGATGCGCGTGCCCTGCTCCGCCAGCTCCAGCGCGGCGCGCTCGGCATCGGTGAAGACGGTGGCCTCGCGCCATGCGGCCACCAGGTTCAGGCGCTGCTGCGTCTCTCCGGCTGCCACGGCCTCCTTGGTGTGCATGTCGGTGCAGAAGCCGCAGCCGTTGATCTGGCTGGCGCGGATCTTGACCAGTTCCTGGGTGGCGGTCGGCAGGGCCGGATCGATCACCTTGGCGGCCGAGTTCAGATGCCTCATGACCTTTCCCGCGAGGCCGTTGCCGAAGTAGTCGATGCGTGCGTCCATGATGGAATCTCCTCACACGGTGAACGGGGTTACGGCCTATTGACCGAGCACCCTGACGGTTTGTGACACGAGGCCACCGTCCTTGCGGCTGCCGGGAGGGTCTTCCTTTCTGTGCGCTTGCTGCGCCATGAGGAAGGGGCCTGCCGTCCGCGGTGCGGACGGCAGGCCCAGGTGCGGGTGAGGGCCGTCACTCGACGGTCACCGCTGCCGAGCGAGCCAGTCGGCGAAACGGGTCTCCGCGATGTGGGCGTCCGGGCCGGGCAGCAGGGTGTCCTCCTGCAACTCCGCACCGAAGTAGCGGGAGTGCACGTCCGTCACCACCTCACGGGGGTCGTTCTTCGCGGCCAGGCCCTTACGGATCACTTCGTCCAGTGGGAACGTGTCCGGGCCTGCCACCTCCACCACACCGTTGACCGGTGCGCCGACGGCTGTACGTTGCGCTGTTTGCTGCCTGGTCAGGGATGCGCACGGGTTATTCGACGAGCTTTCCGTCGGTCGACACGTCTTCCATCAGGGAGGCGATCTCGTCCGGGATCTCGGAGATGCTTTCCCTCGTGATGCCGGTCCGGGGGGACCACACGAGGTTGACCCGCAGCTCGGGGTCCATGTCCGGGTGGTCGCTGCGGTTGTGGCACCCGCGGGTCTCCCGGCGTTCCAGGGCCGCTTCCAAGGTGGCTCTGGCGGCCAGGGCGGCCGACTTCAGGTCGAAGGCGTGCGCGAGGTCCTGGAAACCGGCGATGTCGGGGTGCACTCCGACATCGCCCATCCGTTTCTCGATCGTCTCCAGTGCCGCCAGCCCGGTGCGCAGACCCTCCTCGTCGCGAACGACACCGGCGTATTCGGTCATGATGTTGCGGATGGCGCGTTGCAGGGCGCGCACGTTCTCGGGCCCGTCCGCGGCGAGCAGGTCGTCGACCTCCGCTCGAGCCTCGGCGACCGCGGCGGACGAGCGCGGCTGCGCGGTCAGCGACTCGGAGTAGGCGGCTGCCGCCTGTCCTGTGATGCGGCCGTAGACCAGCAGCTCGATGAGGCTGTTGCCGCCCAGCCGGTTGGCGCCGTGCAGGCCGCTGGCCGCCTCCCCGATGGCGTACAGGCCGCGTACGTCCGTGCTGTGGTCCTCCGGTCGCACCCATACTCCACCCATGGAGTAGTGCGCCGTGGGAGCGACCTCGATCGGTTCCCGGGTGATGTCCAGCATCTGAAGGTCGAGCAGGGTCTGATACACCCGGGGGAGCCGCTGCATGATCGTCTGCCGGGGGAGGTGCGACACGTCCAGCCACACTCCGCCGTTCGCCGTGCCGCGGCCCTCCTTGATCTCCGTGTAGGAGGCCAGGGCGACCCGGTCCCGGGTGGACAGTTCCATGCGCGCCGGGTCGTAGCGGCTCATGTACCTCTCGCCCAGGACGTTGCGCAGGACGCCGCCTTCGCCGCGGGCGGCCTCGCTGACCAGCGTGCCCGCGGCGTTCTCGGGCTCGATGATTCCCGACGGGTGGAACTGGACGAGCTCGGGGTCACGCAGCCGGGCTCCGGCCTCCACGGCCAGCCGGAAGGAGTCGCCCGTGTTCTCGTCCCGGCGGGACGAGGTGCGTCGCCAGATCCGTGTGTGGCCGCCGGCGGCGAGGATGACGGCGTCGGCGTGGACGAGGTAGCGCGTGCCGTTGGCCAGGTCGAAGCCATAGGCGCCGAAAACGGCGCCGTCATCGGTCAGGAGGCGGGTGATGTAGACGCTGTCGAGCACGGGTATGGCCAGCTGGCTCGCGCGCCGGACGAGCGTCCGCTGGATCTCCAGGCCGGTGTAGTCGCCGGCGAAGGCGGTGCGGCGGAACTTGTGGGCGCCGAAGAAACGCTGGGAGATGCGGCCGTCCGCTTCCCGGGCGAAAGCCATCCCATAGCGCTCCAGGTCGTCGATGCCGAGTGCGGCGCCCCGGGTGACGATCTCCGCGGTGCGGGGGTCACCGAGCAGATAGCTCTCCTTGAGGGTGTCGGCCGCGTGCTGCTGCCAACTGTCCCCGGCGTCCATCGTGGCCAGCGCGGCGTTGATCCCGCCGGCGGCGAGCGACGTGTGGGTGTCCTCCTTGGGGCGCTTGCCCACGGCGATCACGTCGACGCCGGCTTCTGCCAGTTCGATCGCGGCACGCAGGCCTGAACCGCCGGTACCGATCACCAGCACCACGGTGGAAAGACGTTGTTCGGTGGCAACCACGACTGCTCCGATCACTTGGGTGGGTCACCAGACACGACCGGAGCGGGCGCCGGATTGTGACAGCGGTACGCGACGACGAGTCCGGCACGTGGGTGGCTTCGCAGCCTGGTGCACGCGCGCTCAGGTGAGCGGGATCCGCGAAACGGCAGGTGAGGAGGGATGGGCACGACGAGTGCCACGTTGTGCCGGTACGGGTTCACACGGGCCCAGCCGTCGACTCGTACCTGCCCGGATGTGCGTAGCATGGCTGACGGACAGGCCAGAAGGGACGATTCCGATGTGCGCTGGCGCCCCATCCGACACTGACGACCGAGCGACTCGGGATTTCCTCGCGGCACGTCCGCAACTCTTCGGCATCGCCTATCGCGTACTCGGCAGCAGTACGGAGGCCGAGGACGTCGTGCAGGATGCCTGGCTGCGCTGGCAGAACACCGATCGCACGACGGTCCGTGAGCCCGCCGCGTTCCTGACTGCGGTCGCCACCCGCCTGGCGATCAATGTCGCGCAGTCCGCGCGGGTGCGCCGCGAGTCCTACGTCGGGCCCTGGCTTCCCGAGCCCGTGGACACCAGCCACGACCCCCAGCTGGGTGCCGAGCGCGCCGAGGCCGTCGAAATGGCGGTGCTGCTGCTTCTGGAGAAGCTGAACCCGGTCGAGCGTGCCGCCTATGTGCTGCGCGAGGCTTTCGACTACCCCTACTCGCGCATCGCCGACATCCTGGAGACCAGCGACGCCAACGGCCGTCAGTTGGTGAGCCGGGCTCGGCGGCATCTTGCCGCCGAGCGCAAGGAGAGCGTCAGTCCGACCGCGCACCGACGTCTGCTGGAGGTCTTCCTCTCCGCGGCGCGCACGGGTGACATGGCGGTTCTGGAGGACGTCCTGACGGCCGACGTCGTCAGCTACGCGGACGGTGGCGGCATCCGCGGCGCGTCCAAGATCCCGGTCGTCGGCCGCACGCACGTCTCCCGCTACCTCGCGGCCTTCGCGCCCCGCTTCTGGCCGCAGGCGGATGTCCGCTGGGTGGAGGCCAACGGGCAACCGGCCGTGCTGGTCGAATCCGGTGGGGAAGAGGTCGCCCTGCTGTGCCTCGACGTCTCCTCGCAGGGCATCGAGCGGATCATGTGGGTGATGAACCCGGCCAAGCTCGCACCCTACGTCGCGTCGCTGACGGCCGCTTGACCCTCCTGGTGAACACCATCACCTCGGCATCCGATCCGGCCCATTTCCTCAGGGCGCCGACCGAGACACCGGTCGGCCGCCCTCCGGCCGGTGCAGTCAGTCATGTCCCCGACCGTGGCGGCGCGGCCACCCCCACAAGCGGACCGATCCCCGCCCGGAAGAGTGCGCCACTTCACTGCCGGAGCGTCACCGGCCCCGGACTTCCAGCGGCCGGAGAACCACACAACCGCCGCTCCAGCCATCCACGCTGACTTTCCATCGCGTACCCGAACGCCGGGTGTTCCGATGCAGTCTCTCTCGCTTCTGTCACATCCGCCGCGGGTGCCCGGTCAGACATACGCAAGCGTCCAGTACGACCGAGCCAAGCATGGAGACCGCAGTGGAACCCCGTCTGAACTACTTCACCCACCCCCTCGCCGGCAAGATCCTCAAGCACATCAACTCCGCCGCCAAGGCGGCATCCGACGCCGGGGTACCGCACCTGACGCAGGAACTGGTGAAGACCCGCGCGAGCCAGATCAACGGCTGCGGGTTCTGCACCGACATGCACACCAAGGACGCCGCCGCCGCGGGCGAGAGCGCGCAGCGCCTCAACCTGATCGCGACATGGCGGGAAGCGACGGTCTTCACCGACGCCGAACGTGCCGCCCTCGAACTCACCGAGCAGGGCACCCGGATCGCCGACGCCGCCGGCGGCGTCCCTGACGACGTCTGGGCGAACGTCACCAAGTACTACGACGAGGAACAGCTGGTATCACTGATCTCTCTCATCGCGATCATCAACGCCTACAACCGCATCAACGTCATCAACCAGCAGCCGGCCGGTGGCTACGAGCCCGGAATGTTCGGCTAGACCGGGTCGGCCCGCCGGGAGGGGGCACCCCCTCCCCGCGGGCCGACGCCAGCCTGGACATGCCCGCAGAGCCGGTCGGTCCTACGTGCCGTGGCACGCGGCGCGGCCCGCCTATGGCAACTGCCCGCCGACATCGAGGACACCCTGGCGCCGTCGTCAGCGAGCCGGCGACCAACGCCGTGATCCACAGCGGAAGCGAAGACCTGGCCCACAGAAAGGGAAACCAGATGTCCTACCCGTACCCGGAGCAGAAGTACTGGGCTGAAGACGGCGAGGTCAGCGCGATCTTCCGCCCGGCGGCCACGCCGCCGAACCTGGGTGAGAGCGGCACCGGAGACAACGCCACCCACTACCTGGCGACCACCGCGACAACGCGGGGTGAATTCGGGCTGTACCGAGTGGAGATGAAGCCGAGAGCGGGCGGCCCGAAGACGCATTTCCACCGGCGGATCTCGGAGTCGTTCTACATCCTGGACGGCACAGTGCGTCTGTTCGACGGCGCGCAGTGGGTCGACGCACGCAAGGGCGACTTCCTGCACGTGCCGCAGGGCGGCCTGCACGCCTTCCGTAACGACTCCGACGCTCCGGCCGACATGCTCCTGCTGTTCACCCCTGGTGCCCCGCGCGAGGAGTACTTCGAGCAGGTGTCACACCTGGCGGATGCCTCGGAGGAGGAACGCGCCGCGTTCTTCGACAAGCACGACTCGTATTTCGTCGAATAGGGACCGCGGCGAAAGGGCCCCGCGCAAGGTCGCGGGGTCCTCGGGCGTGTCAGAGGTCTTATGCAAGTCGGTTCGTGGGCTTGTTCCGCTTCGAGGGGCACCATCGGTGTGATGGCCGGACCGCCAGAGTGGTTTTGAGCTCGGCGGGAGTGCGGTGGACACCAACGCTCGCCGAGCGGTTCAGGACACCACGGGAGCCGCGTCCGTGACCTCGCTCAGTCGGACCGTGCACAGCCCGCGGGACTCGTTCCTCACCTCCGTCACCTTGAGTTGGGTGCCCGGCGTGAGGATGTATTCCTCCTCGCCCGTGAAGGCGGAGAAGCTCTTGATCCCGACCGCGCGGGCCGGTGTCACCTCGAAGAGGGTCCGCTTGCCTCGACTGCCCAGGAACGCCCTGGCCACCTGCAACTCGGAGGTACACGAGGAGACGCCCCACCAGGTCACCGTCCGGCCTACCGGGTACTGCGCCCGAAGGTCCAGCGACACTCCGCGCCACAGCGGCTGCGTGTAGGCCGGAAGCTCCGAGACCGCCGAGAACAGCAGCCGCAGGTACGGCAGGTAGGGCGTGACGCTGGTGCGGTCGGGGGAGCGCAGGACGCTGTTGATCTCGCGGTAGAAGGCCGACTCACAGGTGTAGAGGTAAAGCGCGGCGATCGCATCGGCGGACAGGCCGCCGCCGACCGCCTGGTCTGCACGCCGCTTGCCGAAGTCGTGCGAGCGCCGGATGTGCCCGGCGAGCCCGGACAGTACCGCGGAGGCCGGGGCGACGGCGTTCTGGAAGTCCATCAGCGGAGTGTCGAAAACACCGGTGATCGCGGGCAGGACCAGACCCTCGTCCTTGACGCTGGTGAGGCGCTCCAGGTACAGCTGGTGCAGGTTCATGGTCGACTCGATGAAAGCGCCCATGCGCGCCGCAACACCGCCGTCCGCACCGCCCGCGCCGGCCGCCGTCTCGTTCCACCCCTTGCTCGGCAGCCAGTCGATGCCATCGGCGCCCAGCGAGGCCAGGGCGTCGTTGACCTGGGTGAAGTGGTCGCCCTCGCAGAAGATGTCGCCCTGCGCCGCCGGGTTCGCGTGGTCGAGGTGGCGGACCTCGACGTCCGGGTACTTCTGCTGGAGCCGCAGGACGACCCGCTTCAGGCTGCGGGCGTGCGCCCCCCACCACGCGAACACGACCCCGCGGTCCTCCTCGGCCGCGTCCTGCTTGGCCTTGAGGATCTCCTCGACGATCCGCTCGGCGACCGGCCGCCAGAACGCCGTGTGCTGGTCGGCGCCCATCGCCCCGTCGCCGCTCGCGGTCAGCGACGCGTTCAGCAGCAGCACGCCCTGCGTCAGCATCGCCTGGAACCACTCCGGAGGCTGGACCGTGTCCCGCTCCTTCAGCAGCTTCCGCACGTCGGCGATCGGGGTCTTCTTGGCGATGCCGTACTTCCACATCGCCGCCGCCTTGATGAGGCACCTGATGCTGACGACCCGGCCGAACTGGCTGTCCTTCCAGTCGCTGAAGGTGTTGTCGAACATGGCTATGCCGGTGGCGCTCTCCGGCCGCGGATACGGGTTCTGGCCGAAGACCACGACCTTCCACTTGTGCGGCGGGTTCGGCTTGAGCGCCTGGAACGTCAGCTCGCGGACCGGGACCACCTCGTGGCTGCGGCCCTTGCCGATGAACCGCGCGGCGTCCGGCTGCGCCTCGATGACCGGCTTCAGCAGCGGGAGCCAGGCCTCCCCGCCGCCGTCGAAGAGTTCGGTCAGGGCGAGGGGGTCGTTCACATCGGGCTGGGGCTGCGACGGCTGGCCCGCAGCCGGGACGTCGGTCGTCGGTCCGGTCACAGCGGAGCCGCTTTCGCTCGCCGTGGCAGAAGGAGAGGAGGCAGCGGCAGTGACAGTCTCCGGCTCCGGCGTCGGCGCGGGGGTGGCGGGCGTGACGGCCGTCGGCGGCACGATACGCACCCGCTGATCGATGGGCGCGTTCTCGATCCCGTGCAGCTGAGAGATGATCGTGGCGCGCAGCTCGTCGTCGTCCTCGAACCAGTGATCGTGAAAGAGCGTGTAGCCGGTCCACATCAGATTGGCGCACACCCGGGCCGGCACCTGGCCGGTCTGTGCCCCCAACCCGACCAGCGCCACGGACCGGATGCTGCCCGGCTTCTTCCGGTTCTGCCGGTGTACGGCCTGGAAAGCGGCCGCGCACGCCAGCGCCACGTTCATCGTGGCGCTCACGTTCTCCGAGGAGCGCACCATGGTCGGCGTCGATATCAGGTACCGGGGGACGGTCGCGCCGGACGGGACGCAGACCGCGCTGCCCACCGGCATAGGTCCGGCGAACCGGTCACGGATAGCCCGCTGGACACGTACCTGGATGCCGGACCCCAGGTATCGCTTGATGACGGCGTCGACCCCGCCGTCCATCCGGCCCCGGGAGTTCGTGGGGGTGACCCAGGCGTCGACGTCCTCGTCGAGGATCGAGCCCTTGCGGATCTCGATACCGGGGGTGTCGGCGAACGCGGCGCGCCACGCCTCCACCACACGCTCGTTGACGTCGGTCAGCACCACCCTGAGCGTGGGCAGCACATTGCTCTCGGTCATCGTCCACTCCTGTCGTGCAACAGCGGTTCCAAGACCTCGAACGTATCTCCCGCCACTGACAACGCGGCTCCGACAAGGGGCCGGTGACCTGCCGTCAGGCTCCAGTGCGCCCGCAACGTGACGGTGATCTGCGCCGACGAGCCGGGGCTGGTGATCCCACGGATCTGCCCGCCCTCCTGGGGGGGTGACGGCTACCTCCGGCCTCGGGCAGTCAGCCGGTGAGCAGTTGCGTCCCGATCACGGAAAGGAGCGCCAGACGGTCGGCGTCTTCGGTCCCGGGCTGGGCTGTGTAGACCATGATGCGCAGGTCGCTGCCGACGGCGCTGAGGACGTCGCAGTCCAGGGTCAGTGCGCCGACCTGGGGATGGTCGATGGTCTTGCGGCCGGCTTCGTGCTCGCCGACGGCGCCTGATTCCCACAGGTCGCCGAAGTGGTCGCTGCGGCGGCGCAGTTCGGCGATGAGGGACTGTAGGTTCGCATCGTGGGGGTAGCGGCCGGAGGTGCGGCGCAGGTCGGCCACGAGCGCTGCCCGCAGCGCGCCCATGGATTCGGGAGTGTGGCGTACCCGGCTGTCACGGTCGAGGAAGTTGCGCCGGACCCCGTTGAGGTCATCGCCGTGACATTCCCCCATGAGCGCCGTGTAGAGCGGGTTGGCGAGCAACTGGTTCCACGCGGCGTCGAAGACGGCGACGGGCGTGCCGGTCAGACGGTCCAGCACACGGTGGACACCGGGGGTGATGTGCCGCGGCACCGTGCCGGGCCCCGGTGGGGCGAGGCCGGCCAGCCGGAAGAGATGGGCTCGTTCGCCCTGGGTGAGTCGCAGGGCGCGGGCCAGGGCCTCGACGATCTGAGGCGAGGGCTTGGTGGCGCGTCCCTGTTCCAGCCGGACGATGTAGTCGGCGGAGACGCCGGCCAGCTGGGACAGCTCCTCACGGCGCAGCCCGGCGGCGCGCCTGCGTCCGCCCGTCGACAGGCCGACGGCCTGGGGCGAGACGCGATCGCGCCAGTGGCGCAGGGCCACGCCGAGTTCTGTGGTCGCCATGCCCTCGATTGTGGCAAGAGAGGCGTTTATCTGTCCTGGTACTGCCGTTCCCATGAAAACGGTTCTACTTCCTAATCATCCGTTTCCTGCCGACCGTGGTGGCATGACAGAACCACCAACGAAGGAACGGCAGGGTTCCCCCGAACACCCGGGCCCGGCGCCCCCGCCTGCCTGAACGGCCTCGGCCCGGTGCTCCACCAGCGGCACCACGGCACGGCCGGTGAGGTGGCCACTGTCTGCGACAACGTCTGCCTGTGCGTACACACCCATGGCGACGCCCTCACGCCCAGAGCACCTTGATCCACGAGAAGGACACCCTCGACCCGGTTCCGGCGGGCACCACCTCGCCGACGACCGGCCCGAGGCCGTCGCCGAGCAGCACCGCTCCGCACATACCGACCCCCGAAAGGAACACCACTCATGAACAAGCTCGCCCTGGTCACCGGCGCCACCTCCGGCATCGGCAAGGCATTCGCCGAACGGTTCGCCGCGGACGGCCACGACCTGATCATCGTCGGCCGCAACAAGGACCGCCTCGATGAGTTTGCTGCCACCCATCCCGGCGTGAAGGTCCGCACCGTCGCCGCCGACCTGTCCACCGACCTCGGCGTCGACACCGTGGCCGAGATCTGCGCCGACGAGCCACTGACCACGCTCGTCAACAACGCCGGTGTCGCCCACTACATGCCGCTCAGCGAGCTGCCCGCCGACAAGGCCCGCGAACTCGTCCACGTCAAGGTCGTCGCCCCCACCTTGCTCACCCGCGCCGCTGTCGGCGGTATGCAGGAACGCGCCCACGGAAAGATCATCAACGTGGCCGGGATGATCGCGTTCAGCGGCCCCGCCGACAAGTCCGTCAAGCCCTGCCGCGCCGTCTACGCCGGCTCCCTGGCGCACCTCGTCGCCATGTCCCAGACCCTGAGCGCCGAGCTGGAGGACACCGGCGTCCAGGTCCAGGTGCTGTGTCCCGGCGTCGTCGCCACCGAATTCCACACGCGTCAGGGCCTCGACCTGAGTGCCCTGCCTCGCATGTCCGCCGAGGACGTCGTCACCGCCAGCCTGCGCGGCCTCGAGCTCGGCGAGGTCGTCTGCGCCCCCGGCGTCGAGGACGTCAGCCTCCTCGACGCCGTCTTCCAGGCCGACCTCGCCGCCTTCGGCGGACAGAGCCCCGACCTTGCCTCCCGCTACCGATCCAAGTGAACCAGCCTCATCGCGCGGCCCTGGCCTGCTCGTCACGCTCGGCCACCCGCGCCGCGGCTGCCGGTCGCTCTGCGGGCCGGGGCGGAGTCGGCGTTCGAGCCGACCGGCGACGGGTGGCGCCGTCACCCTTGCAGTTCGAGGGCGCAGAGCAACCCACGGTCACGTTGAGCCACGCAACGGGCGGACGGTCAGGTGTTGTCGGGCGTACGGGTGATGGCCAGCAGCGCCATGTCGTCGGTTCGCCGTCCGCCGGTGTGTCGGTGCACATCGGCCACCAGGGCGTCGAGGAGGGTGTCCGGACAGGTGTACCGGGATGGGGCGAATCTGTCGACGGGGTCGTAGAAGACGCCCTTCTCGTCACGGGCTTCCGTCAGTCCGTCCGTGTAGAGCAGCAGAGTCGCGCCTTCCGGGAAAGCCAACGTATCGACTGACAACGGACCGGACGCCAGGGCGCCCATGCCCAGGGCGAGTGCCGGCTGACTCGGCTCGAGGTAGCGCACAGCGTCGGGCAGGAACAGCACGGGTGCCGGGTGGCCTCGATTGATCAGTCGGACTTGCCCTTCGTTTCGGGGAAACTCCGCCACCACACCCGTGATGAACCCCTCGAGTTCGGTCTCGCTGCCCGGCTGCTGGGTCTCCAGAGCGGCAGACCGCTCCAGCCGCTTCACCAGGTCGGTCAGGCTGGGCTCTTGCAGGGCTGCTTCGCGGAACGTACCGAGGCCGGCCGCGACCGCCCTGACCGCGCCCAGTCCCTTGCCCCGCACGTCGCCGATCATGCAGCGCACGCCGAACGGGGTGTCCACGACGGCGTAGAGGTCCCCGCCGATCTGTGCGTCCCTCTGCGCGGCCTCGTAGCGCGCGGCGAACCGTAGCGAACCGCTCGCCTTCGGTGGATCGGGCAGCACGGCGCTCTGGACGGCTACGGCGATGTCGCGCGCGGAGCTCAGCTGGACCTGAAGGTGATACAGGAGGCGATTGAGGAAGATCGCGATCACCGACACTGTCACGACCATGGCCAGCTCGCTGCCCTCGGGCGGACTTCTGTGGTAGCCGAAGTGTACGAACATGACCAGGTCGATGAGGAGTGCGCACACCCCGGTGATGATCGTTCCGCGCAGGGAGAGCAGAGGCGCGGCCATCAGGATCGCGGCCGCGTAGAGGGCCGCAGCGCTGACATCCGCCGGGGTGACGAGGTCGATCACCGCAGCCAGGAAGAGCAGGGTGGCCGGCAGCAGGCGCCTTCGCTTTCCCAGCCACAGCCATACCCCTGGCCTCGCCACCCGCCACTCCAGACGCCGACCGAATCCCCCTATCAATCAGGTTAAGGTCCACTGCACCGAGCCGCCGCCGCACCCATCTCGGCCTCACTCGTCACGAGGTGCCCCGAATGGCGCACCCTCTGGGGCATGCTCCCGGCGACCTTGTGCGCCTCCCGTAGCGAGCCGGAAGTGCCTTCTGCGCCCGGTCCAGGGCCTCGCTCACTTCAGTGTCTGTGAGTGTGGCCGGTCGGAGGCCTGTCCCCGTCGGTCTTCTGCACCGTCAGGGCGACGGCTTCTTGCCGCTGTTGCTCAGTTGTGGCCACGTGTCGTACCGGGGACGGACCACAACCATGGAAACAGGTCGCCGCCGACACGAAGAATGTGCATGTCACACGGCTGGCCCCCTGTTGTGGCGCGGACGGTCCCGCGCGTCGAGCGTGGATCGGGCAGGGCAACGACGCCCGGCCGACCTCACAGAACGGATCCTCATGCCCGTCGACGTGCACGATCACGCGATATCCCACAAGTCCACCGTCCCCGCGAACGAGGGCAAGCAGGTCGACCTCTTCGTGCGCGAGCGCGACGGCACCCCGCTCGGCCACCTCGACGAGCGTACGGCCGTCCTGATGCTCCACGGCCGGAGCGTTCCGGTGCTTCCCGGCTTTGACCTCGAGTACAAGACGTACAACTGGGCCGATGCGCTGGCGAAGGCCGGCTACGACGTCTTCATGATGGACCTCCAGGGCTCGGGGCTGTCGCCGCGCCCGGAGATGGAGAAACCTCGCAACGTCAACCCCGCCCAGCAGAACCTTCTGAAGCCGAGGCCGCCGGGTTTCACGCCAGGCCCCCCGTACTACCCGTTCCAGCTGACCAACTCGAACAGCGACCGGGACGAACTGAACACCGTCGTGGAGTGGATCATTCGCGAGCGCGGGGTGAAGAAGGTCGCCTTCATCGGCTGGTCGGCGGCCGCGTTCACGATGGGGCCGTACGCGGTCAAGAACCCCGACAAGGTGTCGAGCCTGTTCCTGCTGGCGCCGATCTTCCCGCCCGACGGCACGTCGAGTGCCCCCGCCCCGCTGCCGCGGCCCGGCTTCCCGATGTTCGTGAGCACGAAGTCGGGAACCTGGAACGGGTGGGGCAACGAGGCGCTCTGCGCGGGCCAGCGCGAACTCGCGATGCGGGACGTGGTGTGGGACGCGATCATGCAGAGCGATCCGGTCGGCAGCACGTGGGGGCCGGAAGGCGAAGGGCTCAACCGCATCAGAAACTTCGTCCGATGGGGCTGGAACAAGACCACCGCAGCCCAGGGCGGCGTGCTCGGCGGCAGCGTGCCGGTCCTCATCGTGTACGGGGAGCACGACAAGCAGGTCATCACGTCCAGTGAAGATCCGGAACTCAACTTCTCGGTCACCGAGCTTTACAACGCCATCGCGGGCGACCACAAGCTGATGGTCAAGCTGGCCTGCGCCGGGCATTCGGTGGTGTGGGAGATGCAGCACAAGAACGTCCACAACCTCTCGAAGCACTGGCTCAAGCAACTGAAGGTCGACGGCAAGTCCCAGGGCATCTTCGACATGGACACCAACGGCACCCTCAGCCCGGCTCCGTAGGACAGCCGAGCCCCCGGCCGTGAACGGTCGGAGCTCCAGGGGCCGAACACCAGCGACTGTCTGATATCCGCAGACGCCAGGAGACCCGCATCCTCCGACCTCGGCGGCGGGTGATCGGGTGTTCTTCGGGCGACAGACGTGTCCGTCCGGCGCGCCAGATACGCGCCGGGCGGACGCCGGGACACGAAGCCTGTAGATGAGCCCTCACAGCCCCAGGATGTTGGTGCAGACGTCGCGACCGCAGTGAGGTTGGCCGTTGAGGAGGCCGCTTGCCGCCATGCGGCCCGGCTCCTTCAAGTTCTGCGACAGGGTCGTGGCGCTTCCGGGCGAGAGGGTGACCGTCTCGGTCAGCGACTCAGGGACCGTGACTCGGGGCGACTTCCAGGCCGTCGACCGCTCTACCCAGCAGGTGCTCGGCACTGTCATCGGCGTACTGCCGTCATTCGGCCATGCCGTCATCTGGAGGAACGACACGGACCACTCGGTGATCGTGGACCTGCTGGCCAGCGCGGACGACGAAGGCAGGATCGACGGGCGACTGGTCGCGGGAGGCTGACCGCCCGACCCCACTCGGAGGTCCGAGCGCGCTCCGGCGACGCCTGCGGCCGGGCTGTCACCGAGGGCATCGCGACTGCTGAGTGGCCGATTCGTGAGACGGCCTTAGGGTAGCGGCCGTGACTGAGACCACCGGCATTGCTCTCGCGGACATGGATCTCCTTCTCGACGAGACCCGAGCCTCGGTCGCGCGCGTCTGCGTCGGTCTCGGCTCGTTGACCGACCTTCAGGCTCGCGAGCCGTCGGGGCTGCCCGGCTGGAGCCGCGGCCACGTCATCACCCACCTCGCCCGCAGCGCCGACGCCTACCGGTGGCTGCTGACACTGGCCCGCAGCGGCACGGAGTCCGGCCCACGGGCAGACGCCGCCGCCCTGGACCGTGCGCTGCGCGAGGGCGCCGAGCGCTCCGCCGGTGAACTCGTCGCCGACCTGCGCGCCAGCCTCGACCGACTGCTCGACGAGACACAAGCCGTGCCGGCCGAATGCTGGTTCATCCTGGTCACCGCGCTCGCAGGGTGGCGGCACCCCGCCTGGTTCACGCTCCAGCGCTGCCGGCGTGAACTCGAGACGCACCACGTCGACCTGGACTTGGGCTACACCACAGCCGACTGGCCTTCCGGCTACGTCACATGGGCGCTCGACGACACCATCGCCACGCTCACCGCACGCGACTTCCCGGTTGCCCGCGTCCAGGCCACCGACCTCGATCGCGCCTGGACCCTGGCCCCGTCCGGCGCCACCGTCACCGGCCCGGGCCACGCCATCCTCGCCTGGCTCGCCGGACGCGGCCCGGACACCGGGCTCCGATCGGACGTGCCGCTACCGACTCCGCCCAGGTGGCCGCTCCCGCCGACGCCGGGCTGGGCCTGAGCCCGACCGGCCGGAGCCGGCACACCGCGGCGCCTTCGCCGGTCGAGCTCACACTTGAGGCGGTCGACGATCGGCGTCCAGGCGGCGCAGACCGTGCTCTCCTCGGCGCTCTTGCGGCTGTACGGGCTGCCCCTGCGCGGGAATCGCCCGCGCGACGCGAACTCGGTTGAGCGAACGGTGCAGCAGCCGGGTCCCGTCTGGGCCCCGCATCGCGCCGTCGGTCTCCAGGTGCCGTCCGGTCGGCAACCCGAACGCGGCACTCCTCGTCACGCCGACGGTGCCCGGGACCGCGCGTGATGCAGCCGCCTGGTCGGGAATGCGGCAGTGCTTGCCCGAGCTGTCACGAGGGGAACCGCTCCGGACGGAAGTCTGCAAGGAGTTCATCTCTCGTCCCGCTGAGGATCTCCGAAGCCAGCAGTCGGCCGATGACCGGCCCGAGCGTGATGCCACTGTGGGAAACCGCCTCGTAGTAGCCCGGCACGGACGGCACCGCTCCCACCGAGGGGAATCCGTCGGCAGGGATGGGCCGGTCGACGATTCGTGTCTGCGCGATGCGGGAGTTGCCGAGCTCGGGCACGACGTGCCGTGCCGATTCGTGGAGCAGCCGTCCGAGGTGGTCCGGATGTTCGCCGGTGTCGATGAGTGCGTCGGTCTCGCGGCTGTGGAGGACCACCGAAGCATCCCCGTCCGGACGGATCTCGATGTGCGGCGCGTGCATGGGCCGGTGAACGGGGACTTGAGCACAGTCGAGCCGGGTGACCACGCCAGGTTCCCGACGCATCGGCAAGCGTCGTGCGACGAGGCCGGCGACGTGGGAGGCACCAGGACCTGCTGCATTCACGACGGCATCGACGTCGACAAGGCTCCCATCGGACAGAGCAACCGTCCGGATACTCCCGTCGGCACCGGTGCCGACGCCACAGACTGCGATGTCGGACCGGAGCTCGGCGCCGGATGCGACGGCCTGGCCGACCAGACGGCTGACGAGATGGCGTCCGTGCACCCAGGCTTCGTCGGGGTAGAACACGACGGGAACGTCGTCGGACACCGAGAGGGCAGGTTCGAGGCGGCTGCGGACCTCGGCTCCCGTGCACATCTCGACCCGGTAGTTCCAGTCGGCTACGAGCTGGGCTGTTTCCAGGACCTTCGCTTCCGCTGCGGGATCGTCTGCCCAGCGCAGGTGGCCGCTGGGATACCACCACGAGTCCGGGCCGATGGTCCTGGCAAGTTCACAGTGGGCTGCCATGCCCGCCACGTTCAGGTCGAAGTAGGACCTGCGCGCGGTCTTGTTGCTGGCGTTCACCCACGAAAAAGACCAGTTCGTGACGCCTTCGCCTGGCTGGCCTGCGTCGATGAAGACCACCTCGGCGCCATGCCGGGCCAGGTTCCAGCCCACACTCGCTCCGACGACGCCCACTCCGATGACAGCAACACGGCCGGGCCGCTTCACGGATCCGCTCCTCACGAACGCCTCCTTCCCAGATCATGATGCCGACCGGCTCGCGTACGGCCGGGCGATGGCTCGCACCATCGTCCTGCCCACGACCCCGGGCCAAGCAGACGTCCTCGAACTCGCTGTCGCGCAACTCCGTCCCTGCGGCGGTGCTCCGGCACGCAGCCGTTGCCGGGCCGACCCCGTACTCGGCGCCCTCCGCTGAGGTCGGGCATCCGACCACGAACGGCGCCGGGCGACGCGATGGCGGGGGAGCGATACGGCGGCGTGCCGCCCGTTCACGGTGTGGGTCGGCGGCCGGGCTGCTCTTACGCGCTGCCGTCGGCCGACCCGGTTCAGGAGCGGCCGCGCACGCCGAGTGCCGCGTCGATGGCGGCCAGATGGCGGGCGATCGGTCCGAAGGAGACCAGGCCGCTGCCCGCCCCGGCGTACTCGGCCTCGGCGGTGGCGAGTTCCGCCCGGGCACGGCTCAGGATGGGCAGATGACCCACGGACGCGGCCGCGCGGGCGAGTACACACCACAGGGCCTCCTGGAGGAGGTCGTGCGGGGGCCGGGGAACGTCCGTCAGTGCCTGGCGGGCCTGCTCGGTGGCGCCGGAGGCGGCCAGCAGCAGGGGGTCGAGCCAGGGCCGGTAGGGGCCGGGGTCGAGGTGGGCGAAGTCGTCGGGTTCGGGCAGGGCGTCACCGCGCATGACCGGAATCAGCGCGACGAGGGCGGCGGCGCCCTGGGTGAGACCGGGCATCGCGCAGTCGGTGCTCTCCCGCAGGAGCTGTGCGTAGAGGGGGCGGGCGGCGGGCCAGCCGTCGGCTTCGCAGGTGCGCAGGGCCCGGTACCAGGCGGTGAACACGTGGGCGAGGGGCCGTTCGCTGCGGCGCGCGACCCGGTCGATCTCCTCGGCCTGGGTGTCCGCCTCCGGGAAGTCGCCGAGACCGGCGAGCGCCTGGACGCGGATGATGCGGCCCAGGACTTCGTGTCCGGGCAGTTGGTGCTCGACGGCCAGTCCGGTCAGTTCACCGCCGAGGGCGTCCCGGCGGGAGGCCGACCCGCAGTCGGCGAACGACTGCATGAAGGCGCCGTTCAGGGCGAACGCCAGGAGGGCGGGGTCGCCCAGGCGCCGGGCGAGCCGGACGGCCTCCTCGGCGGCGCGTTCGGCGCGCCCCCGCCATGGCTCGGTGTCGGGGTCATGGGCCGCGCGGGGGAGCGGGGCGTCGGCGGCGGCATCGCCCCGGGACTCGACCGCCACGACGGACAGCAGCCGGGCGCGCAGCGCGGCCGGGCCGCCGGGGCCGAGCCGGGCGGCGGCCCGGGCGGCGGCACGTGACAGCTCTGCGGCGCCGTCGGGATCGTCGGCACGTGTCCACACCGCGGGGACGTCGTAGGAGCCGATGATCCGGGCGGCCAGCTCCGTGTCACCGGTCGCCTCTGCCGCGCCGACCAGGTCCCGCCGGTGCCGGTGCGCCTCCTCCAGACCGTCGGGGCCGGTCACCGCGAGGTCGCGCAGCAGGCCGGCGGTGGCGTGCAGCCGCGCCCTGGACCGGGCGGGCACCGAGCGGTCCCACGACGCCGTCGCCCGGCCCCAGAGGCTGTCGGCCGTCCCGGCCGGTTCGGCCGCGAAGTCCGCCCTGCCGCTGAGAATGCGCGCCCGGGTCCGCGCCAGGGCGCCGCCACCGCCGAGGTCGGCAAGGGCGTCGCGGGCCTGATCCAGCGCCTCCAGGGCCTCGCCGCGCCGCCCGGCACGGTCGAGCGCGGTGGCGAGCAGCACCCACCCGTCCTCCCGGCCGGGATGGACGGTGACATGAGCCCGCAGATCGGCGACCGCGTCACGGGCGGCGCCGGTCGCCACCAGGGCGTCGGCACGCCGCTCGACCGCGTCCAGACGCAACGCCTCCAACCTGGTCCGATCGGCGGCGGCCCACGCGACGGCGGGGAAATCGGCCAGCACCGGCCCCCGCCAGCAGGCGAGCGCCTCGTCCCACAGGGCGACAGCCGCGTGGGGCGGCGCTGCGACGGCCCGCGCCAGGAGGTCTTCGAACCGCCAGGCGTCCACCGTCTCGCGGCCGGCCCGCAAGGCGTAGCCGGGGCCGTCCGTGACCAGCAGGCGGGACGGCCGACGGGGAGGGCGACCGGGTTCCAGGGCGCGGCGCAGCGCCGCCACAAAGGTGCGGACCGCGCCCACCGAACCGGCCGGAGGCTCGTCCGGCCACAGGTCGGCCACGAGCCGGCCGACCGGCACCACCCGGCCCCGGGCGACCAGCAGCCGTCCGAGCACTTCGCGGTGGCGGGGCGCACCGAGGGAAATCGGGGTGCCGTCGGCGTCCCAGGCGGCCACCACTCCCAGCAGTCCGAACTCCACACCCACCGCATGTTCCTTCCGCGGGCCACGCCGTCCCCGGCGGGTGCCGCGCGTCCACTCATCGATCGCTGATCCGGGGCCCCCAACCTGGGTGACGCCCCCGGACGCCCCGGACCACCGAGGTCGGAGGCCCGAGGCGTCCACTCTGCCACGTACGACAGGAGTCCCCGTGACCATCCCGAGCATCCCCGGATTCACCGAGCACCGCGTGCGCGTCGACGACGGCGTCACCCTGAACGCAGCCGTCGGCGGCGCGGGCGCCCCGGTCGTGCTGCTGCACGGCTTTCCGCAGACCCACCTGATCTGGCGGCACGTCGCCGCCGACCTCGCCACCGACCACACCGTCCTCTGCCCGGACCTGCGCGGCTACGGCGCCAGCGACAAGCCCGCCGAATCCGGCCCCGACGTCTACTCCAAGCGGACCATGGCCCGGGACGTCGTACGCCTCGCCGCCGAACTGGGCCACGACCGCTTCACCCTCGCCGGCCACGACCGCGGCGCCCTGGTCGCCTTCCGCGCCGCGATGGACCACCCGGACACCGTCTCCCGCGCCCTCTTCCTCGACGTCCTGCCCACCCTCGACATGTGGGACGCCCTGCACGGCGTCTCCGCCGCGGTCGGCTTCCACCTCTACCTGATGGCCCAGGCCCCCGGCCTGCCCGAGGAGATGATCCAGGCGGCCGCCGACCCCTTCTTCGCCCACTTCCTCGACGCCTGGACCAAGAACCCGGACGCGATCCCCGCCGACGTCCGTGCCCACTACCTCGCCGCGTCCGCGGCGGCCGTGCCCTCCATCGTCGCGGACTACCGTGCGTCGGCCGGCATCGACGTGGACCATGACACCTTCGACAAGGAGGCGGGCAACCGGCTGGCCATGCCGGTGACCGTCCTCCAGCAGGACTGGGGCGCCGCGCTCGGCTACCACGCCCAGGGCCTGTGGAGCGCCTGGACCGACGACCTGGAGCACCGCACGGTGTCCTGCGGCCACTTCATGGCCGAGGAGGATCCCGGGCTGATCGCCGAGGAGATCCGGGCACTCGCCGTGCGTTGATCGAGCCCCGCCGATGTGCGTCTCCCTCCCGACACCGGGAACTCGGGAGGGACGAGGCTGCTGCGGTACTGCTGGGCCGCAACAGGAAGGCGGACGTCGCGTGCGGCCCGGTTTCGCGGCGTCGTCCTCGCCTTGCGAGACCCGGGCGGAAGTTCGAAGCTGATAACGAGGCCTGCCTACCGACCACATGGCGACCACATGGACCGAGCGCAGACGGCTGCGGGGCTCGGCCACCGCGGCCCGTGCAGGGAGCGGGTTCCAATGAGGCTTGTCGTCGATCTCAACCGGTGCCAGGGGTTCGCCCAGTGCGTCTTCCTCGCCCCGGACGTCTTCGCCCTCCACGGCGAAGAGGCACTGCTGTTCTCCCCTCGCTTCGACGAAGCACAGCGTGACCGCGTGGAGAAGGCCGCCGCAGCCTGCCCGGTCCAGGCCATCCTCGTCGACTACTCCGACGAAGCGACGAAGCGGGTGGAGCCCCATGTCCGCTGACACGGACGTCGAGGTCCTGCGGCGCCAGGGCCGCATCGTCGTGGTCGGTGCCTCGCTGGCCGGTCTGCGCGCGGCGGAGACCTTGCGCGAGCAGGGCTTCGCCGGATCACTGACCATGATCGGCGACGAGCCGTACGAACCCTACGACCGGCCGCCGCTGTCCAAGCAGGCGCTGCTCGGACGGGCACGACCCGAGGACACCGCGCTTCCGCGGCGACGCGACATCGACGCCGAATGGCGTCTGGGCGTCGCCGCCGAGAGCCTGGACCGGGACACCAGGCAAGTGCGCCTGACGAACGGCGACACCGTCCCCTACGACCGCCTGCTGATCACCACCGGCACCAGAGCGCGGCCCTGGTTCCACCCGGAAGAGGCCGCACTGGACGGGGTGTTCGTGCTGCGTACCCGCGACGACTCCGCGCGCCTGCACCGCAAGCTGACCGGGGGAGTGTCCCGGGTGCTGGTGATCGGCGCCGGTTTCACGGGCTCGGAAGTCGCCTCCGCCTGCCGGGAGTTGGGGCTTGAGGTCACGGTCGCCGAACGTGGGCCCGCACCGCTGGTGGGCGCGCTCGGCGGAGTGATCGGCGCGGTCGCGGACCGACTGCAACGCAAGCACGGAGTCGACCTGCGCTGCGGAATCAGCGTCACCGCCCTCGAGGGCGACGACATGGGACGACTCAAGCGTGCCCATCTGTCCGACGGTTCGGCGATCGAGGTGGAAGTGGCGGTCGTCTCCCTCGGGGCCATGCGGAACACCGAATGGCTCGCCGGCTCGGGGGTGGCCGCAGGACCCCGGGGCATCGCGTGCGACGCAGGATGCCGCGTGTTCGACGTCAACGGCATCGTCACCGACGACATCTACGCCGCCGGTGACGTCGCCCGCAGCCCTCACCCGTTGTTCGACTACCAGTTCCTGGCACTGGAGCACTGGGGCAACGCGGTCGAACAGGCCGAGATCGCCGCCCACAACATGATCTGCGCGGGCCCGGACCGCCGTCCGCACCTGTGGCTGCCGATGTTCTGGTCCACCCAGTTCGGTGTCAACATCAAGTCGGTGGGTGTTCCCCCGCTGGGCGACCAACTGGTCGTCGCTCAAGGAGCCCTCGACGAGGCGCGGTTCGTCGCGGTGTACGGGTACCGCGGCCGCGTCATCGCCGCAGCGTCCTTCGACCGAGCCAAGTGGCTGGGTTTCTACGGACAGCAGATCGCGTCAGGCGCGCCCTTCCCGCCGGAGTACCGCGCGGTCGACCGCCGGACCGAGACACTGCACCCGATCGACCCGGCCTTCCCCGACCCGCATCTGCCCACCCACGGGCCCACCGTCACGCTCACGGGCCACTCACCGAGCGAGCGGCGTGTCACCTTCGTACCGTCGCATGCCTGACCACCGGCCCTGCACCGCCCGGAGCCCCCAGGAGTCACCATGACGTCCGGCACCATCGCCGCGCAGATCACCGACTACGCCAATCGGGCCGATCCCTATCCGCTCTTCGCTGAACTGCGCGAGCAACCGGTCAGGCGGGAGGACGACGGCACCTATCTGGTCAGCACCTACTACGAGGTGCGGAGCCTGGCCAACGACCCGCGGCTGAGCAACGACACGAGCAACCGCCCACCCGGCTACACCCGTGTCGGGCAACCGGTGGAGTCCGGCCTGCCGCCCAGCTTCATCTTCACCGACCCGCCCGTCCACGACCGGCTGCGCGACACGATCAACCGGCCGTTCGGCCCGCCGCACAGCCCCAGGTTCCTCGACGGCCTGCGCGGAGGGCTGGCCGAGGTCGTCACCGAGCTGCTCGACGCCTTCGAGGGCAAGGACCAGGTCGACATCGTGGAGGACTTCGCGTACCCCCTTCCCGTCACCGCCATCTGCAAGGTCCTCGGCGTGCCGCGCGAGGACGAACCACGCTTCCACGGCTGGGCCGACGCCCTGGCGTCGTCACTCGATCCCCAGGCCGGGGAGGACGGCCAGGGAAAGGCGCAGCGGGCCCGCCAGGACATGGGTGCCTACCTGGCCGATCTGATCGAGACCAAGCGCCGCCGGCCCGGGCCGGGGATACTCAGCGCGCTCGCCCCCGAGATGACACCGGCAGACCTGGAAGCCACCGCGGTGCTGCTCCTGGTCGCCGGCCACGAGACCACCGTCAACGCCATCACCAACACGACCCTCACCCTGCTGCGCCACCCCGACGTCCTCGAACGGTTCCAGAAGGACCCGAGCCTGGCCGTCCCGCTCATCGAGGAAGTGCTGCGGTACGAGCCTCCGGTCCAGTTCGTGCCGTGGACCACCGCACTGGCCGACATCGACGTCGCCGACACCACGATCCCCGAGGGCTCTCCGGTCTGGCTCATGCTGGCCGCGGCCAACCGCGATCCCCGGCGCTTCGAGGACCCCGACCGGTTCGATCCCGACCGCGAGGACAACGAGCACCTCGGCTTCTACACCGGCATCCACTACTGCTTCGGCGCCCCTCTCGCCCGCATGGAACTCCATGTGGCGGTGCCCGAACTCTTCCGCCGCGTCACGTTCTCCCGGCTGCTGGAGGACCCGCCGCCGTACCGTGCCAACGCCGTGCTGCGCGGCCCGCGCCACCTTCCCGTGGCCATCGAGGGCCTGACAGCCTGAGCACGGCCGACGTGGCACGGCTCACGCGGCTGCTTGGCTGACGCGGCTGCTTGAAGGTGCCATCGTCTTCGATTTCAGCCCCTCATGTCCCGATCGGGCGTGCTCCACCGCCCGATCGGGAAGGCCGCGGCCGTGAGGAGTCGGTCCGGGCGTCAGCCGACGGTGAGGACCATCCGGAAGCGGGCCTTGCCGGCGAGCATCTTCCGGTAAGCCTCGTCCGCGCGGTCCAGCGGCACGGTCTCGGTCATCGGGCGGATGTTGTGCAGGGCGCTGAAGGCCATGGTGTCCTCCACGTCCTGTGAGGTGCCGGACGGGTGGCCCCGGACGACGTAGCCGCTCAGCAGGAGCTGGGCCGGGGTGACCCCGAGCGGCTCGGTGTCGGCTCCGATGACCACGAGCTCACCCCGGGGGGCCAGGCCGGACACGGCGGAGGTGATCGCCTCGGAGTTGCCCGCGGTGGCCAGGACGACCCTGGCGCCGCCGAGGGACTGAAGCGCCTCGGCGGTCGGAGTGCCGGAGGTGCTGTCGATGTAGTGGTGGGCGCCGAGCTGCTTGGCGAAGTCGGCCTTCTCGGCGCCGCGCGCGATTCCCACGGTCTCGAAGCCCATCGCGGCCGCGTACTGCACGCCCAGGTGTCCCAGGCCACCGAGGCCGAGCACCGCGACCAGATCTCCCGGCCGCGCGGCGCTGCGCCGGAGCCCGTTGAAGACCGTCACGCCCGCGCAGGCCATCGGCCCCGCGTCGACCGCCGACAGCGCGTCGGGGATCCGGGCGAGCGCGTCCACGGGCGCGACGACCTTCTCGGCGAATCCCCCGTCGTACGTCCATCCCGGGACCTGAAGGCTCCGGCACACGATGAAATCACCCTCACGGCAGGGCTTGCAGTGCCCGCAGCTCCCGCCGAACCAGCCGACCGCGACCCGGTCGCCGACCTGCCATCCCTGGTCCTGAGCGGCTGCGCCCAGTTCCTCGATGCGGCCGGCGATCTCGTGCCCGGGCACCTCGGGGAACGACAGGCCCGGCAGCCCGTTGCTCACGAAGATCGCATCGCTGTGGCAGACGCCGCACGCCTCCACGGCGATCCTGACCTGGCGGGGTCCCAGCTGCGACGTCTCTCGCTCGGCGATTTCGAACGTGCCGTTCGGGGTGGTGACCTGCGCGACTCGATACGCACTCATCTCAGCGCTCCTCGGGGAAGTGGTCGCCGTACATCGGCAGATGGCTCAGGGACTGTTCGCGAGTGGCTTCCTGTTCGATGACGTCCCAGTGCTCCGCCAGGACACCGTCCTGGATGCGGAGGAAGTCGACGGCGATCCACGGGGCGGCCTGAGCGTGCCCCGAGAAGCGGCCGCGCACCATGACCATGTCGCCCTGGGCCATGACCAGCTCGTACTCGTGTCTCAGGTCCGGCGGGAGGCTCCTGACGAGGTCGAAGAGCCCCTCCCGCCCGGGTGCGATATGGGCGCTGTGCTGGATGTAGCCGGGAGACCAGAAACGTTCGGCCGCGGCGTAGTCCCGCTTGTTGAACAAAGTATCGAAAGCGTCGAGGACGACAGCCTTGTTCTTCTCTTCGAGGGCGCTCATGGGGGAAACCGCCTTCTGTGTGCCGCACGCGGAGTCGGGCGCAGGCAGCCGGAAAGCAACGCGGAGCCACGTCGATCAACGACGGTGTCCAGTGCCACGATACGTAGGTTTCGGAACATCCACAGTTTCGGGACCACCGCGGTTCCAGGGACGAGACCCCTGGCCGCCAGGGAAGATCCCGGCACGCCTGTCGATGGAAGGGTGGTGGGTCGGTTCCTTCGTCCTTCTCTACGGGCTGGGCCGTGCTTCTCGGCCGGCGAGCCGTGTGTGAAGTCCTCGTAGGCCTGAGCGCGCCCGGCCAGACGCGGCGTCCCGCGTACGCCCGCGTGCCGTGCCTCGCGGTCCGGCTTCTCGTGCCCGCCCTCATCGGTGCTGGTGCCGGCTGTCCGGTGACAGGCCAGATCGATGCGCGCCGACGCCCGAGCGAGGCAGAGGTGCTCGCGAGGATGCGAACTCCTCAAGAACCGGCCGTTCGTCCCACGCTCCGGGTGCGGTCGCTCGCCGAAGTCGAGCGCGACGGCGATGACGACATGCATCGCTTGCATCGCTTTGTGGAGACGTTCGTCAACGGGCTGCATGGGCGATACCAGGACCGGGCGAAGGATCACTGGACCGGGACGGGTTTCTCAGCCCACCAGGCGTTCCAGCAGCAGGAAGGCGCCGATGGCGACCACCATGGCACCGCTGGCGCGGGTGACAGAAGCCGCCCAAGGACCCGGAAGGGACCGATGCCGACCTGCCGCAGGGACCTTGATCACCGGTAGCCTGACGCCCGATGTCCTCAGCCAGCCACTCTTCGGCCGCCTCCGCCGGACCGGAAGAGCCGATTCTCCAGGGCGGGGCCTGGCTGCCCCACGGCTTCCAGCTCGCCCCCCACTCGCACCTGCACGGGCAGCTCGTCTACGCCGCCGCCGGCGCGCTGGCCACCGCGACCGAGCGGGGAACCTGGGTCGCCCCCGCCGACCGCGTCACCTGGACACCGCCGCGCTTCGCCCACTCCCACCGCTTCTACGGCCACACCGACGTGCGCCTCGTGACCGTACCTCTCGACCTGTGCGGCGAGTTCGTGCAGCACCCCAGCGTCTTCGCGGTCAGCCCCCTGTTGCGCGAGACGCTCCTGGCACTGACCGACCGGCCGGAAAGGCGGCCCGGGGCGCACCGGCGGCTGCTGGCCGTGATCGTGGACGAGCTCGCCGACACCGCGGAGACGTCTCTGCACCTGCCCGAGCCCGTGGACGACCGGCTGCGCGCCGCCACGGATCTCCTGCACGAGGATCCGGCGCGGCCCGCCACCCTGGCAGAGCTGGGCCGGATGGTCGGGGCCAGCGAGCGCACGCTGAGTCGTCTGTTCCACTCGGAGCTGAGCATGAGCTTCCACCGCTGGCGCACCACCTTGCGCATCCACCTTGCGCATCCACCTTGCCCTGGCTCACCTCACCGGCGGGATGTCGGTGACCGAGACCTCGGTGGCGTGCGGGTGGTCCAACCCCTCCAGCTTCATCGACGCCTTCACCGAGGTCGTCGGCCAGACTCCCGGCCGCTATCAGTCGACGCTGCGAATCGCCCAAAAGTGATCAACGGGACACTTGGTACGCGGACGACTGCCGTGGATCGATGCTGGCGGCTTTCCGGCATCGGCTGTCCAGTCACCGGTGGTCGGCATCGTCGCAGGCTTTCACAGTGGTGGGCACTGCCCGTGCATGATGGCGCGGTTGATTCGGCCGGTGAACTTCTGCCGTATCCGGCGGGCGGAGACGCCCTTGAGGCTGTTGACCAGCTTGGAGACGGCGGCCTTGGGCGGGTAGTGCACGAGGAGGTGGACGTGATCGCGTTCGCCGTTGAACTCCTTCAGCTCCGCTTCGAAGTCCTCGCAGACCTTGCGCATGATCTCTTCGCAGCGTGTCAGCATCTCGTCGTTGAACACCCTGCGCCGGTACTTCGTCACGAGGACCAAGTGCACGTGCATCGCCGAAACGACATGCCTGCCACGTCTGCAATCGTTCTGCCCACCAGTGAGATTCATCGTCGTAGGGTCTTGGGTGTGCAGCTTCGCTACAACTACCGGGCCTACCCGGATGCCAGCCAGCGCCGTGCGCTGGCCCAGGCGTTCGGGTGCGCGCGGGTGGTGTGGAACGACTGCCTGCGTGATCGCAAGGAAGCGCACGCGGCGGGGCTGCCGTATGTGAAGTCGGCCGAGCTGTCCCGGCTTCGCATCACCCAGGCCAAGCGCACCGCCGAACGCGTTTGGCTCGCCGACGTGTCGGCGGTCGTCCTGCAACAGTCTCTGCGGGACCTGGATGCCGCCTACAAGAACTTCTTCGACAGCCTCAAGGGCAAGCGGCAGGGCCGCAAGGCCGGCCCTCCCCGCTACAAGTCGAAGAAGGACACCCGGCAGTCGATCCGCCTGAACACCAACGCCTTCTCCCTCCAGGACGACGGCACGGTGTACGTGGCCAAGGTCGGCAACCTCAAGGCCAAATGGTCCCGCCAGCTTCCGGCCGCACCCACGTCCCTGACCGTCACCAAGGACAGCTGCGGCCGGTACTTCCTCAGCTTCGTCGTGGACACCGAACCGGACATCCTCCCCGGCGTGGAGAGCGACGCCGGTATCGACCTCGGCCTGTCCGCCTTCGCGGTCCTGTCCGACGGCAGCAGAATCGACAGCCCCCGCTTCCTGCGCCGGGCCGAGAAGAAACTCAAGCGCCTTCAGCGGGAACTGTCCCGCAAGACCAAGGGATCCAATAACCGGGCCAAGGCCCGTATCAAGGTCGCACGCCAGCACGCCAAGGTGGCCGACCGGCGCCGGGACTTCCACCACAAGGCATCCACACAGATCATCCGCGACAGCCAAGCGGTGTACGTGGAAGACCTCACGGTGTCCGCTCTCGCGCGTACCCGGCTCGCCAAGTCCGTGCACGATGCGGGATGGTCCGCGTTCGTCGGCATGCTGCAGTACAAGGCGGCTCTGCACGGCCGCACCTTCGCCAAGGTGGACCGCGTCTTCCCGTCCTCCCAGGTCTGCTCGGCCTGCGGATTCAGGGACGGCCCCAAGCCCCTGCACGTCCGGGAATGGACGTGCAGCGCCTGCGGCACCGTGCACGACCGCGACCACAACGCAGCCCGCAACATCCTCCTCGAAGGACGCCGCATCGTCGCCACCGGACGGGTGGAGACGCCAAACGCCTGTGGAGCGCCGGTAAGACGGGCACACGTGCCCGCACAGCGCGTTGAAGCAGGAAGCCCCCGGAAGGGTCAGACGACCCAGGCCGGAATCCCTGGACTTTAGGCCAGGGAGCACGTCAACAGGCGTTCGCCACCTGGATCACGGTCTACTACCACGACGCCGAAGACTGACCCGGGCTGTACCCGGACGCTTTGCGCTTGATCAGCTTCCTTATCAGGTCGGTCGTGGGTCGTCATCGCCAAGGGCGGGGCCTTGCCCTTCCTCGACTGGCACACCGCTGCCGTTCGCCGTCGTCGGTTGCGGTTCGGGCTTGTTGGCGTCAGCCAGCGACATCGCGAACCGGGCTGCCAGTGGCGTGGGTCCACCGAGGAACTGAAGCACGCCGCCGAGCACGGCGAGAATCATGGCTACGCCGGCGAGGTCCGAGCCCACCGCGTAGGACCATCCGACCAGTCTCGGCAGTCCGTCCAGGACAAAAGCGGAACCCATCAGAATGAGGCCCCAACCAACCTTCCGGGGATCGCCGCGATGCGCTCCCAGCTGACCGTTCAAGGTCAACGCCCCCAGGAACACCATCAAGCATCCGCAGGCCAGCACGATCAACTCAGTCATGGCACCCCTCCGCCGGGAGAGTACCTCGCCGGTCTCGGCGTCTCCGTGGGAGGCCATGAGCGGTCCCGAAAACCGTCGTGGCAGCGATGTCACCGTGGGTTCGAACCCCACCACCTCCGCTTGATGAGCAGTGAGAACGGCCCCTGACCAGGTGAATCGGTCAGGGGCCGTTACCCGTGTGTGCTCTCCGTCAGCCGCTGTGGTTCCCCCCTGGTTCCCGGACGATCGGGCACGGCTGGGGCGCGGCGCCTTCTGATCCGTAAAACCGGACGCGGCGGCAGCGCGTGATCTTGTGATCGGATACATCGACGCCCTCGACGCGGTTGACGTCTTGCGCAGCCAAGCGTCGGTAGCAGTCGACCGCGAAGAAGCCGCGCCGCCTGCGGGAAGGATCTCCGTCTCGATGTTGCCGCTGGCCGTACCGAGAATTCATGGCGCGAGATGCGAACGGGTGCACAAAACCCTCCATCTAGCTCCTGAACAGCGAATTTATTACCGCATGAGCAAGGATTGACTCACCATCATGGCTACGTCGTCGCGCAGGACCGCGTCGGCAGGAGATCTGCAAGGTGGCGTCGAAGGCCCATGCCCCCGCTGTCTACCCGTCACGGTTTCCCGGCTGATCAAGTCCGGGCGGGCACGGTAGTCGGCCAGTTCGACGTGACTGGGCGTCTTCCCCGTCGCCTCGTCGGCGGGCGAGGTACCAACGTCGGCCAGTGGCAAAGGCGCGCCGTGCCGTGCGTACGGCAGCGATCTGGGTGGCAATGTGGAGTTGGTGGTGCCAGGGGCTCTGGCTGCGGTGGCGTACCGACATGGCGTGCGCGAACGCCACAGCGTCGCGGTCGATGTACTGGTCCAAGTGCTCGAACCACGCCATGCTCGTACGCGAGGCCGCCTGCACCGGATGGAGTTCCACGCGGCGATGGCGGTCGTACTCCCGCAAGGCGTCCTCCACGGCAAGGTATTTCTGCAGGCTGTGTGCGAGAACGACCGCGTCGATGATCGCCAGTCTGGTGCCCGACCCCAGCGTGAAGTGGGTGGTGTGGGCAGCGTCGCCGACGAGCACCGTCGTGCCGTGGTACCAGGTCTCGTTGGTCACGTGCGCGAAGCGCTGCCAGTGCGCCGGCGCGCCCCGTGATCGACTGATCAAGCGGTGGCCGTCGAGTGCGCGCTTGAAGGTGTCCTCCAGCAGTCGCACTCCCTGGTCGCGGCCGAGCACGTCGAGTCCCAGACTGTGCCAGGTCTGCGGTGAGCATTCGACGATGCAGGTGCTGATTCCCGCGATCGAGGGGTAGGCGTGAAACCAGATCCATCCGGCGGACGTCTGCTCGAAGCTGAACACGAAGCTGCGGAACGCCTGGTCCGTGCCGAGCCAGATGTAGGGATTGAGGCCGACGTCAATGCGAGTCCCGAACGCTGCGCTCTGTCCCCTGATCCCGCTGTTCGCACCGTCGGCGGCAACGAGAAGGTCCGCTTCTGGAAGCGTCGAGTGATCTGCAACGCGATGACCATACTGGACGTCGACGCCGAGCTGCGAGGCACGCCGGGTCAGGACGTCGAGCAGTGCAGATCGGCTGATGCTGTATCCGTAACCCCCGAAGTGCGCCGTCTGCTCGCCGCCCGAGCCGTGCACACGTACCTCCTGGTCCTGCCACAGCACGGACCTGGCGGTGACCTCCCGCGCGCTTTCCGGATCGTTGCGATAGAGGACGTCCAACAGGTCGTCCCAGTACACGACACCCCAGCCGTAGGTGGCCGCGGGCGGGTCACGGTCGTACACCGTGATCTCGTGCCCGGCATCGCGCAACTTGGCCGAGATGGCAAAGTACAGCCCCGCAGGCCCTGCACCGACGCACACGATCCTCACCGCTACCCACCGCCCCGACTATCAGTCGTATCGGAGGCCTGTCGCTTCAGACGGGTCCGGATGCCCGAGGTGTCTGGGCATCCGGATTCGGCACTCACGAAACTGCCGAACGTTGATCGCGAGCTCGCTGCGCTGGAGCGTCAGTAGCCGTACCCGCCACCGCCGTGGTCACCACCGCCGTACCCGCCACCGCCGCGGTCTCCCCAGCCCCAGCCCCGGCCGCCACCGTAGAAGCAGCGATCTCCCAGGCCCTTGCTGTCGTGGGAGGGAGCCGAAGCGACATGGGACGACTAGGGGAAAGCGGCCGCGCTGGCAGCGCCGGCGCCGGCCGCGATGGCAAAGATGGGTGCCGTGCAGATCACAGCGGCCATCCGCCGCATCCTGCTCGTATTTGCGCGCACGATGTCCCCCTTCCGGGGGTCGCAACAGGGATCTCGGGCGCTCAGGGGGAACGCCCGTAGGCGCCAGATCCTGCATGCGGGTCTGACGCGTGGTGATCCACCCGCCGGACCTGCTGAACCACGTCCCAGCATTTTCCAAGCAGGCTTGCGGATCTTACTATTGAGTACAAGATGGAGCATACAGTACGAAACGCACCGTTTCGCCAATATGGGGCCACTTTCAGGGCAAAATCAACGAGGGTGCCAGTGGCTCACAAGGGAGACATGCGGTGGACACTCCAAGGCGGCAGGACGGCCGCCGGAGCGCTTTGGCTCCTGAGTACGCCGCCCAGCCCGACCACATCGCGCCTGACTCGCGTCGACGTCGCCGGGAATCTCACGAAGCCGTGCTCCGAGCCACGAAAGATCTCCTCGGCGAGGTCGGATACCAGCGGCTGACCTTCGAAGGCATCGCCCGGCGGGCTGGAGTCAGCAAGGCCACCATCTATCGGTGGTGGCCGAACAAGGCCGCACTCGTGATCGAGGCCCTCAGTGGGGAAGTCCCCCTGCCTCCCATCCACGAGACCGGCGACCTTGAAGCCGACCTCCGCACGGCCGTCCGTCTCACTATCGAGCTCGTCTCCGCCATGCCCACTTGCCTGATCCTCCCGGCGCTGCTCGCCGACGTGATCGAGGATCCCACCGGCACCGGAGCCTTCGCCGAGCTCATCGAACCCCGCCGCACGTCGGTCGTGAAGCTGCTGGAGCGGGCCCGCCTCGAAGGCCGGTTGCCGCCGGACACCGATACCTCACTGATGGTCGACGTCTACTCCGGAACCGTCGTGTACCTGGCCGCGGTGAACCGCATACCGCCGGGCGAGGCGGTGGTGGGCCAGCTTGTCAGCCTCCTGTTGCACGGCCACCTCCCGGTCCCGAAGGGACCCGCCCCCGCAGAGCGGGAGGAATCACCGGGCGCGTGAGCCGGCCGCGCAGAAGTCGCCTCCTGCTGGGATGCTCCCTGCCGATGGCGCCGTAGGCCGAACCGAGCACGCACGGCGAGGGGCGACGCCACAGTCAACGGGATGACCTCATCCAGCGCCCTGACCTGCGAAGCTATTACTGCGTAAACGGCGGTTGACTGGTGTGGCCATGAGAGCGGCGATCACCCCGCTTCAACGGCTAGGGGATGTGCTCAGCCTGATCCGTTCGCACCGGATCACCAGTCGGCGCGGCGAAATTGGTACCTAGTCCTACCAGGTCCACGGAGCAGGCTGCCTGCAAGGGTGTGGCCTGGCGGGATGTTCCCGCTTTGGTGGCGGGCTGCTCGGGAGTTACGGCCTGGCGGCGCCTGCGGGAGTGGACCGAAGCCGGCGTCTGGCCCCAGCTGCATGCGGGACTTCTTGCCGAACTGCGCAAGGCGGGTCTGTTGGAGATGGGCGACTGCGCGATCGACGGCTCCCACGTCAGGGCCCTCAACGGGGGACCACGTCGGGCCGTCGCCGGTCGACCGTGGCCGCCCCGGCTCCAAACACCACCTGATCGTCGACCGGCACGGAACCCCGCTGGCGGTGTCCGTGACGGGCGGGAACCGGCATGACGGTACGCAGTTGCTCCCGTTGCTGGATGCGATCGCGCGCATACGGGGACTTCGGGGACGTCCACGCAGCAAGCCCAAGCGGCTGTTTGCCGACCGCGGCTACGACTACGACAAGTACCGCCGACTGCTGTGGCAGCGCGGCATCAAACCCCTCATCGCCCGCCGCGGCATTGCCCACGGCTCCGGCCTGGGCAAAACCCGCCGGGTCGTCGAGCGCACCTTCGCCTGGCTCCACCAGTTCAAACGACTCCGGACCCGCTACGAACGCCGCGCCGACCTCCGTCAAGGCCTCCTCGAACTCGCCTCCACCATCATCTGCCTCAGGCGACTCCGCACGTCATTCCGAAACGATCAGTAAGCCTTCTCTCCCGGCAGCCGGTCGCAGCGCCGACCGTCCTCGCCCGCCGCGACCAGGACCTCGCCGGCGGCGCAAGAGGGGCTGCCCAAGTCCTGTGGTGACAGAACTGTCACACTACGAGGCACAACTGGCTGCCGGGCCGGTGGGTCTAACTGCGCATGACGACGGCACATGGCCTGACCACGGCACATTGCCTGAGGACCGAGCGCGGCGACACCGCGCAACACACGTACCCGGGGGACACGTTGAACACGTTTGCACGCAAGGCCCGTACGTCGGTCGCCATTTCGGGGACTGCCCTGTTGCTGGCCGCCGCAGGATTGGGCCTCGCGCCCGCCGCTTTCGCGGACGAGTCGCAGCCGCCCACGCTGGCGGTCGCCACGGCCGCGCCGACGGAGGTCGGACTGGCCGGCCTGCCGGTCGCCTTCACCACCAAGGTCTCCAACACCGGCTCCTACGACGCCTCATCGACACGGCTGATCTACCGGATCGACGGTGGAGCCGGTCTGCCGTCGAACGCCGTCAGCCTCCAGTACCAGCTCAGCGGCACGGAGTGGAAGACGGTGCCGCTGACGTACGCGGACGGGAAGTTCTCCGGGGAGATTCCTGAGACCTTCCCGCTCGCCGCGGGCCAGTCCCGCACCGTGCAGCTGCGCATCGGGGTGCCCATGGGCACGCCGCACAACGGCGACAGCGACGGCGGGACCCAGCAGCTGAAGCTGACCACGCTCGTCTCCCACGGCGCCTCCGGAGCGGCCTCCGACACCGACGACGACACCATCAAGGTCGACGGCCTCAGCACCGCGCTGTCCGGGGTCCCGGCGACCGTGACCGCCGGCGGCCCTGCCGTCAGTTTCGAGGCCACGGTGACCAACCCCACCCCTTCGGAGTACGAGAACGTCACCGACACACTGATCACCAACAAGTACGCCTCCGTGCAGGTGCTGCGCTCCGGGACCTGGAAGACCCTCACGCCGGTCACCTCGGACGCCGAGGCCGATGTGTACGGATTCGACGTGATCGGCAAGGACGCCTCCCTTGCCGCGCACAGCAGCACGGTCGCCAGGGTCCGGGTGACGTACCGCAAGGACACGCCCACCGGAAAGGCCAGCGTGAAGTCCTGCGTATTCGTCAACCAGGGGCCGACACCGTTCCGCGGCACGACGTTCTGCGGAGAGAGCGCGACCTTGACGGTGCTCGCGGCGGGCTCCACCGGAAGCACGCCCACCC
>NZ_VJZD01000001.1 GCF_009377175.1 Streptomyces adustus
TATAAGAGACAGGGGCGGCGGCCCTGCTGATGGGTCCTGCGCTGGTGGGCGCCCTGGTCTGGCTGCCCGGCCGCCACCCGCACGCCCCGGCCGGTCGCGCGTCGGTCACCCCGGCCGCTCTCGCCCCGGCTTCCGCCACCGGTCCCACCCCGGCCGGTCTCGCGCCGGTCGCCCCGGCCGCCTCCGCCGGTCTCGCCCCGGCCGTCCCGGCCGCGCGGACGTCAGATCCTGACCAACCCGTCGTCGTGGACCGGGTCGCGCGGGGCGGAACCGGCGCGCTCGGCCAGCAGGTTGAGCGACTGCCGGCAGCGCGTGCTTGAGGGCGGCTCCAGCCGGGGGTGTCCGGACAGCATGTGGGTGTGCAGGCGTTCCAGCCGCGCCGACGGCTTGGTGCCGAGTTCCTCCCGCAGCCGGGCCCGCAGCCGGTGGTAGGCCATCAGCGCGTCCGCCTGCCGGCCCGACCGGTACAGGGCGAGCATGAGGTGTGCGACGAGGTCCTCGTGCGTACCGTACTGGTGCACCAGCGCGGTGAGTTCACCGAGGATCTCGTGGTGCCGCCCCAGACACAGCTCGGCGCCCAGCCGTTGGGGAACCGCGTCGAGCCGGTCGCGCTCGACGACCTCGATGGCGGCCCTGAGCAGCGGGCCGGTGGGCACGTCGACGAGCATCGGTCCCGTCCACATCGTCTCGGCGGCGCGCAACTGCCCGGCGGCCTCCGCGTATTCGCCCACCTCCAGCGTGGCGCGCGCGGTCCGCACCTGCTGCTCGTAGCGGTCCAGATCCAGTTCCCCGGCGGTCAGCTTCAGCACGTAACCCTGGTCGCGGGTCTCCAGTCGGCCGGGGCGGCGGTCCGGGCCACGCCGAGCTCCGTCCAGGGAGCGGCGTAACTGCATGACGTACGTGTGCACCGCCGCGACCGCGCTCGACGGCGGCCGGTACTCCCATATCTCCTCGACTATCTGCGCCACCGACACGACGTGGTTGGCGTTGAGCGCGAGGAGCGAGAGCAGTTGCCGCTGTTTCGGCGCGGTCGGGGTTCTGTGGCGACCCTCGTCGTCGCACACACTCAGCGGGCCGAGAACGCGAAACTCCATGTGACTCCCCCATCGTCGCCCGACCGGACCAGCGGTGGTCGTCCCTCTGGTAGACCCGGCCAAACGTCCCGATCCGCGCGGATTTTACCGTCGCTCAGGCTCTTCCGGTCCCGGCTCGGGGACCTGGATTGGGCTCGGCTACCACCGCCCGCGGGCGGTGGCCGGTGCCGGTCTCACCGCCGTCTCCCGCGACCCGCCGGTGACCAGCGCCAGGAGCGCACCGGGGTCGCCGGGCTCCCGGTCGGTCCGCCAGGCGACGTGCTGGTCGGGGCGGATCAGCACCAGATCACGCTCGTACAGCTCACGCGCGAGCGGATCGTCGAGCGTCAGGGTCCGCAGCGGCACGCCCCGGGCCCGGGCCGCGGCCTCGATCCGTCCGGTGTACGGCGGACGCGGGCCGAGCCGCAGCAGCGTGAACCCGGGGCCGAACCGGTCGAACAGCGAACTGCCGTCCGTACGGCGGTCGTCGAGCCACAGATGGGGTGCACGGCCGCCCGGCACGGCCGAGGGCGTGTACGCGGCGAAGGAGTCGGGCACCGGCCCGGACCCGTCCCCGGCGACGACCGGGGAGCCGTCGTAGCGGGCACCCAGCTGCACCCCGAGGGTGTCCAGGGTGCGCATCCCGTACTCGGCGAGTTGCGCGCCGGTCCTGGCCCGGGCGGCCTCGCCCGCGGCGGAGTCCGCCTCCAGCCAGGCGGGCCGGTCCACGGCGCCGAGGCCCTGGCCGAGGGTGCGGGCCGCCGCGGTGTTGCGCAGGGCGATCGGCCGGCGCTCGATTCCGTAGCTCTCCAGGAGATCCGGGCCCGCCCAGCCCTGCACGGCCGCCGCGAGTTTCCAGGCGAGGTTGGCGGCGTCGTCGACACCGGTGTTCATGCCGAAGCCGCCGTTGGGCGTGAACAGGTGCGCCGCGTCACCTGCGAGCCGGACACGGCCCGTGCCGAACGACTCGGCGACCAGGGCCGCGCCCGCGGTCCAGGGCCGGTGGCTGAGCACCTCGACCGGCAGGGGTTCCCCGGCCGCCCGCTGCACCAGCCGCACCAGGTCGGCGTCGGTCGCCGTGTCCGGGTCGACGGAGCTGGTGAGCAGGAAGAACTCGTCCACGCCGTCGAGCGCGATCAGGTTCAGCGCGAGCTCGGAGTTGACGACCCAGTTGCTCCAGGCGCCGCTGCCGCGCAGGAAGTCCCGGTACAGCGTGGGCACCCGCAGATGGGCGGCGGTGGAACGGCGCCCGAGGATGTCCTGGTCGAGGGTGCCCTCTCCCACGTACCGGATGCCGAGGTGACGGCGGACCAGGCTGTGCCCGCCGTCGCATCCCGCGACGAACTCCGCCCGGAACGTGCGCCGGGCGCCGTCGCGTTCGGCCACGACGTCGACGTGCTCCGCGCTCTCGCGCAGCTCGGTGACCGTCCAGCCGTAACACAAGGTGAGGCGCGGCCTGGTGCGGGCGTGATCGAGCAGCAGCCGCTCGACGTACATCTGGTTCGCCCGGTGCATCGGTTCGGGGGACGGGTCCGTACGGTCGGCCGCGGCCCGTCGGCGCAGCACCTCGCCGCTGCCCGGCCAGGGCAGCAGCGCCAGTTCGTGCGCGTTGTAGCGGGTGAAGAAGGAGATACCGGCCGAGTGCTCCGCGGGCAGACCGAGTCCGCGGATCCGCTCGGCCAGGCCGAGCGTGCGGTAGTGCTCCATGGTCCGCGCGTTGTGGGTGCTGCCACGCGGCTGATCGGGCACGTCCTGCTGGGAGTTGAGGACGACGCAGGGCACTCCCAGCCGGTCCAGCAGCAGCGCGAGCGTCAATCCGACCGGACCGCCACCGATCACGGCGACCGGGGTTGTCAGAGTGTCGTCCATCCGACGCCACCTCCAGCCTTCTCTCGATCGAACCGTTGCGATCGTTGCAACCCACGCTGAAGAACGGAGCTAGTTCAGCCGCTTGGTCGGCTTTCGCTCGGCCCTTTAGCAGCCGGTTGGAGACTCCGCAGCGAACCTTTCCCGAACCGCTGGGGTATCACGGGCCGCGATGTCTCACCGGTGACCGAAGAATTCGGCGCATCACTGCGGAGTGTGAGGTATTCCTATGTTCCTGTTCGGCACACACAGGTCCGCCGCGCAACGCCTGCGCCTCCACGCCGACCGGGACCTGGGGGCCGGGAACTTCTTCTGGCACGCGTGGCGCATCGCCCGTGACCGGGACCGTCCGCTGCTGTTCCACCCCGACGTGTCCTCCCCCACCTGGGCGACGGACGAGCCCCGGGCGATGTCCCTGGACGACGTGCGCGTCGCCGCGATCCGCTACGCCCACTGGTACCGCGGACGCGGGGTGCGGCCCGGGTCGCACGTGGGCCTGCACACCCGCGACGGGCTGCTCGGCCTGATCCACCACATCGCCATCACCTCGCTCGGTGCCGCCGCCGTGCACTGCAACCCCAAAATGGCTCCGGCCACGGCCGCCGAGTACTTCCTGCGCACCCGGACCACGGTGCTGGTGGGCGACGGCGACCTGCTCAAGGGCCTCGCGGACGCCTGGGCGTCGGACGCCCCCGGGAAGAGCACGCCCGTGGTCGCGGACATCGCCGTGCTCGCGGTCACCGCTCCCCTGCCGCCCCGGCCGATGCCCGGCTTCCCGCACCGGCACACCGCCGAGGACCTGATCATGATCTCGCACTCCTCGGGCACCACCGGGCGGCCCAAGGCCCCGGTGTTCCACCACGGTTCGTTCTTCGCGGGCAAGCGGGAACGGCTGTGGTCCTTCCCCTCGCTGCGCTCCGACCGGCTGCTGACGGCACTGCCGCACAGCCACTCGGCGGGCATCAGCTACCTCAGCCTGGCGATCCTGCTCGGCATCCCGACGCTGATCCTGGACGAGGCGAGCGGCGAGGCCGTGGCGCGGGCGGTCGACCTGTTCCACCCCACCACCGTGCTGGCCTTCCCGCTCACTCTGGCCGAGGTGCCCACCGAGGAGATCGGCGCCGAGGCCGCCCGGCACATCCACACCTGGCACGGCATGGGCGACGCCTCCCACGAGCGGCACATCCGCCCGCTGATCGCCCTGGGCCGGCGCACCGAGAACGGCAAGGTGCTGGACGGCTCGCGCTACCTCGACGGACTGGGGTCGTCGGAGATGGGGATGGTGCTGTTCAAACAGGCCTACACCCCCGAGACGACCCGGTACGCACGCCACATCGGACGGCCCGCCAAGGTGGTGCGCAAGGCGGCGGTGCTCGACGAGCAGGGCCGTGAACTGCCCGACGGGCAGGCCGGCCGGCTCGGGGTGCGGACCCCCAGCATCACCGCCGGCTACCTGGACGAGCCGGCCCTGACCGAGGAATCCACGGTCAACGGGTACTTCCTCACCGGTGACATCATGCGCCGCGACAGCGACGGCACCTGGTACCACCTCGACCGCACCCCCGACGTGATCCACACCGTCGAGGGACCCGTGCACAGCCTCCCGGTGGAGGAGGTCGTCCTGCTTGCGACCCAGGCGCTGGACACGGCGGTCGTCGCGGTCGACGACCCCGACGCCCCGGGTCACTCCCGCCCCCTGGCGGTCGCCCTCTTCACCGACGGCACCCCGCGCGACGCGGCCCGGCTGCTGAGGACGTGCAACGCGGCCCTGGCCCGCGAGGGCCTGGCGCCGCTCGGCGGGCTGCTGTTGGCCGCCGAGCGCTCCGAACTCCCCGTCGGTGTCACCGGCAAGGTCCTCAAGCGCCTGCTGCGCGAGCGCCTGCGCGGCGTCCTGTCCCGCACCGGCGACCCCGCGCTCGCCGTGTCCGCCCCTGTACGGAAGGTCTGATCATGCCCGGTACCGAGACGACGGCGGCACGTCAGGTGGTGGACCTGATCACCGGCACCTGGCGGGCCCAGGCCCTGCACGCGGCGGCCGCCCTGTCCCTGCCCGACCACATCGCCGCCGGACACGGCACCGTCCCGGCGCTGGCCGAACTCACGGGTGCCGGCGAGGACGGCCTCGCCCGGCTGCTGCGGCTGCTCGCGGCACTCGGCGTGTTCACCGGCGACGAGGAGGCGGGCTACGGGCTCGGTGACGTGGGCGCGCTCCTCGTCGCCGGCGGTGAACGGTCCATGCGCGACATGGTGTTGCTGTACGGGGAGGAGTTCCACCGCGCCTGGGGTGCGGTGGTGCCCGCGATCCTCACCGGCACCTCCGGCTTCGAGCACGCCTTCGGCACCTCGCTCCATGCCTATCTGCGCGAGGTGCCCGACGCGGGGCCGCGGTTCCTGCGGGCCATGAACGCCGGCAACGTGTTCTTCCCCGAGGTCGCGGCGGCCTTCGACTTCACGCGGGCGCGCACCGTGGTCGACGTGGCGGGCGGCAGCGGCCTGCTGCTGTCGGCCGTGCTCCAGGCCCATCCGCACCTGACGGGCTGCGTGTTCGACCTTCCGCACATGCTGCCGGTGGCCGAGCGGCACCTGAGCGCAGCCGTCGGCGCCGACCGCTACGAGACCATCGCGGGCGACGTCTTCGACAAGGTCCCCGCGGGCCACGACGTGTACCTGCTGTCCCGGGTGCTCCAGGACTGGGACGACGAACGATGTGTGACGCTCCTCGCCAACATCCGCGAGGCCATGGCGGACACGGGACGGCTGCTGGTGCTGGAGCGGGTCGTCGCCACCGACGGCACGGCTCCGGTGCTGCCGCTGCTGTGGGATCTGCATCTGCTGATGGCCGCGGGCGGCCGCGAGCGCACCCTCGGCGGCTACCGCTCCGTGCTGGGCGCCGCGGGCCTGCGCCTGGAGAGCGTGCACTCGCTCGCCCTCGAGACGAGTCTGCTGGTCGCCGCACCGGTATGAGGCGGCCCCTCCGTCCCAGCCCTCTCCTGACACCCATGGAGTACACCTATGCCCAGCGATGACCTCGACCTGTGCCTCGTCGGCGCGGGACCGCGCGGTCTGTCGGTACTGGAGCGGCTGTGCGCCAACGAACGCGCCGCGTCCGCTCACCGGGCGGTCACCGTGCACGTCGTCGACCCCTACCGTCCCGGAGCCGGGCGGGTGTGGCGCACCGGACAGTCGCGGGTGCTGCTGATGAACACCGTCGCCTCACAGGTGACCGTGTTCACCGACGCCAGCGTGAAGATCGACGGTCCCGTGGAACCGGGACCCAGTCTGTACGAGTGGGCGCGCACGCTCGGTGACGGGCCCGGCGGGGCGACGCTCTACGACGAGGCCGTGCTCGCCGAGGCCCGTCGGCTGGGCCCGGACGACTACCCGTCCCGTGCCTTCTACGGCCGCTACCTGGAGGACGTCTTCGCCCGGCTGGTGTCCAACGCCCCGCCGCACCTGCGGATACGGGTGCACCAGGCCCGGGCCGTCGCCCTGCGGGAGCGGCCCGAGGACGGCGCGCAGCAGGTCGTCCTGTCCGACGGTCAGGTCCTCGACGGTCTCGACGCGGTCGTTCTCTCCCAGGGCCATGTGCCGATCGACGTCTCCCCGGCCGAACGGCAGCTCTCGCAGCGCGCGCGGGCCCGCGGACTGCTGCACGTCCTGCCGTCCAACCCGGCCGACCTGGACCTGTCGGACGTGCGCTCCGGCGAGACGGTGCTGCTGCGCGGGCTCGGCCTGAACTTCTTCGACCACACGGCACTGCTCACCCTGGGGCGCGGCGGCCGTTTCGACCGCGTGGGCGCGCGTCTGGTGTACCGCCCGTCCGGCCGGGAACCGCGCATCGTCGCGGGCTCCCGGCGCGGCATCCCGTACCACGCCCGCGGCGCCAACGAGAAGGGCGCGCACGGCCGTCACGAGCCGCGGGTGCTGACCGAGGAAGTGGTCGCGGGGCTGCGCAAGCGCGCGGTGGACGGTGAGCGCGTGTACTTCGGCATCGACCTGTGGCCGCTGATCACCCGGGAGGTGGAGAGCGTCTACTACGGGGCGCTGCTGGCCGCCCGCGGCCGGGAGGCCGAACGGGAGGAGTTCGTCGAGCGGTTCGTCTCGCTGCCCGAAGACCCGGCGCTGGCCGACGAGTTGCTCGACGCGTACGACATCGCACCCGAGGAGCGGTGGACCTGGGATCGGATCCTCCAGCCGCACGGCGACCTGGAGTTCGCCGACCGGGCGGAGTTCCGCCGCTGGATGCTGGAGCATCTGCGCCAGGACGTGCGCGAGGCCCGGGCGGGCAATGTGAGCGGGCCGCTCAAGGCGGCGCTGGACGTGCTGCGCGACCTGCGCAACGAGGTGCGGCTGGCCATCGACCACGGCGGCCTGGACGGCACCTCCTACCGGGACGAGGTGGAGGACTGGTACACCCCGCTGAACGCCTTCCTGTCGATCGGACCGCCCTTCTCCCGCATCGAGGAGCTGATCGCGCTGGTGGAGGCGGGCGTCCTTGACCTGATCGGTCCGGGCATGCGGGTGCGTGTCGACGGTACGGCGGGAGCGTTCGTCGCCGAGTCGGACGGGGTGGGGGGCGCCCCCGTATTCGCCAGGGTGCTGGTCGAGGCCCGCCTGCCGGCCCCGGACCTGCGCCGGACCTCCGATCCGCTGCTGCGCGGGCTGTTGTCCACGGGGCAGTGCCGTCCGTTCCGCATCCCCGGTGCGTGCGGCACGAGTTACGAGACGGGTGGCCTGGAGGTGACCGAGCGCCCGTACCACCTGGTCGACGCCTACGGCCGCAGTCATCCCCGGCGCTTCGCGTACGGGGTGCCGACGGAGGCGGTGCACTGGGTGACCGCGGCCGGCATCAGGCCCGGGGTGAACTCGGTGACCCTGGGCGACTCCGACGCCATCGCGCGGGCGGTACTGGCCCTGGCCCCCGCCGCCACGAGCGCCGCCGGGCGGCACTCCGGCAAGACGCTGACGGAGGCACCGGCATGACGGCACGCCCGGCGCCGCCGCGGGCCGGACCGCACCCCGGCCGACCGGCGGACCCGCTCGCTCCGGCCACGTACACGCGCGCGGTCACCTCCCGGGTGCACCACGCCCCAAGAGGTCACCGCACACCCTGACGCACGCCTCGTCGTCCCGACACCAGGAGTTCTCATGTCTGCCCGGCTCTTCACCTCGGAATCGGTCACCGAAGGCCATCCCGACAAGCTCGCCGACCGGATCAGCGACACGATCCTCGACGCCCTCATCGCCCAGGACCCCACGGCCCGGGTCGCGGTGGAGACCCTGATCACCACCGGTCAGGTCCATGTCGCGGGCGAGGTCACCACCAGCGCGTACGCCGACATCCCCGCCCTCGTGCGCCAGGCGGTCCTGGAGATCGGCTACGACTCCTCCGCCAAGGGCTTCGACGGCGCCTCCTGCGGGGTGTCCGTGTCCATCGGGGCCCAGTCCCCGGACATCGCCCAGGGCGTCGACAGCGCCTACGAGCAGCGGGTCGACGGCGCTTCCTCCGCCGAGGAGGACCGGCTGGCCCGCCAGGGCGCCGGTGACCAGGGTCTGATGTTCGGTTACGCCTGCGACGAGACGCCGAGCCTCATGCCGCTGCCCATCCACCTGGCCCACCGCCTGTCGCGGCGGCTGTCGGAGGTGCGGCGCGACGGGACCGTGCCCTATCTGCGCCCGGACGGCAAGACCCAGGTCACCATCGAGTACCTGGGCAGCAAGCCCAAGCGCCTCGACACGGTCGTCGTGTCGTCGCAGCACACCAGCGACATCGACCTGGACTCCCTGCTCACCCCGGATGTGCGCGAACACGTCGTCGAGCACGTCCTGGACGAGCTGGCCCAGGAGGGCATCAAGCTGGAGACCGAGGGCTACCGCCTGCTGGTCAACCCCACCGGCCGGTTCGAGATTGGCGGCCCGATGGGCGACGCCGGCCTCACCGGCCGCAAGATCATCATCGACACCTACGGCGGCTACGCCCGCCACGGCGGCGGTGCCTTCTCCGGCAAGGACCCCTCCAAGGTCGACCGTTCGGCCGCGTACGCGATGCGCTGGGTCGCCAAGAACGTCGTCGCCGCGGGGCTCGCCTCCCGCTGCGAGGTGCAGATCGCGTACGCCATCGGCAAGGCCGAGCCCGTCGGTCTCTTCGTCGAGACCTTCGGCACCGCCACCGTGCCGCAGGCCTCCATAGAGAAGGCCGTGACGGCGGTCTTCGACCTGCGTCCGGCCGCGATCATCCGGGATCTGGACCTGCTGCGCCCCATCTACGCCCAGACCGCCGCCTACGGGCACTTCGGCCGCGAGCTGCCCGACTTCACCTGGGAGCGGACCGACCGCGTCGACGCGCTGCGCCGGGCCGCCCGGCGGTAGCCCTCCGCCCGAACGCGGCCCCGGACCACCTGGTCCGGGGCCGCGTCGTCGCCTCCTGACGGGCCCGGGTTCCCTAGGAGTTGATCACCATGCGTGTAGCCGTGACCGGTGCCATCGCGACCGATCAGGTGCTGACCGTCGCGGGCCGGCTCACCGACGGCACGGCGATGGGCCGCGGCGCCGCGGCGGTGCGGGCCGAGACCCTGCATGTGCGCCGGGGCGGGGCGGGCGCCAACATCGCGGTGGGACTGGGCCGGCTCGCCCTGCGCCCGCTGCTGGCCGGTGCGGTCGGCAAGGACTTCGCCGACTACGGCCGCGACTTGCAGTCGTACGGCGTGGACCTCGAACTCGTGCACGTCAGCGAGGAACTGGACACGGCCCGGGCGGTGGAGATCAGGGACACCGAGGACGGCCGGCTCAGGCTGTCGTACGACGGCGCGCAGCCGGAGTCCCGGCGCATCACCCTGCTGCCGGCCGCACGCCGCATCGGCGGGCTGGGGCTCGTGGTGGTGGCGGCGGGGGACATCGAGGCCATGGTCCGGCACACCGAGGAGTGCAGGCGGCTCGGCATCCCCTTCGCCGCCGACCCCGGCGACCGGCTGTCCCGCCTCACCGGCCGCCAGGCGCGCAGACTGGTCGACGGGGCCCGTTACGCCTTCACGGACGAGTTCGACGTACCGCTGCTGCGCGAACTCACCGGGTGGGGCGACGCGGAGCTGCTCAACCGGGTGGGCACCTGGGTCGTCACCCGCGGGCTGCGCGGCGTGGCCGTCCTGCGGCGCGGACGCCCCGCGAACCGGGTGGAGGCGGTACGCGCGGCGCAGGGGGGCGACCCGTCGGGAACCGCCGAGGCGTTCCGCGCCGGCTATCTGGCGGGTGCCGTCTGGGGATGGTCCGCCGAGCGCGGGGCGCAGCTCGGCTGCGCCCTGGCGGCAGCCGCACTCGAATCGAACGACGCACAGGGATATCCGCTGATGCGGGAGCGGCTGACGGCCCGTATCCGGTGCACGTACGGCCCGGAGGCCGCGGATCAAATAGCCGCCCGATTGCCCTCCTGAATACCGTGAAAAGGAACCGGCCGATCAACGGACGGGCAGCTCGGCACCGCACGCTCCGGCCGTCCCTCGACGCCCGCTCGCACCGGTCTGCAACACCCTGTCCCCGAACGGTGTTTGTCCCAGTGATGGACGTCGAGGCAGAGCAGCCGACACGGCACCCGGGTCGTCACGCGCGGGTCTCGCGTTCGAATAGCGAGAAAAGAAAACCGGCCGACCGACCCGATTCAATACCACCCGCTTTTCCAATTGACACCGATTCGGCATCGCTTTAGCCTTGCTCGAGAAAAATAGAATGCCAGTTCGAGATGTGAAGACATTACGGGGATAGGAACTCTTCATGAACTCAGGTATTCTCGGCCCGCTCCTGCTGTCCGATACGGAGGAAAATCTGGTCCCGAGCGCGCCGAAACCGCGCCAGCTCCTCGCCTTTCTGATGCTGCACACCCCGCAGATGGTGCGGGCCAGCGACTGCATCACCGAGCTGTGGGGATCGACTCCCCCCAAGAGCGCGATGTCCACGCTCCAGACCTACGTGCTCCACATCCGGCAGGCCCTGCGCGGCCCCCGCAGGGACCGCAGCCATCTGCTCCTGACCAGGAACCAGGGCTACCAGCTCACCCTCGAAACGACCGATTTCGACCGCTTCCGGTTCACGGAGCTGACCCGGCTGGGACACCTGGCGACGGCCGCCGGCAACCATCGGACGGCGTCGGAGATGTTCACCCTGGCCCTCGCGCAGTGGCGCGGTCCCGCGCTGTCCGACGTCAGCGCGGGCCCCCTCAGCTCACCGCATCTGGCGGAACTGGCGGAGACCCGGCAAGGTGTCCTGGAGCAGCGCATCGAGGCCGACCTGGCGCTCGGCAAGCATCGTGAGCTGGTCGACGAGCTCAGTGATCTGGCCGCGCGCCACCCCACCCACGAGAACGTGCACGCTCAGCTGATGGTCGCGCTCTACCGCTCCGGCGAGCGCAAACGCGCCGGTGACGTCTTCCAGGGGCTTCGCCGGGCGCTCGGTGACACCCTGGGGATCGAGCCCGTGCCGCGGATGCGGCGCCTGTACCAGGCGGTCCTGGTCGGCAGCTCGGCGCTGGACGCTCCGGTCGTCCGCCGATGACCGTTCCCGTCTGTCTGCAACACCCTGCGCCCGGACGGTGTTTGTACCAGTGATGGACGACAAGGCAGAGCAGCTGACCGAACTCCTGGCGGCGCACCTCGAAGCCGGCTTCACCGAGCTGGTGCGGGTGCACGCCGGGGCGGTGCACGCGTTCCTGTACCGAGTCTCCGGCTCCTTCGCCGAGGCGGACGACCTGGGGCAGGACACGTTTCTGCGCGCCTACACGGCCCTCCAGGGCTATTCCGCCGCACGGCGCCGTGAACTACGGCCACGGGCGTGGTTGATGACCATCGCGGCGAACGTGTGGCGCAACCACGTCCGTACCCGGAAACGGCGCCCGGTCACGGCCGGACTGCCCGTGGAGGAGACCATGGACGTCTGGCCGGACCACAGCCCCGGTCCGGAGGAGCGCGCGGCGACGACGGAGGAGCGGTCTCGTCTGGTCACCGCCTTGTCGGCGTTACCCGAGCACCATCGCATACCGGTCGTGCTCCACCATGTGATCGGAATGAGTTACTCGGAGGTGGCCGAGGTGCAGGGCTGCGCCGTCGGCACCGCGAAGGCGCAGGTCTCCCGTGGGCTGGCCGGCCTGCGACGCCTGTTGGAATCGGAGCCCACCGCGCTGAAGGAGGTGACGAGGTGAACGAAAGCGAGGACGACGCGGTCGCGCGGCGTCTGCCGGATCTCGCATCGGCCGCACCGGAGGACTTCGCGCTGCGCGTGCTGCGCCGTGTGGGCATCTCCGCGGACCACTACGACAGCTACGTACACCTCGACACGGCCGCGGGCGGGCTGTTCGTGGCCGCGAGCCCCCAGGCCGTGACCGGTGCCTGCCTGGACTCGGCGGGCCTGACCGCGACCGCCTTCGAGGAACTGCACCGGGCACGCACCGGGCGCTCGGCGATCCCGGGCAGCAAGCCGTTGCCCGGGCTCATCCCGGCACTGCGCACGGGCCGGGCGCGCCGGCTGGCGATCGACCTGTCCGGGCTGCCGGACGAGCAGCGCGCGGTCCTCCAAGCCGTACGGAACATCCCCGCGGGGCAGTTGCGGCCGCTGAGCTGGATCGCCCGCGAGGCCGACACCGGGACTCCGCCCTCGGCCTCCGACGTCCTGCACGCGCTGGCGGCCAACCCCGTCGCCGTGCTCATACCGTGCCACCGGGTCACGCACGACAACGGAGCGCCGTGCGACGCCGCGTACCTGCCGAGGACCGGCGAGGCCCTGCGCCGCGCGGAGCACATCGACATGCGCCGGGTGACGGAGCTGTCCAGGGCCGGCGCGGTCTTCCTCGGCAGCGACACCACGTACATCTACTGCCACCCGACCTGCGCCCACGCCCGCCGCATCACGCCCGGGCACCGGGTGCACTTCCGCACCGCGCACGACGCCCGCGAGGCGGGTTACCGGGCCTGCAAGAGCTGTCGGCCCCTCACCGTCTGACCCGGGCACCGTCCGACCCGGCGCACCCACAGAGCACCACACAGCACCGCAGAAAGGTCCATCCATGCGCACCCCACCCACCGCGGCACTCGCCGCGCACCGGACCCCGCTGGGCTCCCTGACCCTCGCGGCCACCGACGAGGCGCTGGTGCTGTGCGCCTTCGACGACCGTGAGCAGGCGGTGGCCCGGATCGCCCGCGGTGACCTCACCGCCGTGGACACCGACGCCGCCACCCCCGCCCAGCTGCGGATCATCGAGGAGGCGGGCCGTCAGGTGGACGCGTACCTCGAAGGCCGCAGCCGCACGTTCACCGTGCCCATGGACCTCCGCCTGGCCACCCCGTTCAGCCGCACCACCGTGGAACGGCTGGACAGCCTCCTTCCGTACGGGGTGACGGGCACCTACGCCGAGCTGGCCGCCGCGCTCGGGCGGCCGCGGGCCGCGCGGGCCGTGGGCACCGCGCTCGGCGCGAACCCCCTGTGCGTGGTGCTTCCCTGTCACCGGGTCGTCGGCTCGGGCGGACGCCTGACCGGCTACGCCGGCGGTGTCGAGGCCAAGCGGTTCCTGCTCGACCTGGAGTCCGGCGGCACGCCCGCGGCCTCCCTCTGAACCGGCGGGCGCCGGAGCAATCCCCCGCCTCCGGCGCCCGCCTCCTTCCACGACCGCGGAGCCGACAGTGACCAGCTACCACACCCCACACCTGCCGGGCCTGGACCACGGCCACGTGCCCGGCGCGCCCGACGCGGGCACCGACGACACGATCGAACTGCCCGCCGTGGACGCGCTGGACTGGTCCGCGCTGACCACGGCACTGGACGCCGAGGGCGTCGCCGTCACCCCGCCCCTGCTGTCGCCGCGCGCCTGCGAGGAGATGCGGGCGCTGTTCGACCGGGACGAGGTGTTCCGCAGCACCGTCGACATGAGCCGCCACCGCTTCGGGAGCGGCCGCTACCGCTATTTCGCCGCCCCGCTGCCCCCGGTGGTGGCCGCCCTGCGCAGGCAGCTGTACCCGCCGCTGGCCCGGATCGCCAACCAGTGGGCGGAGCGCCTGGACGGGCCCCGGTTCCCGTCGACCCACGCCGAACTGACGGCGGCGTGCGCCGCGGCCGGACAGCTGCGGCCCACTCCCCTGCTGTTGCGCTACGGTCCCGGCGACTACAACTGCCTGCACCAGGACGTCTACGGCGAGCTGACGTTCCCGCTCCAGGTGGCGGTGATGCTGGACCGGCCCGACGTCGACTTCACCGGCGGTGAGAGCGTCTTCGTCGAGCAGCGTCCGCGCGCCCAGTCCCGTCCGGTGGTGAAGCGGCCGGGCCAGGGGCAGGGACTGATCTTCGCGGTGCACGACCGCCCGGTCCCGTCGACGCGCGGCTGGAGCCGCTTCATGCTGCGCCACGGGGTGAGCACGGTGCACGACGGCCGACGGCACGTCCTCGGCGTGATCTTCCACGACGCCCCGTGACGCCCGGGTCGCTGCCGGGTCGGGGGCCGGTGCCGGTAAGGGGCCGCTTTCCGGCCATCGTCCCCGTGGACGACGCGCCGCCGACGGCGGCCGGGTTAGCGTGCGAGGGACAGGAAGATCGACAAGCGTCACGGCGACGGGGACACCCATGGACATCATCGACCTGACGGCCTACGGCGAGCGCTTCACCGCCGATCCGCACCCGTTCCTCGCCGCACTGCGCGAACAGGGGCCGGTGCACAAGGTGCGCGACGCCGGCGGGGGTGAGTTCTGGCTGATTGTCGGCCACGAGGAGGCGCGGGCCGCGCTCGCCGACCCGCGTATGTCCAAGGACCTGCGGAAGCTGGGCTGGGACGTCTACGACGCCGATCTCATCGGACGCCACATGCTGATCTCCGACCCGCCCGAGCACACCCGACTGCGCAGGCTGGTCAGCCGTGAGTTCACCCCGCGCCGGGTCGAGGCGCTGGCACCGCGCGTCCAGGAGATCACCGACGGGCTGCTGGACGCCATGCTGGAGCGGCCCGACGGGCGGGCCGACCTCGTGGAATCGCTGGCCTACCCGCTGCCCATCACCGTCATCTGCGAACTGCTGGGCGTGCCCGACATGGAGCGCGCGGAGTTCCGGCGCTGGTCCAACGAGGTCGTGGCGCCCACCAGCGAGGAGGCGGCGTTCCGGGCCTTCGGTGAACTCAGTGCCTTCCTGGCGTCGTTGATCGAGACCAAGCAACGCACCCCCGGCGACGACCTGATGAGCGCGCTGATCCGCACCACCGAGGAGGACGGCGACCGGCTGTCCTCCGGCGAACTGGTCGGCATGGCCTTCCTGTTGCTGGTGGCCGGCCACGAGACCACGGTCAACCTGATCTCCAACGGAGTGCGCGCCCTGCTCGCCCACCCCGAACAACTGGCCGCGCTGCGGGCCGACATGAGCCTCCTCGACGGCGCCATCGAGGAAATGCTGCGCTACGACGGTCCGCTGGAGTCGGCGACCAACCGCTGCACCACCGAGCCCGTGGAGATCGGCGGCACCGTCGTCCCCGCCCTGGAGCCGGTGCTGATCTCGCTCGCCGGCGCCCACCGCGATCCGAGCCGCTACGAGGACCCCGACACCTTCGACATCCGTCGCGAGGCCCGCGGCCACCTCGGATTCGGCCACGGCATCCACTTCTGCATCGGCGCGCCCCTGGCCCGGCTGGAAGGCCGGATCGCGCTGCGCTCGCTGCTGGAGCGCTGCCCGGAGCTCGCCCTGGACACCCGTCCGGACGCGCTGGAGTGGCTGCCGGGACTGCTCATCCGCGGCACCCGCACCCTGCCCGTCCGTTTCGCCTGACGCCCGGGGCGCGGCCGGCATCGGCCCCCGCGCACCGGAGAGCTTCGAGATCCGCCGACGGCGATCGGCCGGGAGCCGGCCCGCGCGACCACCCGTTCGGCGGATCACGGTGGCCGCCGCCGCCATTGCGGAGCCACCACCGGCGCTGCCGGAGGACGGGCGATCCGACCGGCTCTCCCGGGGCCCTCCCCCGCGGCTCCGGCGGTCGTATGGTTCGTGGTGATTTATGGTGACTCCAGGAGGATGCCCCTACCGGAGGTGCAAGGATGCGCGCCGCGGCAGCGATCGTCTCCCTGGTTGTCAGTGGGGCGCTCATCGTCGCGACGTCGGCTTGTGACCACGGCGGGGCGGCGTCCGCGAACGCGCACTACGGGGACTGCCAGGTGTCGGGACATTACGGGGAGTTCCACCTGTCCCCCCAGACGGCGGGCGTCCTCACGGTCCGGACGACCCTGCCCGCACCCGGCTGGTGGAACGGCAGCACGCCGGAATCCGTCAAGAGCGGCTACGAGTACTGCATGGCCGCCAACATCGCCTACCGGTCCGGACTCGACCGGGTGAAGGTGGTGAACACCCCTTTCCCCGACATCGTGTCCGGCAAGAGCAAGGGCTTCGACCTGGCCCTGGCGCAGATCACGATCACTCCCGAGCGGAGCAAGGTCGTCGACTTCTCCGAGCCCTACCTCTCCTCGACCCTGGGAGTGCTGATCAGGGACGGCGACAAGATCAACGAGGGCAACATCCGTGAAGCCCACATCGGCGTGGCCGAGGGCACCACGGGCGAGAAGTTCGTCAAGGAACGCCTCAAGCCGACCAAGCCCGTCACCGCCTTCGCCAACGACCCGGACATGGTCACGGCGCTGGAGGAGGGCCGCATCGACGCGGTCGTCCACGACACGACGATCCTGCTGGCGTATCCCCAGAAGCGGGAAGGCAGGGTGCGCCTCGTGGGCCAGTACCGGACCGACCAGGGTTACGGCGCCCTGTACCCGAAGGGGTCACCCAACAAGCACGACGTGGACCGCATCATCAGACAGCTGATCGACGACGGGACCCTCACCAAACTGTCGGCCGTCTATCTCGGAGCCGCCTTCGGCCAGGACCCGGCCAAGATCCCGTACTTCACGGTCTCCGAAAGCTCCTGACCGCTCCTGACCGCTCCGGACCGCTCCGGACCGCCGCGCGCCCTCGGGGTGCACGACGGTCCGGCCTCCGTCCCGCATCACAGCTCCGCCATCAGCAGACCGCTCAGGTCCCCGGGAGCTCCGGCGTGGAGCGCCTGCTCAGCCCAGATGATCTTGCCTCGGTCGGTGTATCGGGTCCCCCACCGGCGGGACAGCTGTGCGACGAGGAACAGTCCACGGCCCCCCTCGTCGGTGAAGGCGGCACGGCGCAGGTGCGGGGAGGTGCTGGAGCCGTCGGCGACCTCGCAGATCAGGCTGTCGCCGTCGCGCAGCAGCCGCAGGCCGATGGGGCTGGCTCCGTACCGGACGGCGTTCGTCACCAGTTCGCTGAGGATCAGCTCGGTCGTGAAGGCGGCCTCGCCCAGCCCCCAGGCCTCCAGCTTGCGGATGGCCTCGGCGCGGACCCGGGAGACGGCCGCGGGGTCGTGGGGCACCTCCCAGTCCGCGACCTGCTCCGGGTCGAGCAGCCGGGTGCGTGCGACGAGCAGCGCGACGTCGTCGCTCGACCTGGTGCGCAGCATCGCGTCCAGCACCACCCGGCAGGTGTCGTCGGGGGTGGCACCCTCCGCGCCGGCAAGCGCCTCCGCCAGCATGCCGAGCCCGACGTCGATGTCACGGCCGCGGGCCTCGACCAGGCCGTCGGTGTACAGGACCAGCCGGCTGTCGGCGGCCAGCAGGAGCTCGGCCGTCTCGACCGGCAGACCCGCGCCCGCTCCCAGTGGCGGGGCGACGGGGATGTCGGGGAAGGTCACGCGGCCGTCGGGCGAGACCAGTGCCGGACCGGGATGCCCGGCCCGGGCGAGAACACACTGCCCGGAGACCGGGTCGTAGACCGCGTACAGGCAGGTGGCACCGGTGACGGCCTCGATGTTGCCCTCGGCCGCCGCGTCCTGGTCGATCCGGGTGATCAGCTCGTCCAGATGCCCGAGGAGCTCGTCCGGAGGCAGGTCGAGGGCGGCGAAGTTGTGTACCGCGGTCCTCAGGCGCCCCATCGTCGCGGCGGCGTGCAGACCGTGGCCGACGACGTCGCCGACCACCAGGGCCACCCGGGCGCCCGGCAGCGGGATGACGTCGTACCAGTCGCCGCCCACCCCCGCCTGGGCGGGCAGGTACCGGTGCCCGACCTCCAGGGCGGACAGTTCGGGGAGCGCGCCGGGCAGCAGGCTGCGCTGGAGGGTGACGGCCGTGGTGTGTTCACGGGTGTAGCGGCGCGCGTTGTCGATGCACACGGCCGCCCGGGCGGCGAGTTCCTCGGCAGGGGACAGGTCGTCCGACTCGAAGGGGTCCTGCTCCGAGCGCCAGAACTCCACGACCCCCAGCAATTGGCCCCGGGCCTGGAGCGGCACCGAGATCATGGAGTGGATGCCGTAGTCGATGATCATCCGGGCCCGCTCCGGATCCTGGTCCCGCCATCCGTCGACCATGGCGAGGTGCGCCAGCAGGACCGGCCGACCGCTGGACATACAGACGGCCACGGGGTTGCCGGGCATGTAGTGCATCAGCGTCCCGACGGGATAGAGGGGCGCGCGGTCCTGGATGCCCGCGGCCGCGACGCGGCGCATCTCCATGATCGCCCCCGCCGGTTCGCTACCGCGCAGCACGGGCTCCGCCAGCTCGATCGTGGCGAAGTCGGCGAAGCGCGGGACCGCCACCTCGGCCAGCTCCTCGGCGGTGCGCGTTATGTCGAGGGTGGTACCGATCCGCGTGCTCGCCTCGTAGAGCAGTCGCAGGCGCCCGCCCGCCACATCCGCCCTGCCCGCGAGGGCGCGCAGCTCCGTGGTGTCGCGCAGGGTGGCCACACTGCCACCCTTCAGACCCACCGGCCGCAGGTTGACCGCGAGCAGGACGTCCCCGGCCAGGAAGACCTCGTCCGTGACCGCCCGGCCCGAGCCCAGCAGGGCGACCAGGGCCGGGCTCAGCCCGGATTCGGCGACCGGCCTGCCCTCGGCCTCCGGCGGCAGTGCGAGCAGCCGACGCGCCTCGTCGTTGACCAGCAGCAGCGTTCCCTCACCGTCCAGAATGATCACGCCTTCGCGGACCGAGTGCAGCACCGCGTCGTGGTGCTCGTACATGCGGGTCATCTCCACCGGTCCCAGGCCCCCGGTCTGGCGCCGCAGCCGCCCGCTCACCAGTGCCGAGCCGCCCGCGGCCAGCAGCAGCGCGACACCGCCGGAGGCGAAGATCACCGGCAGCTGATCCTGCACCACGCTGGTCACCTTGTTCACCGTGACCCCCACGGTGATGAGCCCGACGGCGGTCCCCTTGTCGTCGAAGACGGCCACGGTCGAGTCGACCGCCTTGCCCAGACTGCTGTCGAACGTGGTCTGGTGGGGCTCGCCTTCGAGCGCCTGGCCGTAGGAGGTGGAGACGTGCTTGCCGATCTGATTCGGGTCCGGGTGGGTCCACCGGAAGCCGTAGGGGCTCAGCGCCACGACGTAGTCGACGCCGGTCTTCTTGCGTACGGCCTCGGCATGCGGCTGGAGTGCCGCCGTCGGGTCGTCGCTCTGCATCGCCTCCGCGGTGCCCGGGGCGTTCGCGAACGACTCCGCCGCCACCAGTGACCGTTCGCCGGCCTCCTCGATCGCGCGGTTGCGGTCCTGGAACACCAGCACCACCACGGCGGTGGCGATGAGCAGCAGGACGACCACCAGCTGCAACAGGAAGACCTGGCCGGCGACGCTGCGCGGAGTCAGCCACGACCGCACGCGCCGGCCGACCCCTCGACGACGGGGCTCCGGGCCGGCTTCCGGCGGCACGGCCTTCGGCGGTACGGCCTTCGGCGGTACACGGCCGTCCCGTCGGCTCGCCGGGACGGATCGCCCTAGTTTGCCCATTTTCTCAGTATCGGCGAGCAACCCGCCGGGCGCGGCTCAGGACGAACCCGGGCCGGTCCGGCCAGGCCGGACGGCACGGCCGGCGGGGGCCCTGCCCGCGCACGGACCTGGCGCGACACCTCGGCCCGCGCCGGACAGGTCCCAGCTAGCCGCTGATGTCGAGCGCCGTGCCGTACAGCCGGTCCACCTTCAAGCGGATGACCACCCGGCGCTCGGCAACCAGTTGCCTCAGGAACGCATCCTCGTCCTCGGGCTTCGCGGCCTGCGGGATCACCCCGAGCAGTTCCCGCCCCACCGCATCACCCGGAAGCGTCGTGGGCGCGGAGACCTCGGCCTCGCCTTCGGCGACGGCGAACGACCACACGTCCCCACCCTGCACATGCAGCGCCGCACGCGGATCGCGCCGCAGATGCCCGACCTTGATCCGGTCCGCCGTCGTCGAGAACCGCACCACCCGGGCCCCCGGGTCCCAGCTGTACAGCATGGTGGTCAAGTGCGGGTGGCCATCGCGCTTGACGGTGGCGAGCGTGCCGAACTGCTGCTTGCCCAGCAGGTCGGACAGGGATTCGTCGGACAGTGGACGAGGCGCTGGTCCTTGGGTCATGACGTGACCAACACCCTTGACTGCCCAGTAATTTCACGGAATCCGCAGTGTCTGGCGGTGGCCGGCGCCGTCAGTGGTAGGCATGCACCACCGCATGACCCCTGCCGCGGCCGATCATCCACCGGTTGACCGGTGTGGTGAGCACGAAGGCCAGAGCCAGGGACAGCGCGAGCGAGGCCCAGAAGAGGAACTCGCCGAGGCCCGCGTCCATCGCGCCGGGCACGGCCACGATGACGGTGTTGTCGATCACTTCCATGACGGCGATGGACACGGTGTCCGCGGCCAGCGCGACCTTGAGCGCCTGGCGGAGCGGCAGCCCGGCACGCAGCACGCCACGCATGGTCAGCGCGTAGCCGAAGACGAAGGCGAGCGCGATGGAGAGGACGACCGTGGTCGCGTTGTGCAGCCCTGCGGCGGTACCGATCACCATGCCGAGGACTTCACCGATGGCGCAACCCGTCAGACAGTGCAGCGTCGCCTGCGCGGCGGCACGCCAGGACGCGCCGGAGCCATGGTGCTCGTGGTGCTCGTGGTGCTCATGGTGAGCGTGGTGCTCGCTGTGCTCGTGGTGTGCGGTGTGGTCCATCGTCGGCCTCCCCTTTGCCGGATCGTGTGAGACATCCTAACCACATACCCCCCTGGGGTATTCCGTTCGATGAAGAGAGCCCGCGATTTTCTCTCCGCGGAGCCGGTCCGCGCGGTGCGGCTCGGTCACGACGCCCGCGGTCACCGACCCGACGAGGTCCCGCCGTCGCGCCGATCGTCGAGGCGGACGGTCAGACGGGGCCAGTGCTCGGACCGGCGCGCCAGGTCGTTCGCGGTCGGTGACCCCTGCGAGCGCACGGCTTCGTCCGGCAGGAAGCGGACGCAGGTTGTGGGCCGCCGACTTCACTGACACAAGGTGTCAGTGAACCTCCGGACAGTGGTGCCATGATCCTCAGTCACCACCCCCGCCGGGCCGAGCGGCTGCTCGTGCCCGCCGCCTTCGCCACCGCTCTCGGCAACAACGTCCAGCTCATCGTCGGGGCACTGCTGCTGATCAGGGAGCAGCAGACCATGATGGCCGTCGGCTGGCTGTTCATCGCCGTCGCCGGGCCGCAGGCCCTGCTGTCGCCGTTCTTCGGCCGGCTGGCCGACCGCTTCGACCGGCGGGCCCTGTGGATCGGCTGCGATGTCACCAGCGCGGCGCTGGCCCTCGCGCTCCCGCTGTGGCTGGCCTGCGGTGGCGACCCGGGCTCGGGGATCTACGCCGCCAATCTGGCACTCGCCGCGATCGGTGCCCTGTTCTTTCCGGCCAGCTCCGCGCTGATCAAGGAACGGATTCCGGCGGAGCGGCTGCGGCGATTCAACGCCCGCTACGAGATGGGGACCCAGGCGGGAATGCTGCTGTCCGCGACGGTCGGCGGGCTGTGCGTCCAGACGTTCGGTGCCATGCCCCTGCTGATGTTCAACGCCGGGACGTTCATGGTCTCGGCGCTCTGCGTCGCCGCGGTGGGACGTCGTCAGGACCGGGTGCCCGCGGCCCCCGTCGCCGAGGAGCGGACGCCGACCAGGGCGGCTGAGCGGACGCCGCTGCGGATGCGTCATTTCATCCTGCTCTACGCCCAGGGAAGCGTGGTCGTCACCGTCTTCAACGCTCTGCTGCCCACCGCCGTGCTCAGTGAACTCCACCTGGGCGCAGGCACGTTCGGGGTCGTGGACGCTCTCGGGAGCCTCGGTTTCCTGGCGGCCACCGGCGCCTACCGCATCGTCAGCACACGCAGTACGGACCTTCGTGTCGCCGTCGTCGGATTTCTGCTCGTCAGTGTCGGCCTCGTGTTGCAGAGCCAGTTCGGGATCGCCGGATACCTCATCGGGGTGCCGCTGGGCGCGTTCTTCTTCGGGCAGGCCCGGATCGCCTCCCGGACCATGCTGATGGCCTCGGCCGACGACGCCTCGGTGGGCCGGGCCTTCGGACTGGCCAACGGCGTCGGGCTGGCGGCCACGGTCGCGGTCATGTTCCTGGTCGCAACGGTCACCGACCACACCGACACGCGCTACGGCTTCGCGGTCCTCGCCGCCCTCGCTCTGCTGGCGACCGTGTCCGCCGGGCTGCTGCTGAGGTCCCCGGCCCCCGCCCGTCCCGTCGGCCGGTACCGGTCGAGCACGGCCGCGGCCGTCTCCGCGACCTTGCGGCGCAGCTCCTCGGGGGCGAGCACCTCGATGTCCGGCCCCAGCGACAGCAGTGTGGGCACGGCCAGGTCGACCGACTCCAGCGGTACCGTCGCCAACACCCAGCCGTCACCGTCCGGCGGGCCCGCCGAGGCCTCGACGGCGCGGACCAGTACCGCGTCCAAGTGGTCCGGCAGCGCGGCGAACAGTGCCGGGGCGATGCGCACGGAGGCCTGAAGCCGCAGCCTGCGGGCGTCGTAGGCCGCGAGGTAGTCCTGCCAGTGGGCCATCAGGTCGAAGCCGTCGGGGCGTTCGAAGCCGTCCTCGCGCACTTCCAGGCACAGGATCGACGACACCCGATACGTGCGCACCGTACCGTCCACCGCGGCGACGAGGTACCAGACGCCCGCCTTGAGTACCAGGCCGTAGGGGTCGAGTTCACGCTCGACCTCCTGCGGCTCGGCCCAGCGGCGGTAGCGCACCCGGATCCGCCGCTGGTTCCACACGGCCTCGGCGAGGGCCACGAGAGCCGGCGGGGAGTCCTGTTCCCGGTACCAGCCGACGGCGTCGAGGTGGAAGCGCTCGCGGATCCGGCCGGCCCGGTCGCGCAGGGGCGCCGGGAGCGCCGCCGTCAGTTTCAGCTCGGCCGCCGCGAGCACCTCGCCCAGCCCCAGGTCGTCCGCCGCCCCGGGCATGCCGGCCAGGAACAGCGACTCGGCCTCGTCGGCGTGCAGTCCGGTGAGCCGGGTCCGGTAGCCGTCGAGCAGCTGGTAGCCGCCACGGTGCCCGGCGTCCCCGTAGACCGGGATGCCCGCGCTGCTCAGCGAGTCGATGTCCCGGTAGACGGTCCGGGTCGAGACACCCAGCTCCCGCGCGAGCTCGTCGGCCGTCAGCCTGCCCCGGTTCTGCAACAGGAGAACGAGTGACAGGAGCCGGGCCGCACGCATGAACGCATCATCGCAGGCCCGGGCTCTCGGTGCAGGGGCCCGGTCCGACGAGGTCTCGTCCCGCGCGGACCGACGGCACCAGCAGCCGGGGCGCGCACGGCCGGTCGGGCCTCAGCTGCCCGTGGCGGCCTGGTCGAGCGCGGCGAGTGCGGTGGCGGCCTCGTCCTGTCGTGGGCTTCTCAGCACGGCGAGTGCGTCGTGGGCGGCGGTCAGTGTCCGACGGGCCTCCGGGTGGCCCAGCGCGCCGAGCACCTGCCCCAGATCGAGCCGAGCCTGTTCGGCCCAGGCCGGCATCTGCGCGGCCTCGAAGGAGGCGAGGGCCTTCCGCAACGGCGGCTCGGCCTCGTGCCAGCGTTCCAGAGCCGCCAGGTCGTTGCCGATCTGCTGTCGGGCGACCGCGTGGTACAGCGCGATCAGTTCGTCCGTACGGCCCGGCACACCCGCCCGGCAGATCCGTTCGCTGCGGCGGTGGATGTCCAGGGCCTCCGCCGGTCGGCCGATCTGACGCAGCAGGGTGCCCAGGGTGTTGAGGATGGTCAGCTCGGCCAGCCTCGCCTGCGGGGAGTCCTGCGAGGCGAGACAGCCGGCCGCCTCGTGCAGTCGCGTGCGGGCCTCTTGGGTGCGGCCCAGTCGTTGCAGGGCCCCCGCGCCGTAGCCGAGCGCCCAGCCCTCCTGGAGTCCGTCCTCGCTGTCGCGGGCGGCCACGAGGGCGGCGTCGGCGGAGACCAGGGCGGCCCGGGGGTCGTGGACGCAGAGGTTGTGGGCCCAGGCGAGGTAGTTGAGGTGGACCGCCTCCTCCCGTCTGCTGCCCAGTGCGCGGGCGGAGTCGGCGGAGCGCCGGAACACCTCCACCCACTGCTCCCAGTGCTGATTGAGGTCGGAGAACCAGTGCATCGCCTCCGCCGTGTCCACGACCTGTCGATGCCGGCCGGTGTCGTGCGCCCGGCGCAGCGCGGCGAGCCACTGGGCTCGCTCGGCCTCCAGCCAGGCCCGCGCGTCCTGCCGGCCGGCGGGTGCTCCGTCCGGGTCGGGGTCGCCGGAAGGCGCCGTCCGGTCGTGGTCGACGTCGAAGTGCAGCGCGGCGGCGGTGGCCCGGCCCAGCATCCACCGGGCGGTCCGGTCGAGGACGGCGTCGCGGACCGCGGGGCCGTCCTCGACCTCGACCTGCTCGGCCGCGTAGAGCCTGAGCAGGTCGTGGAACCGGTAGCGCTCGGCGGTGGGATCGCTCTGGAGCAGCCCGGCGTCGGTCAGCTCCTCGGCGCAGGCGACCGCCTCGTCGTACGACAGCCCGGCCAGGAGCGCACCGGTCTCCGGACTGAAGTCCGCCCCGGCGGCGAGCGCGGCGCGACGCAGGAACGTCGCTGATTCCGTGGACAGTTGGCGGTACGAGAGCGCGAAGGCGGCCCGTATCCGCAGGCTTCCGGCCTGGAGGCCGTCGAGGCGTCGGCCCTCGGCCGCGAGACGGGTGACGAGCTTGCCCAGACGCTCGTGCGGGCGGCTGAGCAGGCGCTGTCCGGCGATCCGCACGGCGAGGGGCAGGTGCCCGCACAGATCGGCGAGGTCGCGGGCGGCCTGCGGTTCGGCCCGCACCCGTTCGGGACCGACGATGCGGGTCAGCAGCTCCACCGCCTCCTCGCGCCGCAGCAGTGCCAGATCGCAGCGGTGGACGGACGTCAGACCCGCCAGGGCCTGGCGGCTGGTGACGATGGTCAGCGACGGGCCGGTGCCGGGCAGCAGCGGGCCGACCTGGGCCTCGTCGGTGGCGTTGTCCAGCAGCAGGAGCAGCCGTCGGTCGGCCGCCAGGGAACGCCACAGACTCGCACGGTCGTCGGTACCGGCCGGTAGCTCAGCATCGGCGATTCCCATGGCGCCCAGCAGCCGGGCCAGGGCGTCACGGGGAGTGGTCGGCTCGGCATCCATGCCGTGCAGGTCCAGAGCGAGCTGCCCGTCGGGGAAGTGCGGGGCGAGCCGGTGCGCGGCGTGCACCGCGAACGCGGTCTTGCCGAGTCCCGGCTGACCGGCGACCACGCTCACCGCCGGCCGGTTCGCACCGGCGTCCCGCGCCAGGTCCAGGAGCTGGGCGAGTGCCGCGTCGCGGGCGGTGAAGTCCTGGACGTCGCGCGGCAGGGCCAGGGCGACGGGCACGGCCCGGCTCTCGGCCGTCCGCGGGCGTGGCCGTCCCGGCGCGGCGGCCGCCTCCAGGTCCGACGCCTCGTCGCCGTCCAGTCCCAGAGCCTGGGCCAGCGCCTCGACCGTACGACGCTGCGGGCCGCGGGTGCGCCCGCGCTCCATGTCGGCCAGCGCCCTGACGCTCACCCCGGCGGCGTGCGACAGCGCCTCCTGGCTCAGTCCGGCACGGACCCGAAGGGAGCGCAGCCGCTGCCCGAAGTCCTCCGTGGATGGCGTGCCACCGCGCACGTCGGCGCCCCCTCGATCATCCGGCTCGTGCGGCTCGTCCGGACGCGAGCCTTCCGGCAGAAGTATGACGGACCGTAGTTCTGCCGGTGGAACCGCCTGGGGCGGGAGGGCGGTTGGTGGTCGACTGAGGACAGGCGCGGGACGCCTCTCCCCCGACGGACGAAGTCCGGGCGGCCGGTCCTCCACGGACGGTGCCGCCGGACCACGGACCCTGTGCGGACCGGGGACGGGCACCGACCACCCGCGCCGAACGAGAACCGGTGACGGACACCGACCACCCGCCGCCGAGCCAGAACCGGTGACGGACACCGACCACCCGCCGCCGAGCCAGAACCGGTGACGGACACCGACCACCCGCCGCCGAGCCAGAACCGGTGACGGACACCGACCACCCGCCGCCGACGCGAACCGAGCACGCGCGACCCACGCGCGACGAGCCCGAAACGGGGAGACCTCTCATGACCAGCAGCCAGGAGCAGTCCACCGGAATCTCCAGGCGGAGCGTGCTGGCGGCGGGCGCGCTGACCGCCGCCGCCGTGGCCTACCAGACGGGCCGGGCCCCCGCGGCGTCCGCCGCCGCCAAGCCCGCCATCTTCTACGCCCCTCACCAGGACGACGACGCGATCGGCCTGGCCGGCTCGATCCTGGAGCACAAGGCCGCCGGACGGCCTGTCTACCTCGTCCTGGTGAGCAACGGCCGGAACCCCGATCTGGCCGTGCGTATGAACGCCGATCCCTGCCCGCTGACCACCTGGGCCACCCCGCATCCGTGCGCCGCCGGCGGCAGGCACAACCTGTCCTGGCCGACCGACGGCACCAGCATGATCGTCGCCGGCCGCACGGCCGAGTTCATGGCCTCCGCGAAGGCGGTGGGCGTGGACAAGGTCATCAACTTCAAGGTCGTGGACGACGGGTTCGACAGCACGTCCGCCTACAACAAGCTCGTCGACCGGATCGACGCGAAGGTCAGGGCGCTCGCCGCCCAATACCCGGGCGCGTCGCACAAGTTCACGGCCGGCTGGCTGGAGCACACCGAGACCCACAAGGCGTGCAGCGACGTGGCCTACCGCCTGATGAACGACGGCACGATCTCCGACGTGCGCTTCAACCACGTCTACGCGTACGAGCGCCCCCTGGACCAGCGCGCGAACGGCGCGGCCTACGTGCTCGACATACCCAGCGCCCACATGACCAAGAAGCGCAACGCGATGTACGCCTACAACACGTGGGACCCCAGCCGGAACCTGTACGCCCTCGGCTATCACAGCGTCCCCGAGCTGCTGGAGGCCGCGCACGCCGATCCGCGCGAGTTCGTGTACACCCTGCCGTCCGACTACCGGCCGGGCAAGGGCAACTGAGACCGGCAACGGCGACCGAGAACCACACCAGTCCACCAGTACGACCTCGGCCGCGGCACAAGCCGCGGCCCGCACCACTCACGGGGGAACTCTCCATGAACCTGCTGCGTCACCGCTCCGTCCTGCTCGCCACCGCGGGCACGGCCCTCGCCCTGTCCCTCACCGCCTGCCAGAGCGGGGACCACACCGACTCGGCGCCGGCGGCCACCACTTCGGCGACCGGGAAGCCGGCCGACGGCGGGCAGGCCGGCACGTCCGGCGCGACGGGCTCGACCGATCCGGCGCAATCGACGGCGTCGAAGGGCTCGTCCGACGACACCGCCGGCAACGGCACCGCGGGCTCGTCCGGCGAACAGGCGTCCGCCACCACCCGGGTCTGCACCGCGCGGGACGTCCACGTCACCGCCGCCACACAGGGTGGCCCTCCCTACACCCACATCGTCCTCACGGCGAAGAACACCTCCGGCCGCTCCTGCCGGCTCGCGGGCGCGCCGCACATCCAGTTCCTGGAGAGCCACAAGCAGGACGTCCCGGCCGTCGCCAAGAGCAAGCCGGCCGCGCCGGTCGTCCTCACGGCGGGAGCGCCCGCCTATGCCGTGGTGAAGGTGTCGGACGGCGGGGTCGACGAGGACAACGAGCCCGTGTCGGCGTTCTCCGTCGTCCTGGAGGGCGACTCCACGGTCATCGCCGTCAGCGCACCGGGCAGCGGCGGCATCGCCGTCGACCCGGCGAAGGCCCTCACCGGCTACTGGACCCCCGAACTCCGCAATGGCGCGGACGACTTCTGAGCCACCTCGCGGAAGACTTCCGAGTCAGGTCGAGGGAATGACGACAGCCCGGAGCACCTGGGCAGCCGCGGCCTGCTCAGTCGGGATACGGCAAATAGCAGTCCAGGGCCGGGTGGTAGAGCACTTCCCAGGTGTGGTCCTCGATGACGCCGCTCTGCGGGATGCCATGACAGACCTGGATCCATTCGATCTTCTTCAGCATGACGGTGCCGTAGATCCCGTCGAGGACGAGTTTGGGCGGCTCGCCACCCCACATGTTGCTGAGGCACTGCGCCTGTCTGACCGCCGGGCCGGTGTCGCCGAGGATGAGTGTGGGGCGCAAGTCCGACGGCATCTGGGAACAAGCGGTCGAACCGGGATCGGCCGCGGCGGTCTGCGGCACCGTGAAGCCGAGTGCAGAGGTCGCGCACACTGCCACGACCGCGCTGAGCAGTCGGTTTCGTCGCATGCCCACTCCTTCGAAGGCGATATTCGGCCATGATCCCGCATCTGCGGTCATACCCGCGAGTTATGGACCTCATGTCACGATAACGGCACAAAGCCGAACGACACTTAACTCGACGTGACGAAACATGACGATCCGCGACCGTGCCATGCGGTCACGGTCCGCCCTCGGGCACCTCAGGCAGGTGCCCTGCCGCCGACACTCCCGACGTGCTCGCGCACCGCGATCCGGGCCAGCTTTGTCAGCATCATGCCGTTGCGGACCGCGACGATGTAGTCCACAGGCAGACCGTGCATCCGGGTGCCTGGCCCCCTCAGGGGGTGCCAGTCGAGGGTGAAGAGGGTGTGCTCGCCCCAGGGAAGCAACTCCATGGCGATGCGGGCCGCACCGAAGGGATCCGCCTTCGCCTCCAGTTCCAGGCGATGTTGCGGTTCGCAGATACGGACGACGCACGTGTCGTCGAGGGTCACGGGCCCGACGCCGACCCGGACCTTCAACCGGGCGCCCACTTCCGGCCAGTGCGGGTCCGCGGCGAGGACCTCCCGGGTTCCCGTCACCCACTCACCGTAACGATGGCCGTCGGACAGCAGGCGCCAGACCTCGGACGGCGAGTTCAGGATCAGACGGCGGTTCCGGGCCATAGTCACGCTCCACTCCGGCCGCTCACGGCTCCGGCTTCCAGCCTCACGGCAACCGCACCGCATGCGCAGTCCGACAAGCCCGGACGGGTGAGTCACCCCCTTCCCGCCTCGGTCGGCCTGCCGCTGTGTTCAGCCCCGCTCGGGCTCCACCGGGAGCCACAGTTCGGCGTCGGCCTCGGTCTTGTCCGGCGACATGCGGATGCGCAGGATCTCGGGGCCGGGCCGGCTGCGGTACGGGTTCGACGGGAACCACTGCGTGAACACGTCCCGCCACAGTTCCTGGATGGCCTCCGGCGCCGGCCCGGAAGTGGTGAAAACCGCCCAGGTACCGGCCGGGACAGTCAACTCGGTCGAGCCCGCGGGTGCGGCCGCGGAGGTGATCACGCCCTGGTAGTAGTCGAGTTCGGTGCCCTCGGCGCGGCTGGGATCCAGGTCGTCGCAGACCGCGACGACGCCGTACGGCTCCTGGTCCGACAACTTCTCCAGACGCTCCAGGAGTTGCGGATCGATCCCCCGGACAAAGTCCATGATCGCCTGGTTGGGTCCCGAGTGCACCAGCGGCACCCGGGCCTTGAGCCCGGCGACGGTGAAGTCCGCCTTGTCCACAACGCGGTACCGCATACTGCTGTTCCCTTCGACGGTGAGGCGGAAGGCCATCCGGGACTGGGAGTTGAGCGCGGCGCCGGTGCGGCGGGCCTCGCCCGGTCCGATGCCGTGCATGGCACGAAACGCCCGCGCGAACGACTCACCCGAGCCATAGCCGTAGCGCACCGCGATCTCCAGCAACGTGTCGCGTCCCGCGAGCACTTCGGCGCCGGCGAGGGTCAGCCGACGGCGCCGGACGTACTCCGACAGCGGCATGCCCGCGAGCGCGGAGAACATCCGGCGCAGGTGGTACTCCGAGGTGGCCGCGATGCGTGCCAGCTCGTCCACCTCGACGGCCTGGTCGAGATGGCGCTCGATGTGCTCCATGGCCTGGTTCAGCCGCTCCAGCATGCCCGGCTCCTTCCTTGACGATCACCACGCTAGGCAGCGCCCACCATGTCCGACCCGACATTCTGTGCCCGATCGAGCCGGGTCGGTGATTCGCACGTTCGCACGAATCGCGCTCACCCGCTCGGATGGATTCGTACGTCCGGTGAGTGCAACCCCGCTCGTGGTGACCGTCGGCGCGTGCGTACGTCGGGAGGCTGTCGCCCATGTTCACCCCACATGCACGACCGGCGCGGCAGCGGCACCGCGGCCACCGCCGGTCCCTCCCGGCCCGGGCCGGGACCGTCGCGGCGAGCGTCCTGGCGCTGGTGCTGGCCCTCCCCGGGGCCGCGGCCGCGGCCCCGGGCGGCCTCGACACCTCCTTCAGCGGTGACGGCAAGGTCCTCACCGGCATCGCCGACGACGATCACGCCGAGGACGTGGCGGTACAGCCCGACGGAAAGATCGTCTCCGTCGGCTCCTCCGTCGACGAAGCGGTGACGGAGAGCCGCTTCGCACTGACCCGCCACAACTCCGACGGCACGCCGGACACCGGCTTCGGCACCGGCGGCACGGTGACGACAGCCATCAACAACATGGGCCCGAGCCTGCAATGGAGCGAGGCGCACGCCGTGGCGTTGCAGGCCGACGGCAAGATCGTCGTGGTGGGCAGCAGTTGGCGGGAGTACGACGACTGCTGCTGGTTCGTGGTCGCCCGCTACAACCCCGACGGAACCCTGGACAACACCTTCAGTGGCGACGGCCGGGTCTTCGCCGACTTCAACAGCCCCACCGAGGCCCAGGACGTGGCCATCGACTCCAGCGGCAGGATCGTCGCGGCCGGCTCCTTCGGCGGCGAGATGGCGGTGCTGCGCCTCAGGAGCGACGGCCCCCGGATCCCACGTTCGGTGGCGACGGCACGGTGACCGCCAATCCGGCGGGGCCGAACCCGCAGGAGGGCGGTCAGGGCCGGGCCCTGGCACTACAGCCCGACGGCAAGATCCTGGTCGGAGGCGAGGTCGGCACGACCCGCTTCGACTTCGCGCTGCTGCGCTTCAACACCGACGGCAGCCTCGACACGGGCTTCGACGGCGACGGCATCGTCCGCACCGACTTGGGCGACTACGACTCCGTGGAAGGACTCGCGGTCCAGCCGGACGGAAAGATCGTCGCCGCCGGCGGCAGCGGCTCCCGGTTCGCCCTGGCCCGTTACCTCCCCAACGGCGCCCTGGACCCGGGCTTCAACCGGAACGGCACGGTGCTCACCCCCGGCGGCACAGCGGCAGACGTCAAGGTGCAGCCGGGAGACGGCCGGATCGTCGTCGCCGGTAGCAACGGGCCCGGCGGGGACTTCGCCGTCGTGCGCTACAACCCCGACGGCAGCCAGGACACCGGCTTCGGCTCCGGGGGCCTCGCGACGGCGGACTTCGGCGGCACCGACGCCGCCGACGGCGTGGCCCTTCAGACCGACGGAAGGATCGTCGCCGCCGGCGGGGGCGGACCCGACCGCGACTTCGCCCTGGCGCGCTTCGAGGGCGGCGGCACCATCCCGCCGCCGACCGGCGTGGACCTGGCGGTGACGACGGCCGGCCCCACCACGGTCAGCATCGGCGACCGAGTCACCTACACCGTGCGCGTGACCAACAACAGCACCACGACCTCCGCCACGAACGTCTCCCTGTCCGACGCCCTCGGCGGCGTCGCCGTCTCGGTCGTCTCCGCGACCACCGGCTCGGGCACCTGCACCACCACAGCCACCTCCGCGAACTGCTCCTTCGGCACCCTCGCCCCGGGGGCGGTGGCCACGGTGACCATCGCCGCCGAGCCGCGGACCACCGGCACGCTCACCAACCGGGCCACCGTCACCGCCACTCAGAGCGACCCTGCCTCCGGCAACAACACCGCCACGGCGACGACCGCGGTCAACAACGCCCGCGGCTGCACCCTCGTCGGCACCAGTGGCAACGACACCATCACCGGCACCAACGGCAACGACGTGATCTGCGCCCTCGGCGGCGACGACACCGTCAACGCCGGCAACGGCAACGACACCGTGCACGGCGGTTACGGCAACGACCGCATCGACGGCGGCGCCGGCAACGACACGCTCACCGCAGGTCCCGGCAACGACACCCTGATCGGCAACACCGGCACCGACAACCTCGACACCGTCGACAGCGTCTCCGGCAACGACACCGCCAACGGCGGCCTCAACACGGACACCTGCACCACGGACGCGGGCGACATCCGCATCAGCTGCCCCTGACCCCACGAGCCTGGGCCCCGCACAACGTGTGCGGGGCCCAACAAAAAAGAAACCCCGTCCCGAAACCCGGGACGGGGTCCTCGCAGAGCGCCGGGCAGGCCTTGCACCTGCATCTCCCCACAGGAAGCGGGGCATCTTTCCTTGGACGACCAACGCATCACAGTCCGACTCGACTTCTGCCGTCCTGCTCAAGATCAACCATAGCAGAATCGATACACCACCTCCAGCGACCCTTGGGTTGCTAGCCTGCGCTCATGTCTGACCTGGGGTCCGTCGCCTGGCCGCCCGAGCCGATCAGGAGCGAGAGACTCGTGCTCCGTGCGCCCGAGGCGCGGGATCGTGCGGTGTTCGTCGAGCTGCTGGCATCGGCGGAGGTGCACACCTATCTCGGCGGCCCGCGCCCGCGTGCCGAGCTCGAGCGGGAGATGCCCGGGGTGCCCGAGCGTTGGCCGGGGAGTTTCGTCGTCGAGCTCGACGGGTCGATGATCGGCCAGATCCTGCTCAGGCGAGCAACGGAGCACCGTCGCCCGGCTGCTGCGGGGAAGGCCGACCTCGGCTATCTGTTCCTGCCGCGGGCGTGGGGATCCGGGTACGCCGCCGAGGCGTGCGCGGCGGCGCTCGGCTGGTTCGACGGTGTCTTTCCCGGCGAGCCGGTGGTGCTCACCACCCAGACCGCCAACACCGGCTCGATGCGCCTCGCGGCAAAGCTGGGGTTCACCGAGGTGGAGCGGTTCCGGGCCTGGGACGCCGAGCAGTGGCTCGGGCTGCGGTCCCCGGTCACGCCGTCCGCTTGAGCTGGACCGGCCTTCGGCGCAATGCGCGGCGCCCCGCCGCCGGGATTCCGGCGACGGGGCGCCGACTGTCGGATCAGAAGGCGCAGATGGCGTAGACGCTGATGCCGACGGTGCTGTAGGCCTTCTGCCTGCCGAGGCCGATCCAGCCGGATCCGTCCGGGGTGGGGAAGCTGCCGACGAGCATCGCGTCGGCGCCCTGGGCTTCGGCTCCGCCACCGATGACGTGCTTGCCGGCCGGGCAGTAGACGGTACGGCGCTGGAAGTTCGGGACGTTCGCGTTGGGGAGCGTGACGATCTGATAGCCGTCGATGGCACGGGAATGTACGGGCTTGGCAGCGGGTGTGTGCTCGGGTGCTGCCTGGGCGGCCCAGCCGGCTCCAGCGGCGAGGGTGAGCGCCAGTGCGCCGGCGGTGAGGGCCGTCTTTGCTCGCATGTGTCTCCTCCATGTCGTGCGGGACGCCTGTGGATGGCGTCCCTTCACGGGTGCAACCTTGCCGGACGCCGAAGGAACAGACCGTGTTGTTGCTGGTCAAACGCCCCGATGGTGGGACGCGGGGGTGCGGATGCGTCAGGGGCGCGGATGGCGGGGAGTTGTCGGTACAGGCCTGAGCCCGAGCCGTGCGGGAGCACCGGCGGCACCGCGCTGATGTCAGCCGAAGATCGCGCCGGGATTGCCGGTGTACCAGGAGTTGTCGATGCGCAGTCGGCGGATGACCCAGCGGTCGCCGTCGCGGACCAGGTCGACGTCGTAGGGGTTCTTCAGGAGCGCGTGTGTGGTGCGGTCGGTGACGAGCAGGTGCTGGGCCTCGACCAGGGCGGTGAGCCGGGCGGTGTCACCGTCGACGACGATCCGCGGGTTCGTGATCTGGTGCGTGGTGTCCACCCGGTCGGCGAACATGGCCAGGATGGTGGTGACGATGGCCTCGCGCCCGGTCATCAGCGCTGGCTCGGCCCCCCAACGCGCGGCGGCCGGGCGGAAGTCCAGCTCGGCGTCGGCGGCGAAGGCCGAGGCGAACAGCTCCCGGTCCTTGAGATCCTGGCCCAGGCCGAAGCGGTGGAGCGCGTCGATGATTTCCGCCCGGTCCCGGAGTTCCGCGACGACCGCGGCCCTGTCGTGGGCGGAAGCGGTCAGGGCGCGGTCGAGGGTGACGTACATGATGTTCTCCTGTGCGGGCCGGGGCTGTCAGCGCCTCCGATCCTGCTGTGGGCCCGCGTGGTCATCAATGCGCTTCTGCGCAAGGATCGTTGAGCCTCGGTTGACGATGGAGGGCGGCGGGGATGCTGGAGCGGCACGAGCTGGAGGCGTTTCTGACGCTCGCCGAGGAGCTGCACTTCGGCCGCACGGCCGAGCGGCTGCACGTCTCGACCGCCCGGGTCAGCCGGACCATCGCCAAACTGGAGCGCCGCATCGGCGTCCCGCTGTTCGACCGCACCAGCCGCCGGGTGGAACTGTCCCAGGCAGGGCGGCAGTTGCTGGAGGAGATGGGCCCCGCGTGGTCGCGGATCACCGACGCGTTCGAGCGGGCCATCGACGCCGGACGCGGCATGACCGGACTGCTGCGGGTGGCGTACGACGGTCCGGCCGCGGGCCAGTTGCTGGTCGGTGCCGCCCGGCGATTCCGGGCCCGGCATCCCGAATGCGAGGTCCGGATCAAGGAAGCGCACCTGCCGCAGGTGCTGCCGTGGCTGCGTGACGGCGAGGTGGACCTCGCGTTGACCTGCTTCCCGGTGCAGGAGCGAGGTGTCGTGACCGGACCGGTTCTGGTGCGTGAGGCCCGTATGCTCGCCGTCCCGGTCGGGCATCCCTTCGCCCGGCGCGCGGCCGTCTCCGTCGGGGACCTGGCCCGCGTGACCGTGGTGCAGTTGCCCAGGGCGTCGCCGAAGTCGCCGCGCCAGGACCGTACGCCGCCGCGGACGCCCGTGGGCGGGTCCGTCGCTCCCGGCCCGTCCGCCGAGACCTTCAACGAGGTGCTGACGCTGGTCGGCGCCGGGGAGGGCGTCTTCGCCGTCGGCGCCCACGTACGGCGCTACTTCGCCCGCCCCGACGTCGCCTATGTCCCCTTCGAGGACGCCGCGCCGGTGGAATGGGGTCTCGTCTGGCTCGCCGAGGGCGCGACGTCCCGGGTCCGCGCGTTCAGTGAGGCGGCACTCGGCCTGGTCCAGGATTCCGCACCTGCACCCGGACGCGCTCCGCGGCCCACGAGTCGGGTCATTCGGGGCGGCTGAAGCGGTGGGCGGCCCAGAGCAGGGCCGCGACTCCGCCCGCCAGCAGGACGGCGCCTTCCAGGAGCAGGGGTGGCTGCCAGCCCGACCACTCGATGCCCACGGCGGTCGCCTGGCCCGGTACGCGGAGCGCGATGCCGCGGCGGAGCAGGTCCACCCCGTAGGCGAGCGGGTTCGCCGCGGCCAGCGGGTGGGCCCAGCCCGGCAGGTTGCCCAGAGGGAAGAAGCCGCCGGAGAGGAACAGCAGCGGCATCATCACCAGGCCGAGCAGCATGTGGAAGATCTCGGGCCGGTCGAGGCTCACGGCCAGCAGCAGGGACAGGGCCGTGATGGTGAACGAGGCCAGGATCAGCACACCGAGGAGCAGCGCCAGCAGGAGCGGGTCGTAGGGCAGGCCGACGGTGCCGGCCAGGCCGAGCAGGACGGCGCCCTGGACCGTGGAGACGATGGTGCCGCCGGCACAGCTCCCGAGCAGCAGGGTGGACCGGCTGACCGGGGCCATCAGCAGTTCGCGCAGGTAGCCGCTCTGCCGGTCGGTGATCAGGCGGACGCCGACGATGATGGCCGGCGCCTGTACGGTCATCATCAGCATGCCCGGGAAGAGGTACGCCTGGTAGCCGACCCCCAGTGAGGAGTTCGGGATCAGGGCGGCCAGACCGCCTCCCAGGACGAAGAGGTAGAGCACCGGCTGGATCAGCATCAGGGCGCTGTGCGTGGGCTGGCCCGCCAGGCGCAGCAGATCGCGGTGGATCAAGGCGTGGACCGCGCGCAGTTCGTGGCGCAGCGGCGGCCTCGGCTCGCGGGCGCCGCCGCGGGAGGCACCACGGTCGGCGGGGGTGCCGGAGGCGTCCGAGGCCGGGAGAGCGGGGGCGGTCACGGGGCCTCCTCGGTCGCTGCGGTGCCGGCGCCCGGAGCCGGGTCGGCCGGTGTCGGGTCGCCCGGTGTCCGGTGCGGCCCGGGGGCGTGGATGCTGCGGCCGGTGTGATGGAAGAAGACGTCGTCGAGCGTCGGCGGGGTCGCGGACGCGGCGTGCACGGCGATGCCGTGGGCTTCGAGTGCCGCGCACAGACGGGGAATCCAGGCGCTGCCGTGGGGCACCCGCAGGGACACCCCCTCGGAGTCCAGGTTGACGGGCAGGCCCGACGGCGCGGTCCGGCCCACGACCTGCCGTGCCGCCGCGTCGTCGCCGGTACGCAGCAGCACCCGGTCCGCCCCGATCGCGGCCTTCAGCGCGTGGGGCGTGCCCTGGGCCACGAGCCGGCCGTGGTCGAGGATGCCGAGCCGGTCGCAGTGCTCCGCCTCCTCCAGGTAGTGGGTGGTGACGAAGAGGGTGCTGCCGTGCCGGTCGCGCAGTACGCGCAGGTACTCCCAGACCTGGACGCGGGCGTGCGGGTCGAGTCCGGTGGTCGGCTCGTCGAGGAAGAGCACCTCGGGCGCGTGCAGCAGGCCACGGGCGAGCTCCAGGCGGCGGCGCATGCCGCCGGACAGGGTGCGGACCGGGAAGCGCCTGCGGTCGCCCAGTCCGACCGCTTCGAGCATCTCGGTGACGCGCACGCGGGCGTGGCGGCGGCGCAGTCCGTAGAGGCGTGCGTGGATGTACAGGTTCTGTTCGGCCGTCAGGTCGGGATCCAGGGCGCTGTGCTGGAAGAGCATCCCGACCAGTCGTCTCACCCGGTCCGGTCGGCTGAGCACGTCGGCGCCCGCCACCGTGGCCTGTCCGGCGGTGGGGCGGGCCAGGGCGCACAGCAGGGCGAGGGTGGTGGACTTGCCCGCGCCGTTGGGGCCGAGGAAGGCATAGGTCTCGCCACGCAGGACGTCGAGGTCCAGGCCGCGTACGGCGTGGGTGGTGCTTCCGTCCGGGCCCGCGTAGCTCTTGACCAGGCCGCGCGTGCTGATGGCGTACACCGGCGGGGCCGCGGCGGTCCGCGCGTCGTCCGGGCCGGTACGGACGGCGGTCGGGGTGGTCGCTCGCGTGTGTGCGTCGTCACCGGCATGTGGCCTCATGGTCGGCTCCTCGTCCACGGGGGTGTCTTCCGCGCGGCCTGCGGGTCGCGGCGGAATCGGCTCCGGCCGGTGGCCGCCCGAGGGCGACCACCGGCCGGAGGATTTCGACTAGGCGCAGCTGACGCCGATGCAGACGGTGTTCAGCAGCGTCAGCAGGCCGACGCACGCACAGGTGCCGCTGAACTGCGCGCCGTCGACACCGACCGGGTCGGTCTCCGGAAGGGCGTGCAGGTGGGCCAGCAGTTCGAGCGCCTGGTTCTCCATGACATTCTCCTTCTGTGAGCGGTTACGACAGGAGGATTTACCTGTCGTTCAGCCCGGCACCTGAGCCATCCAGTGCCGGGAGTCTGTGGTGTGGCGGGTCCTCAGGAGGAACGCCAGGATGCCTGCGGCTCCGTCGCTCCAGCTCGTCGAGACGTCCCCGTACTCGTTGGGGAAGACGACGTGGCTGTCGCGGTGCGCCCGTTCGCAGACGATGAGGCGGGCCACGTCCTCGGCCATCGCCCGGTAGGCGGGATCCCCGGTGGCGTCGGCCATGTCGAGGAGGAAGTCGCCGTTGCCGGCCAGTCCGTGGCACTGGGCGACGGCGGCGCGCGAGGCGCGCTCCACGACGGCGTGGGCGGCGCCGCGGGCGAGATCGACGTAGCGTTTGTCCCCGGTCTGCTGCCAGAGCCGGACCAGGAAGGAGCCGATGCCCGCCGAGCCGTGACACCAGTAGGGGGCGGTGGGCACGTCGGTGGCCTGGGCCGGCCACTGGGCCGTCTGACCGACCATCACGGCGTTGGCCACCAGGTGCTCGCCGGCCGCCACGGCCAGCTCCATGTGCTCCACACGGCGGGAGACGGCCGCCGCGGCGAGGAGGAAGCAGCCGATGCCCGCTGTTCCGTGCGCGAAGCCGAGGTAGCGTTTGCCGGCCTCTTTGGACACGGCTTCCGCGGGGACGGGCCAGCTCACTCCGGACGGTTCGGACTGCGCGGCGGCGGCCAGCCGGTCGGCCGCGTCGACGACCAGCTCGGCCAGGCGTGGGTCACCGCTGCGCTGCCACAGATGGGCGGCGGCCAGGCCGCTGCCCGCGCAGCCGTGGGTGATGTCGTAACTGGGTGTCCGCTCCAGCGGGGCCAGCGCCAGGGCCGACGCGTGGTCCGTGAGCGCGCGGTCGTCGACGGCGCGTCCTGCGTCGTACAGCGCCCAGGCGATTCCGCGGCCGCCGAAGTGCAGGCCCGGACGGATGGAGCGGGTGTCGGTCCGGTCGACGATCCAGTGGCCCGCGGTACGCAGCAGATCCGGCAGGCGCGGGTCGCCGGTGAGCTCGAAGTACCGGGTCAGCACCGCCAGTACACCGGCCGCACCTTGCTGCACGGTGCAGGGGTCGGTCTCACCGGCCAGGGTGGACACGGGCCACAGCCGGCCCTGGTCGGCGGGGGTCATCGACTCGACGAGGTGGTTCACCATCCCGATGACCGCGAGCTGTGTCGCGTCGTCCGACTCGGCTGTGCGTGCCGACTCGGCTGTGCGTGCCGGCGCGGGGGTGGGGCGCGCGGTCCACGACGGGTCCGCCGCGCGAAGCGCCGTACGCGCCCTGTCCGGGTCCCAGCGCTCGCCGGGATCGTCCTTCATCAGCCCGAGGATCATCTCCCGCAGGCCCTCCGGCAGGCCCAGCGTTCCGGCGCAGGCGTCCAGCCAGTCGGCGAACCGCTGCTCCTCGGTCCTGTCGGCCGGCTCCTCGGGCAGCAGGTTGGGTACCTTCCCGGCGAGCACGAAGCACACGGTGGCGCCGAGACTGTAGTAGTCGGCCGTCGGGGAGACGGGAGCGTCCGCCAGGCGTTCGGGGGCGCTGAAGCCGGGGGTCCCCACCTGGGTCGGGAGCGCGATGTCGTCCTCCAGGACGGCGAGCTCCAGGTCGATGAGGCGCAGTTCCCCGTCGGGGCGGACCATGACGTTGGCCGGGGTGAAGTCCCTCAGTACGCAGCCGCAGGCGTGGGCCGCCGCGACCAGGTCCACCAGCAGTGCGACCTGTTCGAGCGCCTCGGCGCGGTAGCGTTCGCTGCCGACGTCGCGGAAGCGTTCGGCGACCCAGTTGCGCAGGGGTACGCCCGGCACTTCCTCCAGGGCGAGGAACAGGTGCCCGCCCGTCTCGAACGTCGCGAGCAACTCCGGTGCCAGTCCGGTGTGTTTGAGTTTCTCCAGCGTCCTGGCCTCGGTCCGCAGCCAGTCGCGGACGTCGGAGCCGGACCGGTCGCCCTCGACGTGCGGCCGGGCTTCCTTGATCACTACGGGTGCGCCCGTGGTGACGTCGGTGCCCCGGTAGACACCGCCCTTGTTGGTGTGCCGGATCGCCTCCCGTACCGAGAACCGGCCGCCGAGCAGTACGGGCTTGCCCGCCGCCTTCTCCTGTTCCGGTGGAAGCGGTACCGAGGCGGGAAAGGGGCTCACCGCCCATGCGGGTGGCGAGTACTGCCCGGTGCGCTTGTCCTCCACGGGATTGCCGTCGGGGTCCTCGATGAACCACACCAGCAGGCCCTCGTCCGACAGTCGCCGCCGGCCGACGAAGGCGCCGTAGCGGTAGTGCACCAGACTGCGCGGGGCGTACGGCTGGTCCGACAGGATGCGGGGGCCGGGCAGTCCCGCCGTGGCCCTGTGCAGCTCCATCGCTATTCGGGCCGCGGCTCCGTCGGAGGGCGGGTATACGGTGATGAACTTGCCGGAACTCCCCCGCGGTGTGGCACGGGAGTTGAGCGCGCTCACCTGTTCGAGCGAGCGCACGAACTTGAATGCCGCGTCTTCGCGCAGCAGCACATCCATGGCCCTCACAAGGACTTCCGGTGCAGAGGCCGCCGTCGCGGAAACATGCAGTTTCCAGCCTTGCCGGCGTTGAATTCCGGACAGGCAGGTGAGGCGGCACCACATCTCGTCCGCGTCGGTCGTCCAACGCGCCTCCGTACCGGTGGCCTGCAATGCCCGGCGGAGCAGACTTTCGAGGTCGACTTCGGTTGCGTGGCTCGTCATGTGTCCCTCCCAACGGTGAGAACCGCTGAGAGAAATGTGCCTTCAGCCGGAGGAAATGCACAACACTCGTCTGCCGCATTCACTCGGTCCAGCGAGCGCAGGGTGTTATCGCCGTTATAAACGGCACAGTCCGGCGCAAATAACGGAGTGCGTACGCCCCCGGTTCGGAAATACCCCACCCGTTCGACGACTTCGCCGTCGACACCGGGAAAGCACAAACGGACGGAATTGATTCGCCATCAATCAAGGATTGATGATACAGATTCAGAAGGGCTGCGACGACCCGTCGACCCCAACTCTCCCAGGGGTTCCTTTATAGCGCCACGGCGATGCACGCCGTTCCCGTCACCGCCATCGCCCAATCCTCGTTCCCCATCGAACAGAGAATTGAGATGAACAGCGGTTATGGCCAACGCTGCCGTCGCGGACCGCGGACATTCCGCTTCCATTTCACCCTACATTTAGACCCATATAATATTACCAATCAGTGGTGGAGGCCGGGGGCCTGAGCGCGAGTCCTGACCTGCTATTCGGTGCGCAGGGCCGTGGCGGTCTGGGCTCTCGCGGCCCAGCCGGCGGGCACGAGGGCGCCCAGGGCAGCGATGAGCAGGCCGCCGAGTGCGAACGGAAGCAGCTCGGCCGCGTGGTAGACGGCGAAGATGGAACCGGGCAGGCGCAGTCCCGCGCTCTCGCCCATCGCGGGCAGGACCCGGCCGTGTACCAGCACGCCGAGCAGCCGGAGCCGGACGCCGAAACGCGGTGACCCGATCCGACCGGGGGCGGATGCGCGGGCCGGTGCGGTGTCCGGGCGCGTCCCGACCGGCGTCCCGCACCGCCGAAGGGGGAAAACCCGGCCCGGAGCGATCGGCCGGCGCGAACGAGGGAACCCCTAACCCGTCGTCCGCGAGAAAGGCACCGTCATGACCACCACCCTCGGCCCCGACAGCGATCTGTCCCAGATCTTCGAGCTCGCCCAGCAGCTCCGTGTGGACTCCGTCCGTGCCAGCACCTCCGCCGGTTCCGGACACCCCACCTCCAGCCTGTCCGCGGCCGACCTGATGGCCGTACTCATGGCCCGCCACCTGCGCTACGACTGGGACACCCCCGACAACCGGGCCGGCGACCACCTGATCTTCTCCAAGGGCCACGCCTCTCCCCTGCTCTATGCGATGTTCAAGGCCGCCGGAGTCGTCGACGACGACGAGCTGATGACGACCTACCGCCGCTTCGGCCACCGCCTCCAGGGCCACCCCACCCCCGTCCTGCCCTGGGTCGACCTGGCCACCGGCTCGCTCGGCCAGGGCATCGCCTACTCCGTCGGCATCGCCCTGGCCTGCCGCGACCTGAGCAAGGTCGACTCCCGGGTGTGGGTCCTGTGCGGTGACAGCGAGATGACGGAAGGCTCCGTCTGGGAGGCCCTGGACAAGGCGGGCCGCCACCGGCTGGGCAACTTCACCGCGATCATCGACGTCAACCGCCTCGGCCAGAGCGGTCCCACCGAACTCGAATGGGACACCCAGGCCTACGCCCGCCGTGTCGAGGCGTTCGGCTGCCGCGCCCTGGTGGTCGACGGCCACGACCTCGACGCCGTCGACAAGGCCCTGACCACCGCCGCCGACAGCGATGACACCCCCACCGTCGTCGTCGCCCGCACCGTCAAGGGGCGGGGCGTCAGCGAGGTCGCCGACAAGAACGGCTGGCACGGCAAGCCCCTGCCGGAGGACATGGCCGAACGCGCCGTCGCCGAGCTCGGCGGCCGACGCGACCTGCGGGTGCGCGGCCCCCAGCCGCCGCAGGCCCAGGCGGCCCCCGTACCGGCCGCCGTGGACATCGAGCCGCCCCGCTTCGACGTCGGCGACAGCGTCGCCACCCGGGTCGCCTTCGGCAAGGCCCTCGCCGCCGTGGGCGCCCGCCCCGACGTGGTCGCGCTGGACGCCGAGGTCGGCAACTCCACCCACGCCGAGGACTTCCAGAAGGCCCACCCCGAGCGGTACTTCCAGACGTACATCGCCGAGCAGCAGATGATCGCCAGCGCCGTCGGCATGGCCGTGTGCGGCTACCGCCCCTACGCCACCACCTTCGCCGCCTTCCTCACCCGCGCCCACGACTTCATCCGCATGGCAGCCGTCTCACAGATCACCATGGCGCTGTGCGGCACCCACTCCGGTGTCGAGATCGGCGCCGACGGCCCCTCCCAGATGGGCGTCGAGGACCTGGCCATGATGCGCGCCGTCCTCGGTTCCACCGTCCTCTACCCGAGCGACGCCACCTCGTCCGCCGCCCTCACCGTCGCGATGGCCGACCTCGACGGCATCTCCTACCTGCGCACCACCCGCGGCGCCTACCCCGTCCTCTACGACGCCGACGAGACCTTCCCCGTCGGCGGCTCCAAGACCCTCCGCCACGGTGCCCAGGACCAGGTCACCCTCGTCGGCGCCGGTGTCACCCTCCACGAATGCCTCGCCGCCGCCGACCGGCTCGCCGAGGACGGCATCGCCGCCCGCGTCGTCGACCTCTACTCCGTCAAGCCCGTCGACACCGACACCCTCACCCGCGCCGCCCGTGAGACCGGCAACCTCGTCGTGGCCGAGGACCACCACCCCGAGGGCGGCATCGGCGAGGCCGTGCTGTCCGCCCTCAACTCCGCGGGCGCCCACGCGGCCGTCGCGCACCTCGCCGTCCGCGACCTCCCCGGCTCCGGCACCACCGCTGAACTCCTCGACGCCGCCGGCATCTCCGCCACCCACATCGCCGACGCCGCCCGCACCCTGCTCGGGTGACCCGGGCCGGCCGCGGCACGGACCCGGGCCGGCGGAGCGGCCGAGCCCGGGCCGCTCACGCGGTGCCGCGCGCCTTCGTACAACTTGCGGCGACCAGATCGGCGAAGCTCCGCGCGAGCGGGGAGAGCGCGTCCCAGCGGCGTACGGCCCAGCCGACCGACAGCGGCGGCAGCGCCGGTACGGGGACGAGACGCAGTGCGCTGCCGTCAACAGGGGTGGGCAGGCCCGGTACAGCGGGTACGACGGCGTGCCCCAGGCCGAGTTCGGCGAGCAGCAGGGCCGTGTCCCAGTCGGCGACGCTCGTGTCCGAGCCGGTCCGGATCCCCAGTTCGGCGAAGGCGGCGTCCAACTGGGCACCGGAGGTGGAGTTCGGCGGCGACCGGACCAGGCGGATGCCCGTGAGGTCTCGGGCGTCGATGCGCGGCCGGTCCGCGAGCGGATCGTCGGACCGTGTGGCGAGCACCCAGGGCAGCTCGACGACGGGGCGCTGCTCGATGCCGCGCACCGGGCCGCCCACGGTGATCCAGGCGAGGTCGAGGTTGCCGGCCAGCAGGGCGTCGAAGCAGCCACGGCTGGAGGTCTCGGTGCGGAACTCCAGGCTCACCTTCGGGTGGCGCCGGCGGAAGGAGACGATCGCCTCGGCCATGAAGTGCCGGACGGTCGTTCCGCCGGTCGTGATCCGCACCGAACCGCTCTCGCCGTTCACGAGGTCGCCCAGGCGGCGCAAGGCCAGATCCAGCCCGCCGATCCCGTCGGCGGCGGCCTCGCACAGGATGCGCCCCGCCGCGGTGGGAGCGACCCCACGCGGCTGACGTTCCAACAGGCTCACGCCCGTCTCCCGCTCCAGGCGCTTGACGTGCTGACTCACCGCAGACTGCGTACAGGACAGGTCACGGGCCACGGCGCTGAGGCTCCCCGCCCGGCACACGGCGACGAACACACGCAGGTCGTCCAGAGTCACAACGCCCAAGCTACACCTGGGGTCAGTGGAGCAATTCCCAGGATTGACTGGGGTGTTGGGGTGGTCGAGGATCCTTGCAGGGCCCAGGCGGCAACCCGTCCGGTGCCTTCGTACGGATCCGGACCGGCGAAGGCGCCGGACGGGTGCCGACCCGCCCGTCGCCGAAGGGACACGGACAGCGTGCCTGCTCTCGCCGCCACGACCGACCGGACCATCACCCTGCTGCGCGAGTTCGGTGCCGACGGCATCGCCCACCCCGGCGGCACGCTCCTGGTCCACCTCCAGCGCGTACAGGCACGGCTGGCGACGTGGCAGGCTCGTCCGGCGCTCCAACTCGCCGGTCTGTGCCACGCGTTCTACGGGACGGACGGTTTTCCCGCACCGCTGCTGCCGCTGGGACGTCGCCACGACCTCGCGGCGCTGATCGGCACCGAGGCGGAGGCCATCGTGTACTTGTACGCGTCGTGCGACCGGAAGGCCACGTACCCGGCTCTCCACCAGGCCGACGGCGCCTTCCACGACCGGTTCACCGGCCGCGCCCGGGTGCCGGGGCCGCAGTTGCGCCGGGACTTCACCGAACTGTCGGCGGCCAACGAACTCGATCTCGCCGTCGTCGATCCCGCCTTCCGTGACACCTGGGGTCCAGGACTGCTCGCGCTGTTCACCCGACTGCGCGATCTGCTGAGCCCCGGCGCCTGGTTCGAGTGCCACCCGGTGCTTGCCATCGCCGCCTCCGAGCCGGGCGTGGAGAGCTGAGCGCCGTAGCGCGTGCGTGGCGCGTTCAGTGCCCCACAAAAGTCCCCTGCGCCTCAGCTGTCACACAGGTAAGTTACCCTCCGGTCTTCGGGCTTGATCAGTCCGACACATCCTTCTGACCTGTGGGGGGTCCCTGCATGCGCATGTCGCGCGCACATCGGGCTGCCGTTTTCCGGAGCGCAGCCTTCCTTCTCACGACCGGACTCACGATCGGCTCACTCGCCGCCGTGCCCGCCTTCGCCGACCCGGTGACCGTGACCGGTGTGTCCACCCGTGACGACGGCAGGCTGTCCGTGGCACTGCCGGACAGCCAGGCGCTGTGGGTGAAGGTGAGCGTCCACGACCCGGCCCGGCCGGATGCCGTGCTCGCCTCGACGGACGAGCTGTCGTTCGACTGGAACGGCGGCTGGAGCACGGACCAGCCCCTGCGCCTGCCCGAGGACGCCGTCTACGGCGACTACCCGGTCGACGTCGACTTCCGGCTGGCCGACGGCACCGTGCAGCACTGGAGCGGCGCCGAGCACGGCAGGGCCGGGCTGTTCGGCTACCGGCTGCACACCGGTGTCGCCACGGCCGCCTTCGACCGCGCGTACACCGACTACGACCACCGCGACGCGACGCTCAGCGGCACCGTCACCACCTTCGACCCGGCGACCGGCACGACCGGCGCGGCCCGGGCCGGCACCAAGGTGAAGATCGCCTGGTACATGCTCCGGAACGGGAACTGGGGCAGCGTCTCGCAGACGGTCCTCACCGACGAGTCCGGCGCCTTCACGCTGCCCGTCACACCCGGCGGCAGCATCCTCAGCGGCACCGCCACCGTGGTCGCTCCCCAGGCCGACACCGATCCGGACGACGCCGAGGCGATTCCGGACCTCGACGCCGTGACGACGCGATACCGGATCACCGCCCAGGCGGACAAGGAACGGGTCTACGCCGGGAAGACCTTCAAGGTCAGCGGCACCGTCCAGCGCTACACCCCCAACGGCTGGGTGCCCTTCGCGAACGCGCCGGTCGTCACCACCACGCATGCGCCCGACTCCGGGAACCACACGACGGTCACCGGCATCATGGGTAGTGCCACCTCGGGCGCCGACGGAACGTTCTCGTACGACGCGAGGGCCGACTACACCACGAGCCACTACACCTATGTGCAGCCCTCCGACTACCTGGCGGACTTCACCGACCCCTTCAGCGACGAGGTCACCGTCCCGCGGACGGGTCAGCTCAGCAACCTCAGCGCCACCCTGGACGCCTACCGCACGATCACCGTCAAGGGCCGGCTCAAGCCGGAGTGGATCTGCAACGACCAGACGGTGACGCTCCAGTACTCCAAGAACGGCCGCGACGGCTGGCAGAACCTCGGCTCGGCCAAGGCGGAGGGCGGCACCGCGGGCTACTGCCCGTTCACCATCCGCGCGCTCGGCCGCACCGCGGGCTACTACCGGGTGACGCACGGGGAGAGTTACACCCTGCTCCCAGTCAGCTCCGCCGCCTTCAGCCGCAGTCGGATCGAGACCCGCATCGTGTCGTTCGACATGACGCCCAACCGGCCGAACCGCAACGCCTCGCTGACCGCCAAGGGCACGCTCCAGTACAAGTCCGGCAGCACCTGGAAGGCCTACAAGGGCGGACAGATCGTGCTCGTCATCAAGCCCAAGGGCGAGAGCACCTGGTACTGGGTGGTGAAGGGAACCACCGACTCCAAGGGCCACTTCAGCCTCAAGACCAAGGCCTACGAGGACGCCACGTGGGGCGCCTACCTCGCCGCGGACTCCAAGCACTTCTACACCGAGTCGAAGTCGGAGTACGTCGATGCCCGCTGAGCGCAGTTCCTTCGCCCTGGCCGCCGCCATCGCGGTGGTCGCCACCGCGCTGAGCGCGGTGCCCGCTTCGGCCGACGACGCCGGACCGGTCGGCATCGGCGTGGCCCGCACCGCGGACAACCGCGGGACCTTCACCGTCACCGCGTGGACGGACGCCCCGGGCGCCGTCGTCACCTCCGTCTCCGCCCGGGTGCGGGCCGGCGACACGGTGGTCGCCGAGGTGCCGGCGCTGACCCGGACCGGCTCGACCTGGGGGCTGCCCGCCGACGCCGCGCTGAAGCTGGCCGAGGACGGCGGGACGATGCCGCATCTCGGCGCCTACTCCATCGACGTCAGCGCCACCGACGACCAGGGCCACACCACGACCCGCGACGCGGCGGGAACGCTCGACTTCACCCTCAAGCCCGCGCTGATCGACACGGCCGGCGACGGCAAGCTGGAATTCACCCGCCTGCCGACCTACGACCACAAGAGCCTCGGGGTCACCGACCGCCTGGTCGGCATCGAGCCCGGCTCCGGCGACCGGGTGCCGCTCGAAGGCCGTACGGTCGAGGTGACCCGCGTCCCCGTGAGCGGCACGCCTCGGCCCGACGACACGTTCACGGCGGTCACCGACGCCGAGGGCCGCTTCACCACCGAAGACCTCGACCTGGTCGACTGGGCCACCTTCACAGCCGGGTTCGCGGCGGCCGACGACCAGGTGCACGGCGACGCGCGCGTCTACGGCAGTCCGTCGATCTCCCCGACGAAGGCGTCCGTGACGGCCACGGCCGACCGCACCCGGGTGCTGCCCGGGCAGACGGTGACCGTCACCGGAACGGTGAGCACCGGCAGCGGCGCCGACGCGGCCGGCCTCGCGGACATCCCGGTCCAGATCAGCCTGCGCGCCTACGGCAGCGACCGTCCGGCACTCACCGTCACCACGGACGCGTCCGGACACTTCTCGGCGGTGCTCGACCCGCCCGCGGGCGTGGGAGTCGACGGCTGGTCCGCCGCTTCCCCGGACATGTACCTCTCCACGACCGCGGCCAGGGGCTCCCTGGTCGTGCCCGAGGAGTCCGTGCTGCGCAAGGTGACGGCCTCGCTCGCCGCCGACGGGCAGGTCAAGGTGACCGGCCGGCTGGCTCACGCGTACAACAACAACTCGTCCGACGCGGAGTCCGTGCGCCTGGAGTACTCGGCCGACGGCCGGACCGGATGGCGGAGCCTGGCCACCGCCAAGTCCGACTACTACGGCAACTTCACGCTCTCCGCGTGGGGTTACATCGACGGCTATTACCGGGTCCACCACCTCGCCGACGACAAGCTGGCGGAGAGCACCAGCGCCCCGGTCCGGCTCAGCCGCGTCGACACCCGGGTGTCCTCGATCAAGGCGTCCGCCACCAAGGTCACGAAGGGGACCACCGTCACCTTCACCGGCACCCTCCAGGAGTACGTCTCCCGCACGTGGCGGCCGTACCAGGGCCGGCACGTCGAGCTGTTCTTCCAGAAGAAGGGCTCGACGAAGTGGACGTACGTCGCTTCGGGCACCACGAGTTCGACCGGCAAGGCCACCCTGAAGGGCAAGCCCACCGCCGACGGCAAGTGGCTGATCCAGTACTTCGGTGACTCCAGGCACTTCGACAGCGGCGGCACCGCCGTCTACGTCGACGTGCGCTGACACCCACGCCGCACGGCACGAGCGGGGCCGACCGGGACGACCGGTCGGCCCCGCTCCCTTTCGCGGTGTCAGCGGGTGGCCGCCGCGGGGGCGAACGGGCCGTCCAGGGCGGCCCATTGCAGAAGCATGACGGTCTTGCCGTCGGTGATACGGCCGTCGCGGACCATGGCGAGGGCCTCGGTGAAGGGCAGTTCGAGTACCTCGATGTCCTCGCCGTCCTCCTCCAGTCCGCCGCCGCTGCCGGTGCGGTCGGCCGGGGTGTAAGGGGCGGCGTAGAAGTGCAGCCGTTCGGTGACCGAGCCGGGGCTCATGTAAGCGTCGAGGACATGGGCGATCGGGCCGAGCGTGATCCCGAGTTCCTCGGCGCTCTCGCGCCGGATCGCGGCGAGCGGGTCGTCGCCGTCGAGCAGCCCGGCCGCGGCCTCGACGAGCATGCCGTCCGGGTGGCCGTTGACGTAGGCCGGGTAGCGGAACTGACGGATGAGCAGCACCCGGCCGCGGTCGGTGTCGTAGGGCAGGACGACCGCGCCGTTGCCGCGGTCGTAGGTCTCGCGCTGCTGGGTGACCCAGCGCCCGTCGCGGCGCCGGTAGTCGATGGTGGTGCGGCGCAGGACGTGCCAGCCCTGGGAGGTGAGTTCCACGTCGCGGACGACGACGTCGGGGTTGCGGTCCAGGTCGCGCCCGACGCGGTCCAGAGCGGTGCGGCCGCGGTGGTCGGGGGTGTCGACGCCGGGGCGGGCGGCCACTCGGTCTCCTGCGAGCTGCGGCTTGTCGGTCATGGCGCGCTACACTACACGCAGAAACGTGCAATAACAGGAGAGAATACGGATGCTGGCTGCGGAACGGCGTGACCACCTGCTGGGCCTGCTGGCCCGCGAGGGCAAGATCGTCGCCAAGAACGTCGCCGCGGACCTGGGCATCTCCGAGGACAGCGTGCGACGCGACCTGCGCGACCTCGCCGCAGAGGGACTGTGCCAGCGGGTGTACGGCGGGGCGCTGCCCGTCTCCCCCGCCGTGGCGGACTACGCCGCCCGGCAGACCGTCGCCCCCGACGGCAAGCGCAAGGTCGCCGCGGCGGCCGTCGCGCTGGTGCGACCGGACAGCGCCCTGATCCTGGACGGCGGCACCACCGCCCTCGCCGTCGCCCACGCGCTCCCGCCGGACCTGGTCTGCACCGTGATCACCCACAGCCCGACGATCGCGGCCGCGCTGCTCACCCATCCGCGGGCCGAGGTCTTCCTGCTCGGCGGCCGCGTCTTCAAGCACTCTGCGGTCGCCTGCGGCGCGGCCGCGGTCGAGGCCGCCCAGAACGTCTCGGCCGACCTCTGCCTGCTCGGCGTCACCGGCGTCCATCCGGAGGCGGGACTGACCACCGGCGACGCCGAGGAGGCCGCGATGAAGCGCGCCCTGGCCGCCCGGGCCGCGGACACCTATGTGCTCGCCTCGTCCGAGAAGATCGGCACGGCCTCCCGGTTCCGGGTCCTGCCCTGGGAGGAGATCAGCGGACTGATCACCGACGCCGACCCCGGCCACGCGGTGGTCCAGCAACTGGCGGCGGCCGGCGTGGAGGTCCTGTCGGCCGGCTGACGGTCACGTCTCAGGCGTCGGCCCGGTACACCTCCGGCGCGTTCGGCCGGGGCGCGGGCCGATGCCGGGCCGCCGGGCCCTCGGCGAAGGCGCGCAGCAGGTTGTCGGTCGTGCGGGTGACGAAGGCGCGGGTACGGGCGTCCATGCCGTGGTCCCGGCCCCCGTCGGGGGTGCCGGCCATCAGACCCTCCACCCAGCGCATGGTGCCGGTCGCGAAGACGCCCGCGCCGCCGCGGAGGGTGTAGTACGCCGAGTCGGCGTGGCTGCGCCGGCCGTTGCACACCAGGGGCGAGTGCGCCGTGATCTCCAGCGGTGCGGGGACGGGCGCGCCCGGGGTGACCCGGTCGTACTCCACGCCGACCAGATGGTCGAAGCCCTCTCCGGGGCGTACGCCGGTGCCCTCGTACAGCCAGTGGTCCGCCGCGTGGACGACGTACGGCGCGTCCGTCGGGTATCCCTCGTACAGCACACCGGTCAGCGACGACTCCGGGTCGGCCGCCGGGGACTGGCGGAAGTCGGTCGTCACCAGGGCGGGGTCCGTCGTACGGAAGGGGTCGGACCGGAAGGACGACTTGTAGCAGACCACCGTACGGTCGGACCCCGTGCCCTCCTGCTCCAGGCGGATCCGGCGGAAGCAGGTGTTGGCTCCCAGGAAGGCCACATTGGTGCCCGCGTCGCGCGCCTCGGTGACGTGCTGCCGCTGCTCGGGGGTCCAGTACTCGTCGTGGCCGAGGCAGATGACGGCGCTCGCGCCGTGCAGGACCTTCGGGTCGCGGTGCACGTCCATGCCGGTGGTGTAGGCGAGCGGGAGGCCGAGCCGTTCGGCCCGGACCACCGCCGCCCGCTCGTACACCATGAACTTCTCCGCGCCGTCCTCGTCGTAGGGCCGGTCGAAGCTGACGGCGAGGGACCGGTCGTCGTACGCGCCGGAGGGGCCCTCGTAGAGGCTGGAACCGCCCCAGCGGTTGTACGCCTGCCAGGTGGCCGGGGCGTGCATCAGCACCGTGCGGCCCGCGCCCTGCGTGGAGCGCACGATCAGCGGGATGTAGCGCTGGTGGCCGTCCTGCGTGTCCAGGCGCAGCAGGTAGGCGCCCTCCGGCCACCCCGTCGTGCCGAGAGCCGTCGTGCGCGGCCACTGCGCGCGGACCGTGCGGGTGTCGGACAGGAAGCGCGGTTCGGGCTGGACGCGGCCCGGTATCCGCTCGGACGACCACACCAGCCGCGCCTCGGCCCCGCCGTACCAGCCGACGCGGAAGGCCGAGACACGGAAGGACGGCGCGGTCGTCGAGACATGCAGACCGATCTCCTCGCCCGGGGTCACACTCACCCGGTCGGCGTACCCCATGACGGCCGTGTCGGGGCCTCGCGACCGGATGCGCCAGTCGGGTGTCCCCGGGCGGTTCCGTTCCGCCTCGGGCCGGTGCGAAGCGGCGGCCCGGTCCGTGTGGCGCACGGGAGCGGACGGGGCGCACGCGGCGGTCGCGGCGAGCCCCCCGCCCGCGCACACTTCCAGGAAGACCCTGCGCCGCAGCCCCGGCAGGTGCTCCTTCCCGTCCCGCGGGGTGTCTCGCTGGTCGGGTCCCACATCGCCTCCCGTGCGTCCGGTTCGTGCGACACCTGCCCCTTGAGGACCAAAGTGACACAGCGGGACAAGCCGCGCGCCCGGCCGTCGGCCGTCACTCCGGCATACGGACGCACCCGCTCCCGGGGCCGTGGATCAGCCCCGGGAGCGGCGCGGGAGAGTCCGGCGACTCAGGAGAACTTGATCGTGTCGAGCCGGCCACCGGCCGAGGAGGGGCAGGTGACGGGTCGGTGACCATGGAGAGGGCCCCGGTGAGGCCGACCGACGGTGTTCCCGTTCATGGCGCCGAGGGTGTGGCCGCTGCCGGCCACGTGCCCGCTGCCGCTCAGCCTGGGTTCCGGGCCTCCGAGAAAGATCAAATAGGCCGGGAGGGGGCGTGGCACGTCGCGAGGAAGTCGCACACCTCGGCCACCAGCCGGTCGGCGTCGTCGAGCGCGGCGGCAAGCGTCTCCGGGGTGGTGCCGAGCGCGGAGAACAACGCGTGCGCGCGTCCGGCGAAGTCCGAGGGGGCACCGGGGAGTTCGCCCGCGGCCCGCACCGCACCCTTCTCGTTGAGCACCCAGCTCCTGGCATGAGCGTGCAGCGCGTGTACGAGAAGCCCGACCGCGCGGAAGAGGCAACCGGCGACATGGAACGCGTCGCCGCGGGCCGCGCCCTTGCGCGCGTTGGCCAGGACGAACGGTGCCTCCCACCGCGCGTTGCCGACGAGCGCCGCCCGCAGCGGCTCCGGATAGAAACGGGTCCGCTCCCGCAGGGTGCGAAGCTCGCCGCCGGGGTCGGCGAGGATGCGTCCCAGTGCCACCTCACCGGCGTAGGCGTGGGAGTACACACCCAGCGGATGGCCGGGCTGAGCGCCGATCTCGAACCGGCCGGCCCGGCACTGCCGCCAGACGCGGTGCACCCGGTCCATGTCGCGGTAGATCCAGTCGACGTGATGTCCGTCGACGGTCAGCCAGCCGCCGCCGTCCACCCACGGCCCCCACCCGCCCGGCTCGGTGACCTCCACCGGCCCGCCGGTCAGCTCGGCCGCCAGCAGACGCAGCGCCGCGGTGTCCAGCGGTGGCCGGTAGTACAGGCCCAGGTCGTAGTCGGAGTCGGGGCTGTGCGTGCCCCTGGCCCTGCTGCCTCCCAGGCACACCCCGACGACGCCGCCGACCTCCGCCAGCCGCTCCGCGATCTCCACCAAGCGATCCACGGACCCAGTCTGCTGAGGCACACCACCGGCCGCGACCGATTTCCCCGGCACCCGCGCCGCGACGGGGAAGATCCCGAGCCGGAGGGGCCCGACCAGGAGGCCTTCGGGCACCTCGGCCACCCCCGCACCGCAGGTCACCTGCGGCGTGGCAGAGTGTGCGTGTGCCCACCACAGATACCGCCCGCGCCACCGACGCCACCGATGTCCCGCGTGCCGTGAACGCCACCGATGCCTCCCCCGACCGGCCCGGTCGTCCCATCGATCTGCGCAGCGACACCGTCACCCGGCCCGGCGAGGCGATGCGCCGGGCGATGGCCGAGGCCGAGGTGGGCGACGACGTCTTCGGCGACGACCCCACCGTCAACGCGTTGCAAGAACGGATCGCCGGGCTGCTCGGCTTCGAGGCCGCGCTGTTCGTGTCCTCCGGGACCCAGAGCAACCTGTGCGCTCTGTTGACCCACTGCGGCCGCGGCGACGAGTACATCGCCGGTCAGCTGGCCCACATGTACCGGTGGGAGGGCGGTGGCGCCGCCGTGCTCGGCGGCATCCAGCCCCAGCCGCTGCCGCATCGGGCGGACGGGACGCTGGACCCGCTGGACATCGCGGCGGCCGTGAAGCCGGACGACCCGCATTTCGCGCGCACGCGGCTGCTGTGCCTGGAGAACACCATCGGCGGCCGGGCCGTGCCGATGGACTACCTGAGGACCGCCACAGAGATCGCCCGCGACCACCGGCTCGCCACGCACCTGGACGGGGCGCGGCTGTTCAACGCGGCGGTGGCCGCCGGCGGCGACCCGTACGAGCAGGCGCGGCTGATCGCCGGCCACTTCGACAGCGTCTCGGTCTGCTTCAGCAAGGGCCTGGGCGCGCCGGTCGGCTCGGCGCTCGTGGGATCGCGGGAGTTCGTGGCCGAGGCCCGGCGCTGGCGCAAGGTCCTGGGTGGCGGGATGCGGCAGGCCGGCGTGCTGGCCGCCGCGGCGCTGTACGCGCTCGACCACCATCTCACCCGGCTCGCGGACGACCACGCGCACGCCGCGCTGTTCGCCGAAGGCCTGCGGGACGTGAAGGGCCTGACCATGGAGCCCAGCGGGACCAACATGGTCTTCGCGAGGTCCGCCCCCGGCCTCGACACCGACGAGCTGCGCGACCGGCTGGCGCGTCGTGGCCTGTTGTGCGCGGGATACCCGGGCCAGCTGCGTTTCGTGTTCCATCTGGACGTGACGCGCGCGGACGCGGAACAGGCGGTGCGGATCGTGCGGGAGACCCTGGACGAGGTCGCAACGGGCTGATCCCGTAGGGCCGTCGGCCGCTGGGCCCGTCCTTGCCGTCAGTCCACCGGCCAGGTGTGGACCGGGGCGTTGAGGTGCATGTAGTCGATGTACTGCCGTGTCATGCGCCGCAGCGCCTCGTGCCGGCCACAGTGCTCCGCTCTCTCGAAGCGGTGCAGCATCTCCTTCTGCCAGACCGCGCCGTTGCGCGCGGTGACGCACCGCTGCTCGATGATGCCGAGCAGCGGTTCCCGCCAGGCCGCGTCCATGCCCGAGCGCTCCAGGCCCTGGTGCGCCAGCGGCAGCAGCCTGCGCAGGGCGAGTTCATGGGCCGGTACCTCACCCGTTCCGGGCCAGTACAACCGCGCATCGATGCCCTGCCGTGCCGCGGCGTGCAGGTTGTCCTCGGCGGCGGAGAAGGACATCCGCGACCACACCGGCCGGTCCTCGTCCACCAGGGCGCGGGTGAGACCGTAGTAGAAGGCACCGTTGGCCAGGGTGTCGGCGACCGTCGGGCCCGCGGGCAGCACACGGTTCTCCACCCTCAGGTGCGGCCTGCCCCGGGAGACGGCGTAGACCGGACGGTTCCATCGGTAGATCGTGCCGTTGTGCAGGGTGAGTTCGGACAGTTCCGGGGTGTCCCCGCGCTCCAGCGTCCGCTTGGGGTCCTGGTCCTCGCACAACGGCAGCAGCGCCGGAAAGTAGCGGAGGTTCTCCTCGAAGAGATCGAAGACGCTGTTGATCCACCGCTCCCCGAACCAGACCCGGGGTCGTACTCCCTGAGCCTTGATCTCCACCGGACGGGTGTCCGTCGCCTGCTCGAAGAGCGGGATACGGGTCTCGTGCGCCAGCTCCTTGCCGAACAGGAAGGGCGAGTTGGCCGCCAGCGCCACCTGCACCCCGGCGATCGCCTGCGCCGCGTTCCAGTAGTCGGCGAACTCCTCCGGTGGCACCTGGAGATGGAACTGCGTGCTCGTGCACGCGGCTTCCGGCGTGATGGTCTCCGCGTAGGTCCGCAGCCGGTCGACACCGTCCAGTTCGATGAGCAGATCCTCGCCGCGCGCCGCGAAGACCTGCTCGTTGATCAGGTGGTACCGGGCGTTCTCCGACAGGGCCTTCGGTCCGACGTCCGCCTCCTGCAAGGTGGGCAGGATGCCGATCATGATCAGCTGGACACCGACCGTCCTGGCGCGCTCGTCCGCGTGGTTCAGCGCGGCACGGATCTCCTCCTCCCAGGCATCGGGGCCACCCGCGGTCAGCCGCCGGGGCGGAATGTTGATCTCCAGATTGAACCGGCCCAGCTCGGTGTCCCAGGCGGGATCCCCGATCGCGTCGAGCACATCGCTGTTGCGCATCGCCGGCTCGGCCTCCGTGTCGGTCAGGTTCAGCTCGATCTCCAGGCCCACCTGGGGCCACTCCGCGTCGAACCGTGACTCCCGCAACATCTGCGCGAAGACATCGAGACATTCCTGCATCTTGATCCGGTACCGGCGACGGTCCTCGCGGGTGAAGACCAGCGCCGGAACGTCGCGTCCCATCGGCCCTCCCGGTGGCCCCGCGGATGCCTTTCCTCACCAGCGTCGCACCACGGGGCAGGTCTGACCATGCGGGACACGGCCGCGCGCCGGGCCCGGGGACAGCCCCGGTGCCCACGTCGCCCGGTCAGGCGGCGACCACGGCGTTCAGCCCGTAGTCCAGTTCCTCGCCGTCGACCAGCACCGCCTCGACCGTACGAGTCTCGGGGTCGATGTCGGCCGTGATCCCCTCGCCCGTGTAGATGGGGTATCCAGAGGCGCCCGTCTTTCCCGTCGCCTCGACGAGCGCCGACCGCACGGCCGAGTCCTCCCCGCCGGCCCCACCTCCGTCCTCGACGTGCGCGGGGACCAGCAGGACGGTGTAGCGCTGCGGATGTGTAGTCATACTCCGGAATCTAATCGTCCGTCCCGCTCCACCCGGGAAGGACGCACGGCGGGGCCACGAAAGACGCGGTGGATCGGTGATCCCGGCCGGCCGGGTCAGCTGAAGGTGCGTCGGTAGCTCTGCGGGCTGACGCCGGTGGTGCGTTTGAAGCGGTCGCGGAAGGTGGTGGGTGAGCCGAAGCCGACCTGGCTGCCGATGCGTTCGACGGAGTGCCCCGTGGTTTCGAGGAGGTGCTGCGCCTGGCGGATCCGGGCTCGGTGGAGCCATTGGAGCGGGGTGGTGCCGGTCTGGTCGCGAAAGCGCCGGATCAGGGTGCGGGTGCTGGTCCCGGCTCGCTCGGCGATGTCGGCGAGGGTGAGGTCGCGGGCGAGGTTCTCCCGCAGCCAGGCGAGCAGCACGTCCAGCTCGGAGCCCTGCGGCGTGGGGGCGTGGTCGTAGACGATGAACTGCGCCTGTCCGCCCTCCCGTTCGAGGGGCATCACCGACAGGCGGGCGGCATCGGCGGCGACGGCCGAGCCGTAGTCCCGACGGATCATGTGCAGGCACAGGTCCAGGCCTGCGGCCGCGCCCGCCGAGGTGAGGAACTGGCCGTTGTCGACGTAGAGAACGTCAGGGTCGACCTCGATGCCCGGGTGGGTGGCGGCCAGCAGCTCGGCCGCGATCCAGTGGGTGGTGACCCGCAGCCCGTCGAGGAGCCCGGTGGCGGCCAGGGGGAAGGTGCCCGCGCAGATGGAGGCGATCCGCGTTCCGTCGGCCGCGGCCGATCGCAGCGCGTCGCACACGGCGGGAGACACCGGGGCGGTGGGATCGGCCACGCCCGGCACGATGACGGTGTCCGCGCCCCGGAGGCCTTCCAGACCCCAGGGGGCGCGCAGGGCGAAGGCTCCGGCGTCGATCTCGTCGCGCTCGGCGCACACCCGGACCTGGTACCCGGGCCGCCCGTCGGGCAGACGGGTTCGGGAGAAGACCTCGATCGGGGTGGCCAGGTCGAACGGGATCACCTGATCCAGCGCGAGTACGGCGACGGTGTGCATGGCCGGAACTTACCTCCTCATCGGCTCGACGGAACCGGACCGATCTCCGGTCGGTACCGCGTCACAGCAGGTCCGAGCACCCCGAACCACGCTTGGCATTATCCCGTTGAACCCTGTCACTACTGCCACTGGGCGTTCAAGGCGGCAGCCTGTTGACTTTGGAGTGCCCGATGGAGACCTCCCGAAGGAACGTCCATGCACATCCAGGTTGTCCTGTTCGACGGCTTCGACCCGCTCGATGTCATCGCCCCCTACGAGGTGCTGTACGCCGGTGGCTCGGCGTCGGACGGCGCGGTGACCGTCGAGCTGGTCTCCGCGGAAGGTCCGCGTGAGGTGACCAGCGGCACCGGAGGCCTGACGCTGCGCGCCACCGGAGCCCTCGACCTGAGGCGCGCGGACATGTTGCTGGTGCCCGGCGCCTCCGGCCGCGTGGGCGAACCAGGTGAGGTCCCGGACGAGGAGGTGGGGGCCGGCGAACGGCGGCAGGACGAGTTCATCCCGGTGCTGCTGGGCCGCACGCTGACCACCGAGCTCCCCGCGCTGCTGAAGCAGGCGATGGACGACCCGGACGTCACGGTCGCCACCGTCTGCGGCGGCTCGCTCGTCCTGGCCATGGCAGGCCTGCTGGAGGGGCGGCATGCCACCACCCATCACCTGGGCCTGGACATGCTGGACGCCACCGGCGCCCACGCGGTGCGCGCCCGCGTCGTGGACGACGGCGACCTGATCACCGGCGCCGGCGTCACCTCCGGACTCGATCTCGCCCTGTACCTGCTGGAACGCGAGGTGGGCCCCCGCGTCGCGCACGCCGTCGAGGAGCTCTTCGCCCACGAGCGGCGCGGCACCGTCTGGCGCGCCCAGGGCCCGACGCCGACCCCGCTCTGAACTGTCGGCCCACGCCGGTCAGCCGCTCACCATCCATTCCCCTCGCGCAGTCAGGAAGATCACCGAAATGCCCGTCGAAGGCACCTGGAACCTGTCCGTCTCCACCCCCATCGGCAGGATCGGGGCCGTGGTCGAACTCCATGAACAGGACGGCCTCCTGACCGGCGTCGCCCGCGGCGCCGAAGAGGAAGTACCCCTCGGCGACATCACCCTCGACGGCGACCGGCTCACCTGGAAGCAGGCCGTCACCAAGCCCCTGCGCCTGAACCTGACGTTCGACGTGACGGTCGACGGCGACACCCTCCAGGGCACCTCCAGAGCGGGCCGCCTCCCGCCCTCGAAGGTCACCGGCGAGCGCCGATCCGAACCGATTCGACGGACGTGATCGAATAGGGGATGGCTTCGTTCTGGACTGGCAAGCGGGTACGTCTGCGCGGTATCGAGCCCGAGGACTGGGCGGCGTTCATGGGCCTCGCCGTCGACGAGGAGCGGTTGGGAGACCTGCTGCATCCCCCTGGGTCCGCCGAGTCGTTCCGCGCCTGGGCGAAGGAGCAGGCCGCCGCGAAGTCCGAGGGCGACTGCTTCAGGTTGGCCATCCAAGCCCTGGACACGGGGAAGATCGTCGGAGCTGTCGGCTCGCACCACGCGGATCCGCGTGCAGGGCGGTTCGAATACGGCATCACGATGGCTGCCGGGCACCGACGCAAGGGCTACGCAGCAGAAGCCGCGGTGATACTGCTGCGCTTCATGTTCGCCGAGCGGCGGTACCACAAGTGCGAAGCACGAATCTTCGGGCACAACGAGGCATCACTGGCACTGCATCGCCGTCTCGGCTTCGTCGAGGAGGGGCGCCTGCGCGATCACGTTTTCTTCGCCGGTCGACATCATGATCTGGTCGTGATGGGCATACTCGCCCACGAGTTCGCACAACAGCACCCCGCGAGCGAACCCGACTGAACACCGGTCCTGCGCAGCCGAGCGAGTGCGGTTGCGGAACCTTCCACCGCCTGGTCGTCACGGGGAAAAACGCCGGCCAGGTCTGGTTCGACGACCCCGACTGGGGCGGCCTGGGGACCGCCGCGAGCGGCATCAGGTTCCGGCGGAGGAGCCCCGGGGGGACTGCGCGTTCATGGCCTGATGGTGGGCGGCGAGACGGGCGGCAGGCAGTTCGGAGTCGTAGACGGCCACCTTGCCGATCGCGCCCTCGAAGTACGAACGGTCGTCGACGCCACCGATCCGCATCGGGGCGTCGGTGTTGGCGGGGGTGATGTCGTACTCCGCGAGGGCATCCTGGTCGCGGAGCACCCCGTTCCTGTAGATCTTGACGTACCCGGTCGGGTAGGCGGGACTCTTGTCGCGGGTGTTGATCACCAGCGCGAAATGGATCCACTCGCCGGAACCGACCTCGTCCTCGAAGTACGATCCGGCGCCGAATCCGCCGTCCGCGTTGAAGACGTATCCGCTGATGCGGTTGGCCCGGAGTTCGGTGTTGTCCCGCGAGTACATGCGGGCCAGCCACTCGTTCTGACCGTTCGGACTGGAGGACTTGCCGAGCCAGTTGACGTAGCCGGTGCTCGCGGTCTTGGCGAAGGTCAGCGTGTCGGGCCGTAGCCACGCCTCCACGGTCAGCTCACCGGTCGTGGTGACGGAGAGCCGGTCGTCGTCGGGGACCTCCACGTACTGGGAGGCTCCGTCGAACAGAAAGGCGGGGTCCCCATTGGGCATGGAGGTGGTGCCCGGTCCGTGGTGCCGGGTGGCCTTGAGCGCGGCCGTGGACTGCTTCGTCGCGTACCCGCCGCCGCGCAGGTAAAGAGCCGGGGTGTCGGACAACACCTCCGTGTCGTAGGCCGCGGGCCGGTCGCCGGAGGGGGGTGGGCTGCCGCAGGCCGTCAGCGTCGCAGCGCCGCCTCCGATGACCGCGGCCAGGAAACAGGCCGTACGCCTTGTTCGCGTCATCGCCGGGATGTCCCTCGCTCGGCGGGAGACTGCCGCGACGATTCGTCCGGCACGGAGGAAGGGCGGCAAGAGGTTGCCGCGTTGCCACAAGTCATAGGATTGCCCGCTTGTTCCGCACTCACAGCCGGCCCGCACAACAGGCGCGGCACTCTACGGCGGTGGAGACCACACGCCCGATCCGGCGCCCCGGTCGCTTCACCCGGACAGCACCCGGCTCGCGGAGCAGCAGCTCCGTGACCTCATCCAATGTCCCACACGACGACCGACGACCAGGGGGCGAAAGGGTGTGGCATTTCCGACATACAGCCCACGCCCTTGCGCCCCACGTCACAGACCGGGCGCAGGATGCGGCATGGGCCCTCGTGCACGGTTGATCCGGCGCGAGGAGCCGACACCTGCTAGGCCCTCCTCGCACGGCCCCTCCTCGCACGGCCCCTCCTCGCACGGCCCCTCCCTCGCGTCGGTCACCCGGGCCAGGTGCCGGTCAGCCGGCGGGTGGCGGTCGCGCCGCCCCGTTCGACGGCCGCCTTCACGCCCCCGAAGACGGCGCCCTGCAACACGGCCGCGGCAAGGATCTCGGCCCAGGCCCGTTCCTCGTCGGTGGCATCGGGGGCGTCTCCGTCCCGCTGCTCGCGCAGTTCCTCCGGAGTTCGCGTGGTGGGCCCTTCATGAAGGGGTCGGCTCATCGGCGCACCCTCTCCCTGATCCCGGCGACATCGGCCTTCACGTCCTCGATCGTCTGTACCGGCGCGGGCGGGGCGGCCCGGTCGAACTGCCGCTTGCCCCGCAGTGTCAGCACCGCCGCGACCGTAGCGCCTGCCCTTCTGCCGCATCTCCGCCTGCGCGAGGCGCAGTTCGCCCCGTACGAGTTCCGTCAGCTGCTGCGAGGCACGCCGCACGAGTTCGCCCACCGGCTCGGCCCCGGTCGGCCGGGGGACACCGCACCCGTGCTCCGGTTCGGTGCCGTACGTCATGGCTGTCACCTCCTGTCCCTGTCGCTCCGCATCCGACTGCGCCGGAGCGGTATCCAGTGGGCGCACGGGTACTCCGAACCCGGCCGGGGAATAGCCTGGAGTCTCCAGCGACTGGAGACGGCAGAGTGCGGGACATGGACGCGACGACCCTCTATGCGATCGGGGAGCTTTCCCGCCGGACCGGCTTGTCCGTGCGGACGATCCGGTTCTACTCCGATTCGGGGGTAGTGGCGCCGACCACCCGAAGTCCCGCCGGCCATCGACTCTACGGCCTCGACGCACTGATTCGCCTGGAACTCGTGCGCACTCTGCGCGAGTTGGGGGTGGACCTGCCCACGATTCGACGGGTACTGGACCGTGAGCTCTCGATGGCGGAGGTCGCCGCGGCGCACGCCGACGCCGTGGACGTCCGGATCCGGACGCTGCTGCTTCGCCGGAGCGTGCTGCGCGTCGTGGCCGGACGGGGATCCAGTCCCGAGGAGACCAAACTCATGCACGAACTCACCCAGTTGTCCGCCGAAGAGCGCCGCCGTCTGATCGACGATTTCATCGAGGGCACCTTCGGCACCGTGGATGCCGACCCGGCCGCGGTGGCCATGGTGCGTGCCGCCACTCCCGACCTCCCCGCCGATCCGACGGACGAGCAGGTCGCCGCGTGGGTGGAGCTCGCCGGGCTGGTCGGCGACGAGGATTTCCGTGCCCGGATGCGCCGGACGGCCCCGCACCGGGCCGCGGGGCGCCCGCTCGACATCGAGAGCGCGGCCGGCGAGGAACTGATGACGTTCACCCGTCAGAAGGTCGCCGAGGCCATGGAGTCGGGCCTGGACCCACGCGGCGACAGGGCCGCCCTTGTCGTCGACGACCTCGTGCACCGTTTCGCCGAGGTGTTCGCGCGCACCCCCGACACGGGATTCCGGGCATGGATGGCGCAGGAGTTCGAGGTGGCGCACGATCCCCGGGTGGACCGCTACTGGCGCCTGGTGTGGATCGTCAACGGCTGGCAGGTGGTTCCGAGCCTGCTCCCGATCTATCCCTGGCTCACCCAGGGCCTGCACAGAGCGGCCGCGCTCTGATCCCGACCTCTTCCCGGAACCACTCGAACTTCCTTGCAGGGAAGGCGACTTCGAGTACCCGCCGGGTCGTCATGAATGACCGTGAACCCCACGAACCTCCCGTACCGGCCGGTAAGTCATTCAAGCCGATATAAGCTCCGGCTGCACTTGTTCACTTCACACGGGGGATCCCCTTGCGCACGCGTCTTGCCGCTTCCGCGGTCACCATCGCCCTCGCGGGCGTCTTCTTCAGCGCACCGGCCGCATCGGCGGCGACGGCACTGCCGTCCACCAACACCGCCCACCGCTGCGTCCACCACACCACCGGGCAGTGCGGCTGGACACATCACCAGAAGCCGAAGGACAAGTACGAGACGGCGAAGTGCAAGGACGCCTCCGTCTCGTACTCCCGGCACTCGCAGGGCACCTGCTCGCACCACAGCGGCGTCCGGTACTGGTTCAAGTAGACCCACCGCCGAGCGGATGCGCCGCCTCCCACCCGGGAAGGCGGCGCATCCGCTCACCGCGGCGATCGAGACGGCCGTGGGCAAGGTCGTTCCACCTGGACGCCACACCCTGAGACAAGGGAGCGGCTCGCGACCTCGCAGGGCAGGATCATGTCGGCGGGTGCCCCGGACCGGGTGCCCGGCCCTGTCCCGACCGCGAGATTCCCTGGGAGGAACGACATGCCGTTCCGTTGCGCCGTACTAGACGACTTCCAGAACGTGGCGACCTCGTACGCCGACTGGACGGTGCTGGGCGACCGCGTGGAAGTCGTCTCCTTCCCGAAGCACTTCACCGGCGAGGACGAACTCGCCGCGGCCCTCGCCGACTTCGACTGCGCGGTCACCCTGCGCGAACGGGTGCCGTTTCCGGCCACTTTGCTCGACCGCCTGCCCCGTCTGAGACTGCTGATCGCCTCCGGCATGCGCAACTCGGTGATCGACTACGGGGCGGCGAAGGCCAACGGCGTCACCGTGTGCGGCACCGAGAGCTCCTCCGCCCCGCCGCTCGAACTCACCTGGGCCCTGCTCCTCGGGCTCGCCCGCGGCATCGTCCAGGAGAACAACGCCCTGCGCGAGGGCGGCCCCTGGCAGTCCACCGTCGGAGCCGACCTGGCCGACCGCACCCTGGGACTGCTCGGCCTGGGAAAGATCGGCAGCCGGGTGGCCCAAGTGGGGCTCGCCTTCGGCATGGACGTCACCGCCTGGAGTCAACACCTCACCGCGGAGCGCGCCGAAGAAGTCGGCGTCCGTCTCGCCCCCTCCAAGGAGGAACTGCTCGCGAGCAGCGACTTCGTGTCCGTGCACCTCGCGCTGAGCGACCGCACCCGCGGTCTGCTCGGGGCCGCCGAACTCGCCCTGCTCCGGCCGACCGCCTATCTGGTCAACACCTCTCGGGCCGCGATCGTCGACCAGGACGCACTGCTCGACGCGCTGCGCGAGGGCCGTATCGCCGGCGCGGGTGTCGATGTCTTCGACGTCGAACCGCTGCCCGCCGACCACCCGATGCGCACCGCGCCGCGCCTGCTCGCCACCCCGCATCTGGGCTACGTGTCCCGCGCCAACTACGAGCGCTACTACGGCCAGGCCGTGGAGAACATCCGGGCCTACCTCGACGACGCCCCGGTCCGGGTCCTCGGCTGACGTGCCGACGCGGGGTTCCGGCGGGCCGCCTGCCCGCCGGAACCCCGCGACGCGGTCTCACGCGGCAGGGCTGTCGGCCTCCATGGTCATGCGGGCCACATGGAGTGCCAGGTAGGAGACCTCGTCCTCGCTCAGCCGACGCCCCAGACGCAGCTCGACGATCGTCGCCAACTGCTCCGCGGTGCGCGTCGCATCCGGGTAGTACTCGCGGATGCCCTTGCCGATCGTGGACTCCTGGCCCGTCAGCTGCTGACGCTGCTGGATCCGTACGAAGAGGTAGCGCACGTGGGTGACGAACCGCGCCACGTTCATCGACTCGTGGGAGACGTCCAGCCCGTACCGCTCCCGTAGGACGGCGAGCATCTGCTGGATGACCCCGGTCATCGTGTACGTGAACGACAGGTCTCCCGAGACGAATCCCGCGTTGACCAGGTGCAACGCGAGCGCGACCGCCTCGGAGGCGCCCAGTTTCGGCTCCACGCGCTCGTTGATGGCCCGCAGCAGGCGCTGTGCCTGGGCGTACTCGGTGGCGTACAGGGTCTGGACCTCGGCACGCAGTGGGTAGTCGATGGCGGTGCCTTGCCTGGCCCGTTCCAGCGCGCCGGCGACGTGGTCGGCGACGGCGATGGCGAGGGTGGGGCGAGTGGACTCGCGCCCCTCGATGCCGACTTCGCTCAGGGCGCTCACGACGGCCTCGAGGACCTCCTCGCTGATGAGGGCGAGGGCCTCGCCGAGCCGGTCGGGGTCGTGGTGGTGGTCGTGTTCGGGACTGTCGGTGGGGACGAAGACGCGCTCGATCAGCGCGGAGTCGACGGGCTTGCCCTGCTGGGAGCTGAAGCCGATGCCACGCCCGGTGAGGATGACCGGCTGGCCCCTGTCGTCGCTCGCGAGGACCACGTTGTTGTTGAGGACACGCAGAGCCTTCACCGCAGGCCCTCCCTTCTGTCCGACTCCATCCTCCCCCGAACCGACAAGGCGCGCGCACGCCTCCCGTGAGGGGGCATGCGCGCGCCGCGTCGCTGGCGGGTGATCACCGCCGCACGGTCACCACCCGGGCGCCGGCGGTGACGTCCTGCCCGGTGTGCGGCACGACCGAGGCCATGTCCGCGGTGTTCAGGACGGTCATGAGGACGACCGTCGGGTGCCCCGCGGCGTGCACGGCGCCGAGGTCGACCTCGGCGAGAAGGTCACCGGCCGAGACCTGCTGGCCGGGCTCGACGCGGACGTCGAAGCCTTCGCCCTTCATCTTGACCGTGTCGATGCCGATGTGGACGAGCACCTCGACACCGTCCGCGGTGCGGATTCCGAACGCGTGACCCGTGTTGGCGACGGTGATCAGCTCACCGTCGACCGGGGCGACGACGTGGCCGTGGGCCGGTTCGATGCCCACGCCCTCGCCGAGCGCGCGGGAGGCGAAGACCGGGTCCTCGACCCCGCCGAGCCCGATCACATGCCCCGAGACCGGCGCCGCGAGCTCGAGGCTCGCTCCGGCGGCATCCGGAGCAACCGGGCCGGCGGAGGCACCCACGGTGGCGAGCTGACGCTCGGCGGCCGCCGCGGGGGCGCCGACGGTGACGAGCTCGCGCTCCTCGGCCGGTGCGGCAGGGGCCGGAACCTCACCGCGAGCGGCGGCCTCGGCGGCGTCACGCTCGGCGTTGGCCTCGACGCGCTCTTCCTTGGTGCGGTAGTCGGAGAAGTACACGAGGGCCATCGAGGTGAAGAAGGCCACCGAGATCGCGATGATGTACTTGATCATCGGGTCGAAGACCGGGATGGTCAGCAGGGAGGTGAAGGCGAAGGCGTTGGTGTTCACGCCACCCAGCAGACCGATGATCACACCGCCCACGAGGCAGCCGACCAGCATGCGCGGGTAGATCCTCTTGAAGCGCAGGTGGATGCCGTACAGCGAGGGCTCGGAGATACCGCCGAGCAGACCCGCGGCCAGGGCGCCGGTGGCGGTCTGACGCATGTCCTTCTCACGGTGACGGATCGAGAGCAGCAGGACACCGGCGGTGGCGCCGAAGCAGGCGAAGTTCCACGTGCCCATGGGGCCCTGGATGAAGTCGTACCCGAGGGTGTTGATGTTGACGAGCATCAGCGCGTTCAGCGGCCAGTGCAGACCCAGCGGCACCAGGAAGGGGTACAGCATCGGGATGACGATGGCGAAGACGATCGGGGCGTGGCCGTTCAGCCAGGACAGACCGGTGCCGAGACCGTTGCCGGCCCAGACGCCCATGGGGCCGATGAGGAAGGCGGTCAGCGGGATCATGATCAGCATGCTGAAGAACGGCACGAAGACCATCTGGACGTTCTCGGGGAAGATCCGCTTCAGACCCTTGTAGACCAGGGCGAGCAGGGCGACCATCAGCAGCGGCACGAACACCTGGCCGCCGTAGTCGTTGAGCTGCATCGGCAGCCCGAAGACGTGCGCCACGGACTCCGAGGTGCCGAGCGTCGCGTTGGTGGTGGTGACGACGCCGGGGGTCTTGGAGCCGATCATGCCGGTGAAGTTCGGGGTCATCACCGCGGCCATCACGGTGGCGCCGACCCATGGGTCGATCTTCAACTTCTTTGCCGCGTTGTAGGCGACCATGATCGGCAGGAAGTACAGCACCGAGCGCCACATCGCGTCGACGAAGACCCAGCTGGCGGACTTGTCCGCGGCGCGGAAGTCGACCAGGCCGAAGGCGTCCAGCATGGAGGCGATCGCGATGATCAGCGAGGCGCCGAGCAGCACGCCCAGGAGCGGACGGAACGAGTCCGAGAGGTACTCGAAGAAGCTGTCGAGCCAGGCGTAGCGGCCGCGGCCCTTGGCACGGATCTCGGCCTTGACGTCCGCGTCGGACTGCGGACGGGGGGCGGCGCCGCTCTTCATCGACGGCAGGTTCATGATGTCGGTGTAGACGCCGGCCACGGCACCGCCGATCACGATCTGGAAGCGGTCGCCGGACTGCGGCACAGTGCCCATGACCCCGTCGAGGGCGTCGAGCGCGGCCTGGTCGACCTTCTTCCCGTCGTGGAGCTGGAAGCGAAGTCGCGTCGCGCAGTGCGTGAGGCTCTCGATGTTCTCGGGGCCGCCGACGCCGCGGAGGATCGACTCCGCCAGCGCAACGGGTGTGCGTGTGCTCATGGGTGCGTCCTAACATCCCTGGTTCTTGTGATCCTGCATCGGACTTCGATCTCTCACGCCCGGACCGTGGCAGCAAAAAAGGCCTGGGTAGCGCACGCGGCGCCACCCAGGCCTTGCCTCCCGTCGGACCGGCCCGCCGCCATCACCTCGCATGAGGTGACGACGATGGCGTCCATAGGGAGTAACAATCCTGCGATCGAGGTCGATCGATAACGACTATAGCAGGAACCCGGCGCCATAGGAATAAACTCTTGCGGAACGGGGTAAAGGGTCGATCTCCGGATGGATCGGACCATCGGTGACGACGGGGACCTCTCCACGATGTCGATCCTGGATTCGCTCGCCGATCCGGTGTCGAGGACGGCAGGCCGCCCGGAGCGCGGCGCGCCTTCGGTGCCTGCTCCTGAAGCCGACACGCAGAGACATGGCCGACGGGGGCCGAAGCCATGAAGGCTCCCGGCCCGTCGGCCAAGTGGTTGCGTTGGGGGCTTCAGAACCTCGACGAGGTATCGAGCGGACCCCAGTTTCGCACGGCACCGGACGGCGTGACTACCACCCGCCATCCCGCCCGCTCGTACAGGGCCCGCCCCTCCGGCGTCACGACGGGCACGCCTGCCGCGGCGCCCCGTCCGGCCGCGATGCCGACGAGCGTGCGCACCACCAGGCGCCCGGGACCGCGGCGCCGACGAGCGGGGTCCGGATCAGCAGGAAGCCGGTCGAACTCCGCCGACGGCAGCGGCATCCGCTTCTGGCCGATGCGCCGGATTCCCCTGACGACCATCGGTGTCAGTGGTGCCACATAGGCTCCTCATGCCCGTCAGGCGCGATCGGACTGCCGACTTGCGCCCCGTGGGTGCTGGAGAGTACCTACCCATGACGCCCGACGAGCGCACACGCGTCCGTCGCGGCCCGGACCGCGGCATGTGGACCGGCTGCGCCTGCGCGGAGGGCGGTGTCGCCCCTGGAACGACCCCGTCAAGGCGAGGATCATGGTCCCGTGATGAAGTGGACGAAGGAGACGCCTCCGGTCCGACGGTCCGAGCATGAGCCGGAACTCTCGGCCTACCAGCGGGCGATGCGCAACCGGCTTCTCGCGGCCCCGGTGGTACCCGCGCCCGAACCGTGGCGGCCCGTCTTCGCGTACGAGTACGGCGTCCCTGTCGGCGGACTGCTCGGAATCGGCTTCGCCACGGACCCCGGCACCGGCCACGATCTGGTGATGGTCGTCTCCCACGACGGGCACGGTCTCTTCGACACCGTCACCGGCGAGAAGATCGCCAGGGACCGCGACCCTGCTCCCGAGGACAGCACGCCCGACGCGGTCGCCGATCTGTCCTGCCCCGGGCTGGGACCGATCGCCGGAAGCCGTGTACGCATCGCCGGGCTCTTCGGCGGCGGGCTGCACACCACCACCGAGGACGGCTGGACCCTGGAAGTCGTCACCCCGGCCTGGCCGAACGAGCGGATCCTGCTGTCGATCGACGGCGGGCTCCCGCATTCGGGTCCGCACGGAGAGCAGTGGTGGCACATCTTCCACTCGAACCACTCCACATTCCGCGCAGCCGGCTTCTCCCCCTCCGGCCGGACGATCGCCGTGGCGACGAGCAGTGACCTCTCCCTGTGGACCCGCGGTACGGACGACCGTCACACCGACGGCTGAGACATGCCCGGATTCGGGTGGCAGAGCAGAAGGAGACGGAGTTGAGCGTCACAGGCGTGTGGATCGTCGGCGTGCTGTCCGAACAGGGGATACGGAATGCGCTGAACGCTCCGGTGCAGAACTCGACGTCGGCACCGGTGCACTGCGACGTGCCCGGGGAACTGGCCTGGTGGCGAAGCAAGGCGCAGGCGTCCCTGTTCACTCCGTCGACGAGATCTCCCGGGGCATGGAGCGCCGACGAGGACGCCCTCCGGCTGCGCGCGTTCTTCGCCGCCTGTCGCGACGACTCCGACCACGCGGAGGAGTTGCGTGACACGGTCATGGCCCAGTTTCCCCCCGATTTCGAGCAGGGCTTGTTCGTGGCCACGGCGCGCAAGGCCGACCCGTTCTCCGCCTTGGCCTACGCGCTGGGCCCCGATGCGACACTGCGGCTGCCGGGCCGCGTCGGGGACTTCCTTCTCGATGCCGAACAGGTCCGCGCTCAGCTACCCGCGGCCGAGGAGACCCTCGCCCTGACCGGAACCCCACGTCGTGACGTGATCGAACGAATCCACGCGTGGATGACCGGCCTGGGTGACGATCCCGCCCACGACGCGGACGAACTTCTCGACGGCCCGCTCCGCGTTCTGCGCCATGCCGCCCGCACGGGCCAGGGAGCAGCCGGCCAGGTCCGCTGGTACTGAGAGACCTGTGCACGCGCTCTCCCCTCTCGCGCATACCGAGACCCGAGGTCGGCGTGACCTGTTCAGTCGTCGGTCTCGGACGTCTTTCGGGGTACCGGCCTCGGCGGGCCCGCGGGCGGCCGGGACGCCTATGTGAACTACGTCGTGCCCGGCGTCGTCCTGATGACCGTGGCGACCGCGGCCCAGGGCACGGCGATCTCGGTAGCCATCGATATGACCGAGGGCATCGTCGCCCGGTTCCGCACCATGGCCATCGCCCGGGTCTCGGTGCTCACCGGTCATGTGCTGGGCAGCCTGATCCAGACCCTGCTGAGTATCGCCGCCGTCGTCGGGGTCGCGCTGCTGGTGGGATTCGAGCCGGCCGCGGGCTTCGGCGAGTGGCTCGGCGCGATCGGCGTGCTCCTCTTGATCATCCTCGCGCTCACCTGGCTGTCGGTCGCACTGGCCATGGCGGCCAGGAGTGTCGCCACCGCGAGCAACTTGCTGACGCCGCTGATGGTCCTGCCCATGATGGGCAGCGGGTTCGTCCCCACCGACTCGATGCCGGGAGGGCTGAAATGGTTCGCCGAGTACCAGCCGTTCACTCCGTTCATCGAAACCCTGCGTGGGCTGCTGATGGGCACCCCGATCGGCAACCACGCCATCCTGACGATCGGTTGGTGCGCCCTGATCGCTTCGGGCGGCTATCCATGGGCCAAGAAGCTCTACAACCGCGAGCCCACCAAGTGAGCGGGCCGCGTTGTCGCGTGATCGTCTTTGAAGTCCCCGGCACGGCCCGTCCGGCCCGACCGGCGCACCCCTCGCCCCGGGAATAGCACCGTCCAGGCGCACGTTGCGGACGTCCGAGCGAGCAAAACGATCACGGTGACCGACGGCTGCGGTCCGACAGTGGGGGGACGTGTGCGGGCTATCGCATTCAAGGAGATCGGCGGACCGGAAGTACTGCGCCCGGTGGAGCTGCCCACCCCGGAACCCGGCCCGGGCGAGGTACTGATCCGGGTGTCGTACGCGGGTGTCAACTACGGCGAGGTGCAGCACCGCCTCGGCGACTTCGGCGCGCCCGAGGGCGAGACGGTGACCGGTCTGGAGGTGTCCGGGACGGTGGCGGCGACGGGTGCGGGCGTGACGGGCCTCGAAGCCGGCGCCGAAGTCGCCGCCTACCTCCCGGACGGCGGCGGATACGCGCAGTACGCCCTCGCACCGGCGTCCTTCGTCTTCCCTCTGGCCGGTCCGGCCCTCGACCTCCGCACGGCCGGTGCCGCACCCCTCGTGCTGACCACGGCATACGGGGTCCTGTCGGGCGCGGGCCGGATCGCGCCCGGCGACACCGTGCTGGTCCACGCGGCAGCGGGCGGGGTCGGTTCGGCCGCGGCACAGCTCGCCCGGACGCTGGGGGCGGCAGCGGTGTACGGGACCGTGAGCACGCCCGAGAAGGCGCGGTACGCCAGACGCTTCGGATACGACGACGTCTTCCTGCGCGACGGCTTCGCGGAGGCGGTGGCAGAGGCGACCTCCGGCAGGGGCGTGGATCTGGTCCTGGACCCGGTCGGCGGCCCCACTCGGCTGGCGAGCCTGGAGGTACTGGCCCCGTTCGGCCGGGTCGCCGTGTACGGCGAGGCGGCCCGTCACCCCGACCTCACCCTCCCGGTCCTCTCGCTGTGGAAGAACAACCGTGTCCTGACCGGCTACAACATCGGTGACCTCGCCCGCCGGGCCCCCGAGACGCTGCGCCGACACGCCGTCGCCGCGCTGGCTCAAGCCGCCTCGGGTGCCGTGCGGATCGACATCACGGCCGAGTACGACCTGGCCGACGCGGCGCAGGCCCACCAAGTGCTGGAATCGGGCGGGAACATGGGGAAGGCCGTGCTGCGAGTCCGGTCCTGAGCGCAGAGGTACGCGTCCGACAACCCGCGAACCGACAGTCCACGACCTGACGTAGACCGATCCACTTCGCGGCGGCCCTCACAGTAGGGGCTCCCCGGTCGGGTGGCAATGGTGCGCGTAAAAACGATTCATCAATCGCTGCGCGCCGGCCTGCTCTCGACTGCGACGCATGACGGCCTGCCCCCGACTCCTCTGCACCGCAGGCTCTTTGGGCCCGGCGGACACGGACCTCCCTGTCCGCCGGGCCTCAGTCCGCTCCGGGCCCCTCCCCCACGCCCAGGGAGACGACTCAAGCGCCCCGTCGCGGCCAACCATGCCCGTGGTTGCCCCAGTTGGTTCGTGAATTGTTTTTTGCCCCAGGCATTGCCGAGGCACAGCAAACGCCCTACGGTGAGGGCCGTCGTCGAGTGGATCGATCTACGCGGCGTCGTGGACGGTGGACGCACCAGGGTCCGGCGTCTCGACGGAGGCCGACGAAGCCTCCGACAGGGAGTCCGTGAAAGCCGTGAACATGGAGGTAACCAGGGCGCCGACCGCCCGTGCGGCCGCGCCCGAGCCCGGCACAACTCCTGGAGATCCCAGGCCCCTCCGGCACCGGAGCGCCTGAGTCGCACCCTGCCGTCGGAGCAACCGAGATCCGACACCGAGTCGCCGCACGCCCGTCGAGGTCCGGCAGGCGCCGCCTGCCCCGCTCTGCACTTTTCCCGTCAGCCCGATCACCCTGCGGCCCCGCCCGCATGACAGCGACCACTCCCAACAATTGAAACGTTTCAAGGAGACAGTGTTGTCTGAACAGAGAACCGCGAGGACCGCGAGCGGCAACCTGCGCACCAGCGCGACGCTCATGGCCGCCGCCGCACTGCTGACCATGGGTCCCACCACTGTCGTCGCCGCGTCGGCCGACAGCGGATCCGCGGCCGACTGCTCGGCCGTGCCGTGGATGGACACCCACAAGTCGGCCGACCAGCGGGCCAGGGCCCTGCTCGCGGCGAGCACCCGGCACCAGGAGTACCGCTGGCTCGTGGAGCAGCCGGCCAACAGCCCGGCCCAGACCACCTTCAGCGGGGTGACCTATCCGGTCCAGGTCGCCTGCACGCCCACCGTCGTCTACACCGACGGCCCCGAGGGGGTGCGTGCCGGAGAAGGCGTGACGACCTTCCCGGCACAGATCTCCCTCGCCGCCGGCTTCAACGAGGACACCGCCTACGCCAAGGGCGCGGCGGAGGGCAGCGAAGCCTTCGACAAGGGCAAGAACGTCATCCTCGGTCCCGGCGTCGGCGCGGGCCGCACGCCCCTTGCGGGCCGCACGCCGGAGTACTTCGGCGAGGACCCGGTCGTCAACGGCGTCCTCGCGGGCGCCCAGACCCGCGGCATCCAGAGCAACGCGGACAAGCCGGTGCTGGCCGACCTCAAGCACTACGTCGCCAACGAGCAGGAGACCGACCGGCAGACCAGCTCCTCCGACGTGGACGAGCGGACGCTGAAGGAGATCTACGAACTGCCGTACGGCATCGCCCTGAAGGAGGGCAAGGCCGAGAGCGTCATGTGCTCGTACAACCAGGTCAACGGCGTCTACGCGTGTGAGAACCCGCTGCTGAGGAACAGCCTCAAGGGCGAACTGGGCCTGGACGGCTATGTGATGAGCGACTTCGGCTCCGTCCACTCCACGGCCGCCTCTCTCAAGGCCGGACTGGACCAGGAGTTGAACCGTCCCATCTACTTCACCCCGGACAAGCTGGACGCAGCCCTCGCGGCAGGCGAGATCGCGCAGAAGGACGTCGACGACGCGGCCTTCCGCGTGGTGCGCTCGTACATCCGCGGCGGTCTGTTCGACCACCCGCTGCCCTCGCAGCCGGTGACGGACGCCTCGACGCCCGCCCACAAGGCCCTGGCCCGGCAGATCGCCGAGGAGGGCTCGGTCCTGCTGAAGAACAGCGGCGACACCCTGCCGCTCGGCAACCGGCACAAGAGGATCGCGGTGATCGGCTCGGTCGCCTCGAACACCCCCGCCGGCGGTCTGAACGCCAAGCAGTTGTGCAGCCTGCCGCTGAACTTCAGCGGGACCGCCTCCGGCCGCAACACCATGGCCTGCGAGGACATGGTCGCGCCGCTGGACTCCATCCGTGAGCGGGCCGCCGCGGCCGGCGCCGAGGTGGTCTACGACGACGGCAGCGACCCGGCCCGGGCCGCACAGGTCGCCGCCGGTGCGGACGCCACGATCGTGTTCGGCTACAAGCAGGTCGGCGAGTTCTCCGACCCGAAGGACCTGAGCCTGGACGCCGGCGGCGACGCGCTGATCGACGCGGTCGCGGGCAAGGGCAGGTCCACCGTGGTGGTCCTGGAGACCGGTACCGCGACCACGATGCCGTGGCTGTCCAAGGTCGACTCGGTGCTGGAGACCTGGTACCCGGGCGAGCAGGCGGGCCCCGCCGTCGCCGGGCTGCTGTTCGGTGACGTCGACCCGTCCGGCAAGCTGCCGCTCACCTTCCCGAAGTCCGAGTCGCAGCAGCCCGCGCACACCCCGGAGCAGTACCCGGGCGTGAAGGCCGCCGGTCAGTCGATCCGCCAGGTCGACTACAGCGAGGGCATGAAGGTCGGCTACCGCTACTACCGGGCCGAGAACCAGAAGCCGCTGTTCTCGTTCGGCTACGGCCTGTCGTACACCAGCTTCGAGCTGTCCGGCCTGAAGGTCTTCACCTCCGGCGGCGCCGGCAAGGACGGCCTGCGGGTGCAGTTCAAGGTGACCAACACCGGCAAGCGGGCCGGTACCGAGGTCCCGCAGGTGTACCTGGAGCTGCCTGCCGGGGCCGACGAGCCGTCGGCGCGCCTGGTCGGCTGGGAGCGGGTGACCCTGAAGGCCGGACGGAGCCGTACGGTCACCATCCACCTGACGGCCGACCAGCTCGACGAGCAGCACCTGACCCAGTACTGGGACACCTCCCGCCACGCCTGGCGCACCCCGTCCGGCACCTTCACCGCCCACGTGGGGACGTCCTCGGACACGGCCCTGGCGGCGAAGTTCACGCTCGACAAGCACTGACGGTTGCCCATCACGTGCCCGCCCGTGTCCTCGGGCACGGGCGGGCGCGTCCCCTCGCACGGGACGGAGAGACAGCGTGAGTTCCTCCTCGGCAAGACCACTCGGCCGCCGACGGTGCCAACTGGCCGGGGCCCTGCTGACATCGCTGGCGCTCGGCGCCGGTCTCGGCAGCGCACCACAGGCCGTCGCCAGTGCCCCGGCGACCGCACACGGCGCCTCCTCCTCGGGGTCGTTCGCCGAACCCGGCGCCTCGGACCGGCCGTTCTACCGCTTCTGGACCACCGGTGGCATGCTCACCGACGCCTCCGCCCAGCAGCAGATCCGGCAGATGGCCGCCGCCGGCGCGGGCGGAGTGGAGTTCAACCCGATCGGCGGCGGAGCCAAGTACAGCGCGGCCACGCAGGGTTGGGGCACCGACGCCTGGTCCGCCGCCATGAAGTCGGTCTACGACGCGGGCAGGGCGGCCGGCCTCCAGGTCGACCACATCTACACCCCCGGCTGGTCGGCCGGAACCACCACCGTCTCCCCCGACGGCGAGGGCTCCGACAAGCAACTCACCTTCGCCAACGTGGTGTTGGAGGCAGGTGAGACGTACTCCGGCGATCTCCCGACGTCCGGTCTTCCCAAGGGGGTCACCAAGCGCGAGCTCCAGGCTGTCGTCGCCTACCGGTGCGCCGACGCCTGCTCGGAGAAGACACCGATACTGGAGCAGAGGAGCGCCGTCGACATCACCTCGAAGGTCGCCGACGGCCGGATCACCTGGACCGCCCCGGACGACGGGACCTGGACGCTGGTGACCGGCTGGATGACCGGCACCGGGCACAGCGTCGGCCTGGCGGGCACCGCGAAGACCACGTACCTGGTGGACCATTTCAGCACCAAGGGCTTCGACGCGATCAGGGACTACTGGCAGGACGAGGTCCTCACGCCCGAGCTGGAGAGGTCCATCGAGAAGTCCGGGGGCTCGATCTTCTTCGACTCGCTGGAACTCAACAGCAACGGCAACCAGGTCCGAGCCTGGACGGGCGACTTCCTCAAGGAGTTCCAGAAGCGGCGGGGCTACTCCCTCGTCCCCTACATCGCCGCGATCGGTGTCACCGATCCCGCCTACGAGTTCGACGGTGACGTGGGTCGGCGCGTCCGCGAGGACTACCGCACCACGCTGAGCGAGCTGTTCCGCGACAATCACCTCAAGCCGCTGCTGAAGTGGGCCCACCAGCGCCATCTGACGGTCCGCGGCCAGCCCTACAGCTCCTGGGGTCCCACGGCGATCGACACGCAGGAGATGGCGACCCTGCTGGACGTCACCGAGGGCGAGGACCGCTCCTTCAACTCCGGCAGCGACGTCGACCCGCTGCTCAACCGCAGCGCCGACAGCTGGCGTTCGCTCGCCAGCGCCGTCGCCCAGTCGGGCCGCGACCGCGTCTCCACCGAGTGCTGCGCGGAGGGACAGGCCCAGCGGGTGGCCCGTTCGACCCTGGTCTCCCGGGTCAACCAGCAGGTCGTCAACGGCGTCAACATGTTCGTCTGGCACGGCTGGGGCGACAGCACCGAGGGCGCGGCCTCCTCCTGGCCGGGCTTCTCCCTGTTCGGCGGCGGAGTCGGCGACGCCTACGGGCCGCACAGCCCGACGTGGTCGGACGACGCCACCCTCAACGACTACACGGCCAGGCTCCAGACGGTCATGCGGCGCGGTGAACTCCGCGACGACGTGGCCATCTACCGTCAGGGCGGCGGCCACAGCAAGGACGGCGCCACCGGCGACGCCTACTTCACCGACCAGAGCCTCGCGCGGGCCGGCTACACCTACGGCTTCATGGACCAGGACCTGGTCACCGACAAGAACGCCGAGGTCAGCCACGGCCGACTGCTGGCGAAGAGCCTGTCGTACAAGGCGTTCGTCCTGAACAACACCGAGAACGTCAACTACGAGACGGCCCTCGACCTCGACTCCGCCCGGCGGATCCTGTCGTGGGCGAAGGCCGGACTGCCGATCGTCGTCGTCGGCGACCCGGTCCTGCGCACCCGTGGACTGAACCAGGGTGCCGACGCCGCGCTGCGCAGGGTGCTGGCCGAGCTGCGCCGGCAGAGCACCGTCCAACAGGTCGCCGAGGAGTCCGACGTCCTGCCCGCCCTGCGGACGGCCGAGGTCGAGCCCGCCGCCTCCTACACCGGGGCCTCGGACTTCCTGAACCTCCGCCGCGAGAGCGGCGACACCGACTACTACTACTTCTGGAACTCCGGCAAGGACCGCGAGACGACCACGGTCACCCTGACCGGCTCGGGCCGTCCGTACCGCTACGACCCGTGGACCGGCGAGGTCACCCCGATCGCCGCGTACACCCGCACGGCCGACGGGGTCCGCGTCGAGGTCTCCGCCGCCAGTGGGGACGGTGTTCTTCTGGCCCTGACCAAGGGCAACGAGGACACCCGGAAGCTGCCGAAGGCCGACGTCTCCGTCCTCTCCACGACAGCCGACGCGGCGGTGGTCGCGGACGACGGCGAGGTGCGGGTGCGGGCCTCCGCCCCCGGCACCTACGCCACCCGCCTGAGCGACGGCCGTACCGTCGTCTCCAGGGTCACTTCGGTCACCGCCGCCCGCCCGCTCACCGACTGGAGCCTCGACGTACGGGCGTACGTCAAGGGCGACACGGCGAGCCGGACCCGCACGGAGGATCTGGGCACCTTCACCGTGACCGCGGGGCCGGACGGCAGCCTGCCGGACTGGCAGCACATCGCCGGTCTGGAAAGCCGGTCGGGCACCTCGACCTACCGCAGCGCCCTCGACCTCGACTCCTCGTTCGCCGAGGACGCGGGCGCGTATCTCGACCTGGGCCGGGTCGAGGGCACGTACACGGTCGAGATCAACGGAAGGGCCCTGCCCGAGGCCGACCTGCTCGACGCCTCCTCGATCGACGTCTCCGGGTTCGTCAGGCCAGGCCGCAATGTCGTGGAGGTGCATGTGGCGACCCTGCTCGGCAACGCCGCGTACGACGCGAAGCAGCCGTACGGTCTCGTCGGTCCTGTCGTCGTCAGGCCCTACGCGGAAAGGACCGTCTCCGGCAAGGGGCACTGACCCGCCCGGGCACGGACTGTGAGACGCTGACCCGCGCGACCGGCCGGTGCAGGACCGGGCGGCGCGCGGGTCCAGCGGCTTGTCCGACGGTGGGCGCCCGATCGCACGCGACCGTGCCCGTGGGTGCCCGCGCCCCGCCGGACCGGGCCTCGGGGCCGCGGCCGGCAACGGGTGGGGCTTGCGCCCGGCCGACGCGCCGGGGGACGCTGCGCGCAACGGTGATCACGGGGAGGCTGTGTGTCAGTGGCCGGCAGGCGGCGCCAGGCCGTCACCATCCAGGACGTCGCGCGGGCGGCCGGTGTGTCCCGGGCGGCGGTGTCCAAGGTGATCCGCGACGCCGCCGGAGTCAGCCCCGCCATGCGCGCCCGGGTCAACGCCGCCATCGAGGAGCTCAACTACCGGCCCAGCGTGGCCGCCCGTGCGCTGCGCGGGGCCAGTTACACACTCGGCCTGGAGGTCCCGCACCTGGGCAACCGCTTCCTCACCCAGATCGTGGACGGCGCCCTGGCGGCCCTGGAGGGCACCCGCTACCAGACCATCATCGCGCCGGCCGACGGCCGGGAAGGGTACGGCGCGATCGAGGCGCTCGCCGACCGGCAGGTCGACGGGATCGTGGTCGTCTCACCCCGGGTGGACGCCTCCTGGCTGGAGCGACTGGCGGGTTCCGTCCCGGTGGTCATGCTCGGCCGGCACCACCGATCCGTCCACTACGACACCGTCGTCGGCGACGACCTGGCGGGCACCGGGCAGGTGATGGACTATCTGCTCGGGCTCGGCCACCGCAGCATCGTCCATCTGACCGAGGACTTCGCGGTGACCACACCCGGCAGCGGCGTCCCGCACGCCCTGCGGCTGCAAGGCTACGAGGAGGCCATGACCGCGGCGGGCCTGAAGGACCGCATCCGGGTCGTGCGTACCGGGCAGACCGAGGAGCACGCGCGGGCCACCGTCGACGAACTGCTCGACACCCGGCCCTGGCCCACGGCCGTGTTCGCCGGTCACGACCAGCTCGCCCTCGGCGCCCTGGCGGCCCTGGTGGAACGCGACGCCCTCGGCGAGATCTCCCTGATCGGATACGACAACACGGATCTGGCCGCCCACCCGGCGATCTCGCTCAGCTCCGTCGACCAGCACGGCACGGAGATGGGGCGGCGGGCGATCGCCATGCTGCTCGAACGCATCGCGGGCCGGGACGAGGCCCAACATCACGTCATCACCCCCTCGCTGACCGTCCGCCGCTCCAGCGGACCGCCGCCGACCCGCTAGGCCGACGGCACTCAGAATCGATCTCGACGACCGGTGAGATCATCCCCTGGCGGGTCCGCGATGCCGGTCCTGCCTCAGGAGCCGTACCCGACTGCGTGACACAGACCACAGGAACCCCCCTGCTGTCGCGGAGAGAACTGGTCGTGAAAGACGCAGAAGACGATGTGCGCCGCCGCGTGCGCCAAGGCGACCGCGAGGCGTTCGCCCAGCTGTACGAGGACTTCGCCCGCGCCGTGTACAACCACGGGTTGCGGTTGACGGGCGACTGGTCGGCGGCCGAAGAGATCATGTCCGAGACGTTCCTGACCGCGTGGCGGACCCGGGCACGGGTGCACGAGGAAGGCGGCTCGCTGCTGCCCTGGCTGCTGGGCATCGCCACCCACAAGGCGGACAACGCCCGCCGGGGACAGCGCAGACGCCAGCTGTTCCTGGCGCGTCAGCCGCAGCCGCCCGCGGAGGAGGACTTCGCGCCTCGGACGGTCGGGCGCATCGACGACGCCCGACGCCTGCGTGCCGTGCACGCCGCCCTGGGCCGGCTGCGCCGCCAGGAGCGCGAGGTGCTGGCCCTGTGCGTGTGGTCGGGCCTGGACTACCAGCAGACGGCCGAGGCCCTGGGCATCGCCGTCGGCACCGTGCGTTCCCGCCTTTCGCGGGCCCGCAGGAAGCTGGCCCGCCTCGCGGAAGAGGACCGGGAACCACCCGTCACCCGCGGAGAGATGACAAGTGCGGCCGCGATCGCGGCCCTGCCCGTACGGGAGGAGCTCACATGAACGACGCCGACCGCGAGGAGATCGCGCGCCTGCTGCCGGCCCCGGCCGACTGGGACCTTCCGCGCGAGCAGCACCTTCGTCACAAGGAACTGCTGATGCACCGCATCGACCGAGACAACGACCAGGAGCAGACGGCTCGTCCCCGCCCGGCCCGGCGGCTGCTGCGGCCCGCGCTGCTGGCCCCCGCGACGGCCCTGGCCCTGGCCGGCGCGCTGGCCGCGGGAGTCGCCCTGAACGGCAACGGCGGGACACCCCGAGGCACTTCCTCGCACGGTGCGGCCACGGACATGCGACCCGTCGCGGCGCTCCTGGGCCGGATCTCCGCCGCCGCCGAGGAACGCACCACGCCCGAGGTGCGGGACGACCAGTTCGTCTACACCCGGGAGAAGGCCCGCGGGGCCGACCTGACCAGTGGCAAGGCCGTCCTCGGCCCGCTCCGGGAGCGGGAGGTGTGGGCCGCCCAGGAACCAGGGCCCCTGCGCAAGCTCGGTCTGGTGCGGGAGGACGGCGAGACGCTGCCGATCAACGCCGAGTTCGGTGACACCGACGGCACCCCGGCCGGGATCAACCGGGCCACCTACCGCTGGCTCGGCTCGCTGCCCACCGACCCCGACAAGCTGCTGGCCTACCTGTACGCGAACACCCCGCACGCCGAGGGCCGGGGACGGGACCAGGCGGTGTTCGAGCAGATCGGGTCTCTGCTCGGCGGGATGATGCCGCCCGACACGGCCGCCGCGTTCTATCGGGCCGCGGCGAAGATCCCCGGCGTCTCCGCGGCTCCGCGGGCGCGGGACGCGATCGGCCGCCGGGGGCTCGGCATCGCCCGGGACGACACGGGCTACGGGATCCGCACCGAGTGGGTCTTCGACGAGAAGGACTACTCCTATCTCGGCTCCCGCAGCTATCTGATCAAGGACACCTCGTACGGGAAGTCCGGCACGCTGCTGTCCAGCGAGGCCGAGCTGGAACTCGCCGTCGTCGACAAGGCCGGCCGGCAGCCCTCGGCCGCGGACCGTATCCGGACCCGACGCCAGAGCTGACCGCTCGCCGTCGGAAGGTCCCGGAGCTCGATCGCGCTCCGACCCGCCACCGCTCTCACGGCAGGGGGTCGGAGCGCGGGATGCGCCCCCCGCCGAACCCCGGGTCAGGTCGAGTTGCGTTCGACCAGTCGGGGCGGGAACACCAGTCGGCGGTGGGTGTGGCCGGGGCGGTCCTCGTCGAGCAGGAGTTCCGCGGCGGCCTTGCCGAGGTCGTACCCGCCGACGTGCACCGAGGTGAGCGGCACGCCCGCGGTCGCGGCCGAGTGGATGTCGTCGTACCCCACGATCGCGAGATCGTCGGGTACGCGCAGCTTCGCCCGGAAGGCGGTCTGCATGACGCCCAGCGCGAGCAGGTCGTTGGCGCAGAAGACCGCCGTGACCCGCTCGCTCGCCGTCAGCAGCTGTTCCCCGGCGCGCCGCCCCTGGTCGACGGTGAACGCGCCGGCCTCGACGATCCGCAGGACCTCCGCCGGGCGGCCGGCCCGCTCCAGCGCCTGACGGCTGCCCGCGAGGCGGTCCTTCGACTGGCGCATGTGCATCGGGCCGGTGATGAAGGCGATGCGCTCATGGCCGCGGGCCAGGAGATGGGTGATCGCCGAGTCGGCGCCGGCCACGTCGTCGACCGCGACGGAGCAGACGTCCGGGTAGGTCTCCGCGTTGTCGAGGAGGACCACCCGCAGCCCGCGGGCGCGCAGCCCCTCCAGCCAGTGGCTGTTGAGGTCGGCGGGGGTGATCAGCACACCCGCCGCGTTCTGCTGGGCGAGCAGCTGGAGGTAGCGCTCCTCCTTGTCCGCCAGGACGTCGGTGTTGCACAGCATCACCGTCCGCCCCTCGGCGTGCAGCAGGTCCTCGGCACCACGGGCGATATCGGTGAGGAAGGGGTTGCGCACGTCGAAGACGACCAGTCCGACCATGCTGCCCCGGCTGCCCGACAGCTGCCGGGCGGCCAGGTTGGGCACGTAGCCGAGGACGTCGATGGCGTCCTCGACCCGTTGCCGCGTGCCCCGGGCCACCTTCTCGGGCCTGTTGAGCACGTTGGAGACGGTGGCGATCGAGACTCCGGCGCGCAGCGCCACGTCCTTGATCCCGATGGTGTTCATCTCCGTGAGCCCTTCGAACGGCCGCCCAGGACGGTCGGTTGTAACGCTTCAATTGGGTGTGGACATGGTAGCCGGATCAATCATCCTGGCCGCCAGGCGTTTCGGGCCAGGGCAGTTCGAAGCTGTGGATCCCGCTGCCGACGGTGGTCGACCAGCCCGGCAGATCGACGTCCGCCGTGGTGTTCGGCGGCACCTTGGCCCGCACACTCAGCGTGCCGCCGCTCACCCGCCAGTCGACCTCGGCGGGACCGTACGGAGTCAGCAGGCGGGCACCGGCGCGGGTGAGACCGCCGCCGGGGCGCGGTGCGATCCGCAGCCGCCGGTAGCCGGGGGCGGCGGGCGCCAGGCCGGCGACGACACGGTGGAGGTAGTCGGCGACGGCGCCCAGGGCGTAGTGGTTGAAGGAGGTCATCTCGCCGGGGTTGACGGTGCCGTCGGGCAGCATGCTGTCCCAGCGTTCCCAGACGGTCGTCGCGCCCTGGGTGACCGGGTACAGCCAGGACGGCCGTTCGTGTTGCAGGAGCAGTCGGTACGCGGTTTCGTGGTGGCCGGTGTCGCCGAGCGCGTCGCAGACCTCGGGGGTGCCGGCGAATCCGGTGGCGATGCGGTGTCCGTCCTTGGCGACCAGGTCCGCCAGCCGCTCCCCGGCCCGCGCGCGACTCTCCGCGTCGGGCAGCAGGTCGAAGCGCAGGGCCAGCGCGTAGGCGGTCTGGGTGTCGGACGTCATCCGCCCGTCGGGGGTGCGGAAGGTGCGCAGAAAGGCTGCGCGGGCCTGGTCGGCGAGGTCCAGATAGCGTCGTTCGTCGGCGCTCTCGCCGAGTTCGGCCGCGGTGAGCGAGAGGATCCGCGCGGAGTGCGCCAGATAGGCCTGGGCGACCAGGTGGGCGTCGGTGCGCGCCTGCCAGGGATCCTCGGGGGGTGAGGCGGGGTCGAGCCAGTCCCCCAGCTGCTTGCCCTGCCGCCACACGCCGTCCTCGCCGCGCTGGGAGTCCATCAGGTCGACCCAGGCACGGGCGCTGGCGTACTGGGCGCGCAGCACGCCGCGGTCACCGAAGCGCTGGAACAACGTCCAGGGCACCAGTACGGCGGCGTCGCCCCACACCGCGGCCGCCCAGGCCGGCGTCCACTCGGGGACCGAGATCGCCGGGACGATGAACGGAACCGTGCCGTCCGCGTACTGGTCGTGGGCGAGGTCGGCCAGCCACGAGGTGAGCATGCCCGCGCAGTCGTAGAGGAAGGACGCGGTGGGCGCGAAGACCTGGATGTCTCCGGTCCAGCCGAGCCGTTCGTCGCGCTGCGGGCAGTCGGTGGGTACGTCGAGGAAGTTGCCGCGCATGCTCCAGCGGATGTTGTCGTGGAGCCGGTTCAGCAGCGCGTCCGAGGAGGAGAACCAGCCGGTGCGCCGCATGTCGGTGTGCAGCACCTGCGCGGTGACGTCGAGGGGCGAGCGGTCCTCGGGCCAGCCGGTGACCTCGACGTAGCGGAAGCCGTGGACGGTGAAGCGGGGCTCCCACTCCTCCGGGCCGCCGCCCTTGAGGACGTAGGTGTCGGTGGAGACGGCGTGGCGCAGCGGGCGGGTGTAGAGCTCGCCGTCCTGAAGGACCTCGGCGTGGCGCAGGGTGATGGTCGTGCCGGCCTCGCCCTGGACGCGGATGCGCACCCGGCCGGCCAGGTTCTGGCCGAAGTCGAGGATCCTGCGCCCACTGGGCGAGGTGAGGACCTCCTCGGGCGCCCGGCTCTCGGTGCGGCGGACGGGGGGTCCGGGCGGGGCGCACAGCGTGCCGGCGTCGAAGGGGATCTGCTGGACCGGCTGCCAGCGGGAGGCGTCGTACTCCGGGCGGGACCATCCGGTCGACTCCGCGCGGGCGTCGTAGCGTTCGCCCTCGTACAGGCCGGCGAAGGTGATCGGCCCGTAGGCGTAGCGCCAGCCGTCGCCGGTAGCGACCACCACCCGGCTGCCGTCCGCACAGTCGACCTCCAGCTGGGCCAGCAGTCCGGTGTGGCTTCCGTAGTGGTCGGTGCGGCCGCCGTGGATGCCGAAGCGTCCGCTGAACCACCCCTCGCCCAGCCAGGCGCCCAGCGCGTTGGGCCCCTCGTTGACGAGGGCGGTGACGTCATGGGTGGCGTAGCGAAGGCGGTGGTGGTAGCTGCTCCACCCGGGAGCGAGCACCTCGTCGCCGACCCGCGCCCCGTTCAGCTCGGCCTCGTACAGCCCGTGCGCGCTGACGTAGAGGCGGGCGCGGACGGCGGGGGCGGGCAGGACGAAGGTGGTGCGCAGCAGGGCGGGCCGGGTGAGTTCGGGCACGGCGGGCGTGATCATGGCGGCAGTGAACTCGTCGGCCGACAGCAGCCCGGCCTCCACGGTGAGGGCCGGACTCCACGGCGAGCGGGTGCCGTCCTGGCCCCACACCCGCACGCGCACGGTGCGGCGCTCCCGGGAGGCGAGCGCGGGCACGTCCTCGGGCCACGCCACGAGGACGGAGTCGCCGCTCTCGGTGCGCCCGCTGGTCCAGGACGGGCCGGTCTCCGGCGAGATCTCCAGTTCGTAGGCCTGCTGGAGCCATCCGTCGGGTGCGGTGTCGACCACCCAGGAGAACCGCGGGCGGGCCTCGCCGAGGCCGAGGCCGCTTCCGCGGTGTTCGGCGGTCGGTGCGGCCACCACCACGGACGCGTCGGCCTTCGGATTGTCGGGCATGGGTCGGCTCCTGTTCTCTGCTGACCGGGACACAGGCGGGTCTCCGCGCCGGCTCTCCGTGGGAGATGCAGCCAGTCGATAAAAATAGTGAAACGCTTCAATCACCGGATGAGGCACACCGTAAGGACGTCCACGCGATCACGTCAAGCACGTCTTCGGATGCCAACTGCCTTCGTCAGCCACCCTCGAACACCTTCATAGGGTCCTCTGAGCTGCTGAAACACAGTCAGCGAAGGCGAGGAGCCGCACGGGATCCCGGAAGCCGACGCACCGAGCGGGAGCAGAAGAGGGATGAGTAATCACGACATCACTCTTGACAGCACTCTGCGGCGAACCTAGCTTCTGGCCAGTGATTTGAAGCGTTTCAGCTTCAGCGAAACACCATCGTGGCGGCTGAACGGCGCGCTGCACGACTCGATGGAGAGCCGACATGGCCACAGTGGCGACCAGTTCCTTCCAGAAGCACCGTGACGGGCCACCGGACAAGCCGCCCGCACCGCACACGGGCAAGCGGCGGCTGTCCCGCCAGCGTGCCCCCTGGTGGTTCGTCCTGCCGGCCCTGGCCTTCTTCGCCTTCGTGGTGCTGGTGCCCAGCGCGCAGGGCGGCTGGTGGGCCTTCACCGACTGGGACGGCATCAGCCCGGTCAAGCACTTCGTCGGCCTCGACCAGTTCCGCACCCTGTGGCACGACCAGGCGGCACGGGACGCGGTGGGGACCACGCTGCTCGCCGCGCTCAGCATCACGATCGTGCAGAACGCGATCGGTCTGCTGCTCGCCCTCGGCGTCAACGCCCACCTCAAGAGCCGCAACATCCTGCGTGTCCTCTTCTTCGCGCCGGCCGTCATCACCCCCGTGGTGACCGCCTATCTGTGGAAGTACCTCTACGCCCCGGAAGGCGCGATCAACGCCCTGCTGAAGACGGTCGGTCTCGGCTTCCTGCGCCAGGACTGGCTCGGCGACCCCGATGTGGCGCTGTGGTCGGTCGTCGCCGTGGTCGTCTGGCAGTTCGCCGGCTACTCCATGGTCATCTTCCTGGCCGGACTCCAGTCGATCCCCCAGGAGATCTACGAGGCCGCGGCGGTGGACGGCGCGGGCCCGGTCCGGCGCTTCTGGTCGGTCATCCGCCCGATGCTGGCCCCGGCCATCACGATCAACCTGATGCTGTCGATCATCGGCGGACTGAAACTCTTCGACCAGGTGTGGGTGATGACCCAGGGCGGCCCGGGCGGTGCCACCGACACCCTGTCCACCGTCATCTACAAGCAGGCGTTCCAGTTCAACAAGTACGGCTACAGCATCGCCATGGGCCTGGTGCTGACCCTCTTCGTGATCGTGGTCAGCGGCCTCCAGTACGGCTACCTCAGCCGCCAGGAGAAGAAGAACTCATGAACCGCTACACATGGCGCACAGGGCTTCTCGAAGCGGTCATGGTCCTCGTCGGGCTGGTCTTCGCCTTCCCTGTCTACGTGCTGGTCTCCATCGCCCTGCGCAAGGAGGGCGACACCGCCTCACCGATCGCTCCGCCCTCGCACCCGACGCTGGCCAACTTCGGCGACGCATGGCAGAAGGCCGGGCTGGGCGCGGCCATCGGCAACAGCTTCATGGTCACCGCCGGCAGTGTCGTACTGATCGTCGCCCTGGCCGCCGCGGCCGCGTATCCGCTGGCCCGGTCGACCCGGCACTGGTCGCGGTGGGTCTTCGCGGTCTTCATGCTGGGGCTGCTGCTGCCCTTCCAGCTCGCCCTGATCCCGCTCTACCAGACCATGCGCGACCTGGGCCTGCTCGGCAACCCTCTGGCCCTGATCATCTTCTACACCGGTCTGCAACTGCCGTTCTCCATCTTCATGTACACCGGGTTCCTGCGGTCCCTGGACCCCGGCTACGAGGAAGCTGCGCTGATGGACGGCTGCGGTCCGGTACGTGCCTTCGTCCGGGTGGTGTTCCCGCTGATGCGGCCCATCACCGGGACGGTGGTCATCCTCAACGTCATCTTCGTCTGGAACGACTTCCTCACCCCGCTGCTCTACCTCAGCGGGTCGGGCCGCCAGACCATCCCCGTGGCCCTGTTCGGGTTCGTCGGACAGTACGTCTCCCAGTGGCCCATGGTCTTCGCCGGTCTGATCATCGGCATCCTGCCGGTCCTGGCCGCCTACTTCCTCATGCAGAAGCGCATCATCCAGGGCTTCGCCGGCGGCCTGAAGGGCTGACCGCCCGCCGCCTTCCTCGCCGAGCCCGCCGCTCGTCCCTGCCGAGCCCGCCGCTCGTCCTTTTCGAGCCGCTCGTCCCTTCCGAGCCGCCCTCGCGGTACCCCACGCCCGGCGTCGGCTGTGCAACACCTCTCCATCCCGTTGAACACCTTGGAGCCGTCATGAGAGCAAGCCGTCCCGCCGCCGCCACGCTGGCCGTCCTCGGCCTCGCCGCGTTCACCGCCGCCTGCACCTCCGACACCGCGGGCAGCGGCGGCGGCGACACCCTGCGGGTCGCCGCCAACTCCACCGACCGGGAGCCCATGGACGCCGTCGTCGCGGCCTTCCGGAAGGCGAACCCCGACATCAAGGTCAGCGTCACCTACGCCGACACGGACCAGCTCCAGTCCACCCTGCGCACCCAGCTGTCCTCCGGCACCGCTCCGGACGTCTTCACGGTCTGGCCCGGCAACGGCAACCCCGGAGCGCTCCAGGTCCTCCAGAAGGGCGGCTACCTCGCCGACCTCAGCGGCTACTCCTTCGCCTCGAAGATCTCCGACGGCGACAAGAGCGTCACCCAGGTCGACGGCAAGACCTACATCGTCCCCGTCACCTTCAACGGCATCGGCGCCATCTACAACAAGGCGACGCTGACGGAGATCGGCGGCACCGAGCCCAAGACCTGGGACGACGTCCTCGCCCTGTGCACCAAGGCCAAGGACCACGGCAAGGTGCTGCTCGCCCTCGGCAACCAGACCAACTGGGTGACCCAGCTGGTCGACTACTCCCTCGCCGCGACGACCGTCTACGCCCAGAACCCCGACTTCGACGCCGAACTCAGCGCCGGAAAAGCCACGTTCGCGGGCTCCGCGTGGAAGCAGACCATGCAGAAGTACCTCGACCTCGACAAGGCGGGCTGCTTCAGCAAGAACCCCAACGGCACCAGCTACGAGACGTCCATCTCCGACGTCGCCCAGGGCAAGGCCGTCGGCGTGGTCCAGGTGACCACGAGCATCCCGCAGGTGCAGAAGGAGGCGGGCGCCGACGCCGAACTGGGCATGTTCGCACTGCCGTCGACCAACAACGCCGACGAGACCCGCATACCCGCCGCCGTCTCCGCCGCGTACGGTCTGAACGCCGCCGGCAAGCACGCGGCCGAGGGCAAGAAGTTCGTCGAGTTCCTCGCGTCGAGCGAGGGCCAGAAGATCTACGCGGAGAAGGGCAGCACCCTGCCCGTGCTGCCCAACGACTCCTTCAAGGCCGACCCGGCCCTGACCGGCCTGATCGACATGCAGAAGAACGGCAAGACCGTGCCGTTCATGGACCAGCGGTGGCCGAACCCCGAGGTCCAGGCCACTCACTTCACCGCGGTGCAGAAGCTGTTCTCCGGCAGCGAGAGCGTCGACGAGGCGCTGAAGAGCATGGACGACGCCGCCAAGAAGAGCTGACGCCCGGACACCGGCACCGGTTTCACACCCGTACCGACACCGATATCGACGCCCAGGACGGCCCGCACGCCGCCGCGCTCCACGCCGGCGACGGACGCGGGCCGTCCTCGGCCCGCTGACCGGGCCCCACTCCTGTGCGCGGCTCCGAAGCGACGGCAGCTTCCCATCGGTCATGACGGCGACGGCAGGCGATCACTGGAGGGCGCCGCTGCGTCTGCCTTCCTGGAGCAGAGCCTGCACCAGAGCCGACTTCGCTCCTGGCGCCACGAACCACAGGGGTGCGGCGGAAGAGCTTCTGAATATCTCGATGCGGTGGCCGGCCACGACGTGACCCACGATCACCGTCTGCTGCACCCCGGTCACCTCGCTCCAGGCCACCGAGTCCCGTACCCGCCCGAACCGGTTGCTGACGGCCACACCGTCCGTGCACAGGTAGCACCTGTTCGCACCCAGCCGGGCGGTCAGCCGACGCCATCCGAACTTCAGGGCGTACACCGCGACCACCACGGCCGTCGTGGGAACCGCGTTGTCGTCGACCGCGGACGGGTTGACGACAGTGGTGACGAGCATGGCGATCCAGGCCAGCAGCATGGCTGTTCCGTGTCCCCGACGCTGCGGCGCCCAGTCGTCGTGGTCACCCGTCCGCCCGGTCCGGCAGGACATCGGCTCGCCTGCCTGGTCAGGCTGGACGTACTCGGCGGGAGGGGGCGGCCATGCGGTCCCGCCGCACTGATTGGAGCACCTATGCGCGGCCACTCCCGGCGTGCCCTCAGCAAGATCCTCCTGCTCGTGTCCCTGCTCGGGCTCACCGTCCCCACGGCGACCGCCTCCGCCTCGACCGCCGCCCCGATCGTCCACCGGCGTACCCTGGAGCTGGCCCTGAGCGGCACCCTGTCGACCACTCCGGAGCCGGTCGACATCGTCGGGCGTATCCGCATCAGCGTCGTCACGGTGGCCAACCGGGGCGGCGGCGGGACCGCCACCATCACCAGTCAGCTGCGCAACACCACCGGCGTCGGACGGACCACCGGCGGCTTCTACCGCTTCGTCGGCAGCGACCGGAACATCGTCGCCTGGCCGCCGGACCCGGTCAGCCCGCTGACCGTCCTCCCGCGCTTCCTGAAGATCTCCCCGCCGGGCTCGTTCGTGCCGCCCAATCCGATCCGGCCCGTCCATGTCCACACGACGGTCCTCTCGGACGGCAGCATCGACAGCATCTCCGCCGACCTCCCCGAGTCCGGGCCCGACCACTGAGAGGGCCCGAACGGGCGGGTCCGCCCTTCGTGAGGGGCGGAACGTCAGAGCTCGATGGCGAGGCCGGTGGTCGCGACGGCCACCGGCCCGTCGTACGCCCTCGCGGCCGCCCCGGTGGCGGCGTCGGCGTCGGTGCCGGGCCACAGATGGGTGAGGAGCAGCCGTCCGGTGGCGGCCGCGGCGGCGTAGTGCCCGGCGCCGCGCGCGGTGAGCAGATAGGGGGCGTCGCCCGGGTCGGGCACCTCGTACAGATACGTGGCCTCGGACAGGAAGAGGTCGGCGGCGCGGGCGAGTCGCACGATCTCGGGGCTGGGGCCGGTGTCGCCGGTGTAGGCGAGGGTGGTGCCGTCGGCGGTCAGCCGCAGGCCCGCGTTGGGCACGAAGTGCGGCAGCTCCCACGTGTCGACGGCGAACGGGCCGATCCCGAACCGCTCCCCCGGCCGGAACGGGCGCAGGGTGTACGCGGCGGCGAGCATGCCCGGCCGGTCCAGTGCGAGCACGGCGTCGAGCGCTCCGTGCGGGGCGTGCAACGGCAGTGCGGGGGCAGGAGGGTCGCTCAGTCCGCGGGCCCGCAGCAGCGGGTTGAGGTCGGCGCAGTGGTCGGGGTGGCCGTGGCTGACGAGCACGGCGTCGACCCGGTCGGGGGTCATGTGGTCGAGCAGACGGGGGAAGGTGGCGTACCCCGGGTCGATCAGGAGCCGGAACCCGTCGTGCTCGACAAGGTAGCCGCTGCACGCCTGCCGTGCGGTGGGCCAGGCGCCGCAGCCGCCGAGAACGGTGAGTCGCATACGGCGACCCTACTCAACCAGCCCTGCGTCAGACCTGGTTGGGCCTCGCGGTCAGAGGGTCTCCCGGTACTCCGGATGGCCCAGTCCGTCGAGGGGGTTTCACTGTGGCGTCGTCCTCGGCCTCGTATGTCCGGCGACAGCGCCGAACGGCGTGGCGCCGCCCCGTCGGCCCGCGCGCCACGCCGTCTGATCAGGCACAGGGCAGGCGTTCAGGATGTGTTCAGGTCGGCGCTGCGATGGTCGTTGACTGCGATCGTCTCGTCACGGTCGCTCCAGGGGCAGGGTGCTCGGCCCCGTCGTGGGGCGAGCGCCCTGCCGTACGACGCACAAGGAGCCCCCCACCTTGCAGCAGCCTGAAGTCCTCACCGACCACGATGTCGCGAGCTCGACGAAATCGGTGATGAAGAAACTGCCCGAAGTCACCCTCGCGTTCTGGGTCATGAAAGTCGCCGCGACGACGCTGGGCGAGACCGCCGGAGACCTGTTCTCCCAGACCCTGAAGCTCGGCTACTTCCTCACCACGATCGCACTGTTCCTGATCTTCGTGGTGACGCTCGTCGTCCAGCTCCGCTCCAGCCGCTACAACCCGTTCTTCTACTGGACGGTGATCCTGTCGACCAGCATGGCCGGCACCACCATGTCCGACTTCATGAACCGCGACGCCAGCTCCAAGTATCTGTCCGTGGGCGCCACTTCACTCGGCTGGGGGCCGCAGGGCCTGGGCCTCGGCTACCCGTCCGGCGCGGCGATCCTGCTGTCGATCCTGGTGGTCATCTTCGCCGTCTGGCGGCTGAGCGGGATGACGTTCCAGATCCGCGACATCGTCACGTTCCGCGGCGAGGCCCTGTTCTGGTCGGCGATCCTCGTCTCCAACACGCTCGGTACCTCGATGGGCGACTTCCTCTCGGACAGCTCCGGTCTCGGCTACGCCGGCGGTGCGCTGCTGGTGACCGGGGCGCTCCTCGTCCTGGTGGCGCTGATGAAGGTGCCCGTGGTGCCGAACGTGCTGCTGTTCTGGATCGCATTCGTCCTCACCCGCCCGCTCGGCGCGACGGCGGGCGACTTCCTCACCAAGCCGGCCGCGAAGGGCGGTCTGGACCTCGGCACCGCCGGCTCCTCGGCGGTCCTGCTGGCGGTCCTGCTCGGCCTCATGGCCTACGCGCACGTTCAGGAACGCGCGGCCACCACTGCGTAGATGCTGGTCCAGAAGGCCGACCCGCTCGCGGGGTGACCGGGCGCCGACACCTTTCGAGGTCGGCGCCCGGCAGTTCGGCGGGGAACCACGCCCCGTCGAGGCTCGGGGCACCTCGCCCCGACAGTACGGGCCGGGTGCCACGCGAGCGGAACTCGTCACGGCCGACGGACGCGGCGGCGATGTGCTCGCTGTCGGCAGGTCGCTCCGCAGTAGCGGGCCGGTCGGCCGGCAGACCGGGCCTCCGACCGGATCCCGCATTCCTCGCACCGCGACGCCGGGTGAAGCATGCCGCGGGTGTCACGAGATCCTCGCTCCTGCGTGACTGACGAGGAAGTCCGCAGGCTCTCCAGCGTCGGCCGCACCATACGGGTGCCGCCGTTCCGGTCGCGGTGGGCATCCCGAGATCGCCCGGGTGCGGGAGCGCCGGGCAGCCGGATCGCGCCGGCACGCCGACATCGAGACGCTGCGCGTCATCCTTCCCGGACCGCGCACGCCGGTCGACCGGCTCGCCGAATCCGGCGCTGTCCTGCTGCGGAAACGGCTCCCCGAGACGGCCCGGCCTTCAGCCGTCGGCCGTGGCCTTGCCGCGGGCCGAGGAATTATCGTCACCGCGGCCGGGTTGGCCCATGCACCGAACAGTCGATCAGGCACGGCGGCGGCAGGCGGTCGCGCGGACGGGGGAGCAGGGCGATGCGGATTCTCGTCGTAGGAGCAGGGGCCACCGGAGGTTTCTTCGGCGGGCGGCTGGCACAGGCCGGACGGGACGTCACCTTCCTGGTACGGCCGCGCCGCGCCGAGGTGCTGCGGGCGCGAGGGCTGCGGATCGTCGGACCGGGCACGGAAGAGGTGCTGCTGCGGCCGTCCTTGGTGCTGCCCGGGGAGCTCGACGGCTCCTACGACCTGGTGCTGCTCTCGGTGAAGGCCCGCGCGCTGCCCCACGCTCTGGCCGATCTGGCTCCGGCCGTCGGCCCCGGCACGGTCGTGCTGCCGTTCCTCAACGGCCTGGCCCACCTGGACGCCGTCACCGAACGCTTCGGCAGTGCGGCCGCACTGGGTGGAGTGGTCAAGGTGATCGCCTCCCTCGACGCCGACGGCGACGTCCGGCTGCTGGACACCCTCGACGGCACTACGGTCGGTGACATGGTGATCGGCGAGCTCACCGGCGGCTCGACCCCGCGGATCGAGCGGCTGGGCCGGGCCCTGTCCGGCGCGGGCTTCGGCTTGACCGTCTCCACCGACATCCGAACCGCGATGTGGCACAAGTGGGCCTTCATCAGCACGCTGGGCGCGCTGACCACGCTGATGCGCGGCACGGTCGGCGACATCGTCGCCGCCGGCGGCAGCCGGCTCGGCCTTGCGCTGCTCGCCGAGACGGCTGCCGTGGCGAAGGCGGCCGGCCACCCGCTCGCCGAGGCGCAGTTGTCCCGGATCGGCGCGGACCTGACACTCGTGGGTTCCACCGACACCGCCTCCCTCTACCGCGACACGGCCGCCGGCCTGCCCACCGAAGGGGAACACATACTCGGCGACCTGGCCTCCCGGGCTCGCGCCCTCGGCGTCGAGACCCCGCTGTTGGACCTGGCCGCCCTCCAGCTCCGCGTCCACGACCACCGCTTGGCGACCGCCGGACACCGGCCGCCGGTCGCCCACTGAGCCCCCACCCGCGCCCCCTGCTGCCGCCGGCCACGAAGTCGTGGACACCGCACGTCGATGTTGACCTTCGAGTTGGTTGAAGGCCAATGATGGCGTGGTGCCGAATTCCGAACTGATGCCGATCGGGGTGTTCGCCCAGCGCACTGGCCTGACCGCCAGCGCGTTGCGGTTCTACGCCGACTCCGGGCTGCTGTCCCCTGCCGAGGTCGACCCGGTCTCGGGCTACCGTTACTACTGCGCCGACCAGGTGGTACGGGCGACCGCGCTGCGTCGGCTGCGCGAGATCGCCATGCCCCTCGCGGCTGTCGAGGCGGTCCTCGACGCCGAGCCGCACGAGGCGTCGCGGCTGCTCGACGAGCATGTCGCGAAGATCGCCGGGGACGCGGCAGCGGCGCTGCGGACGGCCGCCGTCATCAAGTCGGCGCTCGTCGGCGACGCGCCCGCGCTGCCGATCGCGGTGCTGAAAGGCCCGGTGCTGGCGGACGCGGTCGAGCAGGTCCTGACCGCGACCGCGCATGAGCCGGGGCTGCCGGTCCTCGCCGGTCTGCACATCGAGGCGAGTCATGAAGCGGTCGCGCTGACGGCGACCGACCGCTACCGGCTCGCCACCCGGACCCTGGTGCCGACGCAGCCGCCGGGACGGACCTGGGTGGGCACGGTCGACGGCGACGATCTGCGGGCCGCTGCCGCCGAGGTCCGCCGCAGCGCGCTGGTGCGGCTCGAAGCGGTGCCGCACGGGATGTGGCTGCGCCTGGCCGGGCGGGAGGACCGGCACTGCCGACTGCTGTCCGAGGAGTTCCCCGACCACCGCGTGCTGCTCGCGTCACTGCGCGAGGTCACCACCCGCACGACGGTCCCCAAGGACCTGCTCCTGCGTGCCCTGGAAGAACACCCCGGCGAACGCGTCGCGCTGCACATCACCGAGCACACCGTGGACGTCCGGCCGGTGGACGACGAGCACCCCGGCATCCCGCTCCCCGCCGCCACGACGGGCGACACCCTCCGGATCCGGTTCGAGCTGACCACGCTCTACCCCGCCGTGAGCACGGCGATCGGCCCCGACGTGATGCTCGACCTGCGAGGAGACGACCAGCCCGTCACGATCCGCTCCGCCGACCGCGGCGATCTCACCACCCTGGCCATGCCCGTCAAGGCCGACCACACGATCTGACAACGACGCAGAAGAGGACCGTCCATGACCACCGCGCCCGCCGTCCACGACCCGACCATGGAAGCCATCGGCCACGCCGTCGTCGAGGGCCGGACCGGCGACATCGCCGCCGCCCGCCGGAAGCTCCTGAGCCTGTGGTCGCGGATCGGCGTCACCGGCGACCCGCTGCACCGCTGCTCCCTCGCCCACTACCTGGCGGATCTCTACGAGGATCCCGCCCAGGCCCTCGCCTGGGACGTGCGGGCCCTGGACGCCGCCGACGCCGTGACCGAGCAGCGCGTCCAGGAGCACCACGCCGACCTGCACATCGCCGGCTTCTACCCGTCCCTGCACCTCAACCTGGCCGACAACTACCGCCGCCTGGGCTCCTTCGAAGCCGCCGCCGAGCACATCACCGCGGCCGGAGCACACGCCCCCGGCCTTCCCCGGGATGCCTACGGGGACATGATCCGAGGCATTGTCCAGGAGGTCGCCGAGGCCATCGCGCGGCGGGACACCGCCAAGCGGCCCTCGGCGCCCGGTCCCACCGTCTGACGTACGGGATCGGGTCCCTGACCGTCGTGGGGTCCCCGGCGTCGGCCGGGGGGCCGTTCACGCCCGTCCGGCGATGAGGGTCGCGGGCCTAAAACCCTTGACGAGCAGGTAGGTGCCGACCGCGAGTTCCCAGGCGGCGATGGGCAGGGTCGCGAGGAACGACCACGCGGAGAGCTGGTCGTTGTGGCCGAAGAAGGTCGCGACACCGGCCGCCAGGAGCAGCGGAGCGCCGACGAAGCCCGTGACGGGGATGAGGCGTGGCACCAGCCGGGAGCGGTACAGCAGCGTGCCGAACAGCAGGGCGTTGATGGCGGGCATGAAGCCGGGGCCGAGCAGGAACGTCCAGTCGCGGACGGCCACGAGCGCCTTCCCGGTGGTGACCAGTGTCGCCGCGTCCGCACCGGTCGCGCCCGCGAGGTCCTGGCGCAGGGTGATCACGGACAGCAGGCTCACCACGCCTATCAGGATGACCGCGGCCTCGACCAGGCGCGCGGTGACGAAGCCCAGGGCCAGCGCCTCGCCGGTCCGTTTGACGACGGGGAAGACCGCGACGGCGGTGCCGACGCAGGCCAGGGCGCTGATCAGGTCGAGCAGACACCCCCACAGCACCCGGGTGTCGGCGCCGGGGCCGACGATGTAGTCGGCGTGGTCCAGGACAGGGGCGATCAGCAGGAGTGCGGGGATGGAGGCCACGAAGGTGACCAGGTAGAACGCTCCGGTCGCGCGGGCGTGGTTCCTCGTCCCGTCGGTGTGTGCGTGTGCGGTCGAGGCCGTCGGCATGGTGCTGGTCATGTCAGTCTCCGGGTTCAGCATCGTCGGGTGTGCGGGGTTGCGGTGTCGTCGGGTCGACCTCCGGTGGGCCCGTCTCCACCCGGGCGACCGACACCAGGGGGAGGCCGACGTCGCGCAGTCGGTGCAGCAGGCCGTGCAGTGCCGCCTGGTCCACGACGGGGCCCTGAAGAAGCGTGGTCCCGTCGCTTTCGGTGGTGAGGGTCATGCCGTCGAACCGGGTCGCCCAGCGGGGGTCGAGACGGCCCTGAAGGCGGATCTCGTACCAGCTGGGACGGCGGTTCCGAGGGCCGGTGGTCGGAGTGTTCATGACGCTCCTTGGGCCTTGCGGGTCCGTAGGTCCCCTGCAAGGTCGCAGGCAGCGTGGTGAGCGGTCGTCACCACATGTGGTGACCGGGGTGGTGATCGGGCGGCCGGGCCTTCGGGGGCGCCTGCTTCAGCGGCCGGGGGCGCGGGAGATGAGGTCGAGCTCTGCGGCCGCCCGGACCGCTTCGCGCCGGTTGTTGACTCCGAGCTTGGTGTAGATGTGCCGGGTGTGCGTGCGCAGGGTGTTCAGGGACACGTGGAGCCGGCGGGCGATGTCCGGGCCGCCGAGGTCACTGGCGAGCAGCCTCAGCACTTCCGACTCTCGCTCGCTCAGCGGCTCGACGAGTTCGTGCCGCGCGGTGGCGGACGTCGTACCCGCTTCCTCTCCGGTGGAGCCGCCGATCCGGTGGGCCGCGTCCAGGAGCCGACGCGGGTACGCCCAACCGGGCCGTTGTCGCACGACAGTGGTGAGGAGCGCGATGACGGGCGGTCCGTCGTCGACGATGACGCGGACGTGGCCTTCGGGTTCGGCCAGGGTCAGGGCCCGCTCCAGGGCGGCGACGGCAGCGCCGGAGTCGCCGTGGGCGTCGTGGACCCGTGCTTGGAGTACGAGGATCTCGATGACACTGGCCGTGCGTCCGCCGGTCTCGGCGGCCGTGAGGAGCCGCCGGAGGAAGGGGGCGGCGGCGGTGAGCTCGGCTCCGGAAGGGTCGGCCCGGTGCGCGGCGAGCAGGATCCGGGCCAGGGTGAGGTGCTCGTACTCGCGTACGTAGGACAGCTCGTCGTCGGTGGTCAGCCCCTGTCGGCGGGCCCAGTCGCGGGCCTCGCCCAGGTTGCCGTGGGTGAGCAGCAGCCGGGCCCGGGTGGCCGGGACCGGGCGTACGTTCGGGGAGAGGTCGCCGGTGTAGACGCGCTCCGCTTCGTCCAGCAGGTCCAGGGCACCGGCCCGGTCACCCTCGGCGTCCAGGATCCGGGCTTGTACGACCCGCCACCGGTAGGGGTGCTGCGGCAGTCCGGCGTGCTCGCCGAGCTCCCGCGCCCGCCGCAGATGTGCGGTCGCGGCCGCGGCGTCTCCTCGGTCCCAGGCGATCTGGCTCAGCCCGACATACGTGTCCGCGGTGCCCCGCAGGGTGTCCGGTGCCTCGGCGGCCAGCCGCAGGGCCCGCTCGTAGGTGCGCTGCGCGTCGGTGAGTCGGCCCTGGGTGATACGGATGTCGGCCAGGGTGATCGAGCAGCCCAGGACGTCCGCGACATACCCGGCCCGCAGCAGACCCTCGACGGCGGCGGAGTAGGAGGCGTGGGCGGCGTCCAGGTCTCCGCTGCCCCAGCCGGCGAGCCCCGACAGGGCCGCTGCCGCGGCCCGGACCACGTGGTCGTCCGCGGCTGCCCGGTCGATGGCTCGCCGTGCGTGGCGCACGGTCGCCGACGGGTCGCCCCGGACCAGTGCGAGGGCGGAGCGGTACATCTCGATCGCGCCGGGCAGCCTGGCCAGCGCGCCACGGTCGGCCACGACCAACTCGCTGGCCGTGTCCCCTTGTTCGGAGTCTCCGAGGAGGCGCTCGGCCCCGTCGAGACGCTCCTCGACCCCCTCGAACTCGCCGCGGGTCATGAGCGCGCCGACCAGGCCCACGGCGAGCACCGGACGTACGCGCACGATGTCGTCGGGGAGGTCCTTGATCCAGCCGCAGATGGTGGCTTCCTGCCGGTCCCGCTGCAACGCCGGTATCGCAAGCTCGACGAGGTCGGCCGCCCGGTCGACGTCTCCCGCCTCAAGGGCGTGGCTGACCGCCGGCACCGGTTCACCTGCGTCGGCGTACCACTGGCCGGCGCGGCGGTGCAGGTTCGCGACCTCTCCGGGGTGTTCGTCGGCCAGATGCGTGCGCAGGACGTCCGCGAAGAGGTGGTGGTAGCGGTACCAGCGGCGTCTGTCGTCGAGTCGGTCGACGAACAGATTGGCCCGGTCGAGGAGTTCGAGCATGGCCTTGCCGTCCCGCCGTCCGGTGACGGCGTCGCACAGCGGGCCGTGGAGGCGGTTGAGGACGGAGGTGCGGAGCAGGAAGTCGCGTACGTCGTCGCTCTGGCGTCCGAGGACCTCTTCGACCAGGTAGTCGACGACGTACCGGTCGTCCCCCGCGAAGCCCGCCACGAAACGGGAGACGTCTTCGCGGCCCCGCAGCGAGAGCGCCGCCAGCTGGAGTGCGGCGATCCAGCCCTCGGTACGTTGCTCCAGCGCCTCGATATCCGCCTCGATCAGTTTCAGCCCGACGGCCCCGTCGAGATAGGCCGTCGTCTCGTCGGCGGTGAAGCGGAGGTCGGCGGCGCGCAGTTCGACCAGTTCGCCGCGGGCTCGGAGCCGGGCGAGCGGCAGTGCCGGGTCGGCGCGGGTGCAGATCACCAGGTGCACCTGCGGCGGGAGGTGTTCGAGCAGGAACGTCATCCCCGCCCGGATGTCCGGAGTGTCGGCGAGATGGTAGTCGTCGAGGATCAGATCGAGCGGGTGCGTCAGGGCAGCGAGTTCGTTGAGCACGGTGGCCAGGACGGTCTCGACGGCCGTCCGGGCCGACTGCAACAGCGGCAGGGCACCAACGCCCACACCGGGCGCGGCCCGCTGGAGAGCGGTGACCAAGTAGGTCCAGAACGAGGCGGGTTGGCTGTCACGGGCGTCGAGGGACAGCCAGGCCACACTCCGCCCGTCGACGGCCGCGCCCGCCAGCCACTCGGCGACCGCCGTCGTCTTCCCGAAGCCGGCCGGGGCCGATACGAGCGTCATCCTCGACTTCGACCCGCGGCTGAGGAACTCGCCGAGGCGGGGGCGCGCCACCACACCCTGCCGTAGCCGGGGGCGGTACAGCTTGGTCTCGATCAGCGGGCTTGCCACAAGAGGTCCCCTCCCGCGTGTTCGAGCCGCTGCACACGAAAGTACGGCATCCCGCCACGCGGGGCCCAGCGGGACCGCTTTCCGTCACCGCGAACAGCGGAAGACCCCGCCCCGCGGAACACGGGACAGGGTCTTCACAGCACGGCAGCGGCGTGCCGGGCCCTGTGAGGACCGGACACGCCGCCGTGTCGTCACCGTGTCCGGGTGGCGTGTTCGGCCGCCCCGGCGCGGTGTGCGGGATCAGTGACGGTCGTCGCGGTGTCCCCGGTCGTCGCCGTGACGGCGGTCGTCGCCGTGACCGCGGTGGTCGCCGTGACGGCGGTCGTCACCGTGGCCCCGGTAGTCGTCGTGACGGCGGTAGTCACGGTCGTGGCGGTAGTCGTCGTGACGGCGGTAGTCACGGTCGTGGCGGTAGTCGCCGTGACGGCGGTAGTCACCGTCGTGGCGGTAGCGGCCCCAGGACTCGTCGTCCACGAAGCGGCCGCGGTCGTCCCGCAGGGTGATGGTGCCGCGGTAGTTGTCCCAGACGTGGTCGCGGCGGCCCTGGTACAGGTCCGTGCGGGTGCCGAGGCCCCGACCGGTGTGGACACGGACCGTGTCGCGACCGTCCAGGAGGTAGTGGTGGAAGGTGTAGACACGGCCGGAGTCGTCCCGCAGGGTCCAGCCGTCGAGGTTGACGACCCGGCGCGTGCTGTTGGTCAGCTCGACCCATTCCCTGTTCAGCGAACGGTCGGAACGCTCGTCACGCCCGGGGGAGTCGGCCTGCACGTCCGTGATCTCCACCAGCGGCTGGTGCGGACGGGCCATTCCGGCCGCGGACGCCGGCAGCGCCGACACACCCACCACGGCGCCGGCCGTCAGCACGGCGGCGACCAGACGGCGCGGAGACAGACGACGAGCGGTAACAGAGACAGAAGTGGACAAAATGTCCCCCTGACGGTGCGGGCACCGGCCCACGAGCGGCCGTGCGGCCGCCGGGCACCGGCGCGATGTACGAGGTCACGGCCCCTTTTTGCGGCCGCACGCACACCATGTCCGGAATTGGCCGCCTTTGATGGGGAAACCCGCCCCTGTTACAGATTGACCATATTTCCGTGACTCTTGGATGTATCGCCCACATACGCCGACGGCGCCCGTCCCTGACAGCCCGCCAGGCCGCCAGCACCGTGTGAGCGTTGGGCGACATCGCCCCGCCACCGCGCCGCACGATCCCGAAACGGAGCAGGCCGTCACCCGAAAGTGGGTAACGGCCCTCCGCCCCGGGTCGTGCTCCGTCAGGCCTCGGCCGATGGATCACTACCCCTCATCGGCGTGTCCGGCACCCCGTCAGCGGACCCGAATGAAGACGACGTCGTACGCCGCTGTTCGTGCTGCGGTTCTTGATGTAGACGCCCGAACCCGAACCGGTTGTGGGGTTGCTGGTGTTGCCTTCCACGGCGGTGAAGCTCGCCCCGCCGCTGACCGACCGCACGATGCCGATGTGCTCGTTGCCGCCGGTGAAGTCGCTGCCGCCGTCCCAGTCGTAGGCCACGATGTCGCCCGGCTGCGGATCGGTCGTCACCGAGAGGTGGTAGTTGCCCGCCCGCGCCTGCTTGACCCAGTGGTCGACGTAGGTGTGACGGTAGGACGTGGCGCCCGTCTGCTGGGCCACCCAGCTCACGAAGGTCGCGCACCAGGCGTAGTTGCTGGTGGACAGCGAGACGCCCACGGCCTGGCCGTAACTGTTCGCCCGGGCACTGCCCGCGACCGTGCCGACCTCGGCCTCGGCCACATCGAGCATCTTGCTGTACCCGCCGCCGGGCGGGGTCGACGACGGCGGGGTCACCGCGCCGTACAGGGCGGCCTTGGTGTTCGGCCCCACCTTGCCGTCGACCGACAGACCCTTCTCGACCTGGAAGTCGCGCACCGCGCTGGCGGTCATCGGCCCGAAGTCGCCGTCCACGGCGAGGTCGGCCCCGTGGTGGTTGAGCAGACTCTGCAACTCGGTGACGCAGCCGCTCTTCTGGCCCTGCACGATCTCGCTCGGGCACGAGGCGGAGGTCAGGACGATCGGCGCCGGTGCGCCGGTGCCGCCGCCACCGCCGATGTTGGAGTACAGCGCGGCCTTGGTGGCGGGTCCGACGCGGCCGTCGGCCGTCAGGCCGTTCGCGGACTGGAAGGCCTGCACGGCCGCCAGGGTCTGGGGGCCGAACCCGCCGTCGATGTCGACGGACTGCCCCTTGCCGTTGAGCAGGGCCTGAAGGGTCGCGACGCAGCCGCCGCTCTCCCCCTCCACGATCTCCGACGGACAGGCCGCGGACCGCAGGTCCACACCGGTCGGCGGCAGTTCGTCGGTGCTGTAGAGCGCGGCCTTGGTGTTCGTCCCGACCGACCCGTCGGCCGTCAGGCCGTGCGCGGTCTGGAAGCTGCGGACCGCGGTGGCCGTCCCCGCCCCGAAATCACCGTCCGCCTCGACCGCGTAGCCATGGTGGCGGAGCAGGCGCTGGAGCTCGGTGACGCAGCCGCTCTTCTGGCCCTGGACGATGTCCGCAGGGCACGAGGCGGAGTTCAGGTTGATGGGCGCGGGCGCCGTACCCGCCGTCGTGTACAGCTTGCTCTTGGTCTGGGGGCCCACCCGGCCGTCCACGGCGATCGCGGTGGCGGCCTGGTACTCACGCACCGCGTACAGCGTGTTCAGCCCGAACTCGCCGTCCACCGTCAGGCCGGCACCGTGGGCGTTGAGCAGGTTCTGCAACTCCGTGACGCAGCCGCTCACCTGGCCCTGCACGATCTCGGCGGGACAGGACGAGGAGGTCAGCTTGATCGCCGTGGGCGCGGCCACCGCCGGACCGGCACCGAACAGGGTGGCCGCCGAAAGGACCGCCGCTGCGGCGAGGAAAGCCCCGATTCTGCCGCGATTCCGGACACGGGATGTATCAGCAGGTAAAAACACTGTGCTTCTCATGGATGCGAAATATCCCCTTCAATGCCTTCAATGGGTCCACGGATTGTCGATGGCGCCGGATTTGCCGTTCATGACAGATTCCCCACGCCGACAAACACGGTGGTCGAGGCCGTCGAATTTCATGATCGAATCTCTATTCCGCGCACGACGGTGACAGCTCGCCCCCATGCGCACAATGCCTCACGGCACAAGTGGCCGAATTTCGCTGCCGCCGACTTCCCGCGCGGATACGGGAAATCGGCAGCCCCAGGAAGCAGGCGTGCGATGTGCTCAGTCGATGGGCACGGATATCTGCCGCTTCAGGATCTTTCCGCTGGGGCCGGTCGGCAGGGCGTCCACGATCCGGATGTGGCGGGGGTACTTGTAGGCGGCCACGCGTTCCTTGACGAACTCGCGCAGTTCGTCGGCCGTGGCGCTCGCCCGCGGGCGCAGGACCACGGCGGCGGCGATCTCCTCGCCGAGCCGCTCGTGCGGCACGCCGACCACCGCGGCCAGGCCGACGGCGGGGTGCTCGTGCAGGACCTCCTCGATCTCGCGAGGGTAGACGTTGTAGCCGCCGCGGATGATGAGGTCCTTCTTGCGGTCGACGACGAAGAGGTAGCCGTCCTCGTCGCGGCGGGCGAGATCGCCGGTGCGCAGCCAGCCGTCGGGGACGGTCGCGGCGGTCTCCTCGGGGCGGTTCCAGTAGCCCTTCATCACGTTCGGCCCGCGTACGGAGAGTTCACCGACGGCTCCGGGCGCGACATCCCGGCCGTCGTCGTCGAGGAGGCGCACTTCCACGTCACGTATGGGAGTGCCGATGGAGCCGGGTTTGCGGGGGCGGTCGCTGTGGTTGAAGGTGACGACGGGGCTGGTCTCGGACATGCCGAAGCCTTCGAGGATCACGCAGCCGAAGCGCCGTTCGAAGCCGTGCAGGACTTCGACCGGCAGCGAGGCTCCGCCGGAGACGCACAGACGCAGGGAGGAGACGTCCAGCTCGGCGGCGGCCGGATGCTGGAGGAGTGCCGCGTACATGGTGGGCACGCCCTCGAAGACGGTCGCCCGGTGGCGGGCGATGGCGTCGAGCACGGTCTGCGGGTCGAAGCGGGGGACGAGGATCAGCGCGGCGCCCGCGTGGACGGCGGCGGTGAGGGTGCAGACCTGGCCGAAGATGTGGAACAGCGGCAGACAGCCGACGACGATGTCCTCGGGGGTGAGCGACTCGACGTCCACGGCGGTGACTTCGGTGTTGTGGCGCAGTCCGGCGTGGGTGAGCGAGGCTCCCTTGGGGCGGCCGGTGGTGCCGGACGTGTAGAGCAGTACGGCGATGTCGTCGCCGGCCACGCTCGCGATCTCGTGCACCGGGGGCGACCCGGCGAGCATTCCGGCGAAGACGGTGGGTTCGACGGCCAGTCGGCGCACACCGGCGCCGGCCGCTCCCTGTGCGCCCTCGCCGGGGGCCTGATGCCATTCGCACAGCAGCACGGCACCGGAGTCGCGCAGGTGGTATTCGGTCTCGCGTTCCTTGAGCAGCGGGTTGAGCGGGACGACGATGGCACCGGCGCGCAGGATGCCGTAGTAGAGGACGACGAACTCCGGCACGTTGGGCAGCATGAGTGCGACCCGGTCGCCGGGGCGCACGCCCTCGGCGCACAGCAGCGCGGCCGCACGCGCGCTGAGCTCGTCCAACTCGGCGTACGAGACGGCTGTGTTCGACACTCGCAGCGCGGTGTGCTCGGGGTACCGGCGTGCCGTGTGCGCCAGGAACTCCGCCAGATTGGACATGTTGCCTCCTTGTATCGGGCGCCCTCACCGGCCGTGCCGGTCGAGTGCCGCCTGCACTCCGTCGAGGAAGACTTCCAGCGCACCCGGGTAGGCGCTGGTGCTCATGGTCCGCGCCAGGGTGGGCGCGGATTCGGCGATGCGGGGATAACGGTCGGAGGGCAGGGAGGCATACGTCCCCTGCCAGGCCGCGCGATCGGCCGCGCCGGCTTCCGTGGGGAGCGCGTGGGCGGCCGCGTCGATGGCGGCGAAGCCCAGCGTGAAGTCGATGAACCGGTGGTAGTAACGGGCCGCGTCCTGCGGTCCGAAGCCTGCGTCGCGCAGGATACCCAGACCGATCTCGACCCCTCGCATCTCGTTGGGACGGCGGGTGACACGGGAGGCCGCCAGCACCGCGACATGGGGATGGGCGGTGTACGTGCGGTGCAGGTCCGTCCCGATGCCGCGCAGGTCGGCGCGCCAGTCGCCGGTGATCCGCACGTCCTTGAGGCTCATCCCGATCAGTTCGTCCGCGACCGCGAGGACGAGATCGTCGGTGCTGCGGAAGTAGCGGTAGAGCGCGGAGGGGTCGGCCCCCAGCGCCAACCCCAGCCGTCGCACGCTCAGCGCGTCGTTGCCGGGCTGCCCCAGCAGGCGGATCGCCGTCTGCACGATCAGCTCCTGGCTGAGCACGGTGCCCGTCCGCGTCGTACGGCGCCGCCGTCCGGCCGCGAGCCGGTCGGTGGGGGCCGTGTCGTCCCTGTCGTCGAAGGTGCTCACCGGGCTCCGATCTCCGAGGGGCGTGCGGCAGGACCTGGTCCGACCCTCCTGTGGGCTCTTATGACAACGTGATTGACGTTAAAAGTCCAGAGCGGTGCGGCACGGTCTCGTCTCCGGGCGACGGCGTGGTTTGACGACGAGCACGCTGGTTACCTCGGCACCGTCAGGCATGCTGCGGCCGTGATCGACGAGCGCCGCCGCCCGCAAGCGTTGGAGGAGGCACGTCGTCAATGGACCGGCCGACCCGACCCACGCCTGTCCGTGGCATGTCCGCGGGCGTGCTCTTCCCCCTCGTGACCGTGGCCGCGGCCCACATCGGACCGGCCGCCACCTGGCTCCCCGGCCTGCGGCGCCGGTTCTTCCCCGGACTGGCCGGCCTCGGACGCCCGAACCACATCGCCCTGACCTTCGACGACGGACCCGACCCCGCCTCCACCCCGTGTTTCCTGGAGGCCCTGGACGAGCTCGGTGTGCGCGCCACCTTCTTCCTGCTCGGCGAGAGCGCGGTGCGGTATCCGGAACTCGTCCGCGAGATGGCCGAGCGCGGCCACGAGCTCGCCGTCCACGGCTGGAGGCACGACCGCCCCTGGCTGCCGGCGCCCGCCCGCGACCGACGCGAGGTCATGCTCGCCGCGGAGGCGTTGTACGGGCTCACAGGGCAACGCCCGCGCTGGTACCGCCCGCCGTTCGGGATCCTGACGTCCGGACGCTGGGCTGCCGCGCGCCGGGCGGGTCTGAGGACGGTGCTGTGGACCGCCTGGGGGAAGGACTGGACCCACGACGCCACTCCCGTCACGGTACGGGCGCAGGTCGGAGCCGGTCTTCGGGCCGGGGGCACGGTCCTCCTGCACGATTCCGACCGCGTCGCGGCGCCGGACTGCTGGCGCTCCACCCTGGCGGCGCTCCCGGACATCGTGAACGGCTGTCGCACGGCGGGGCTGACGGTGGGACCGCTTGCCGAGCACTCCCCGGTGGGACGCAGCGCCCGTGCCGTCACCGGGGCCTCGGGCAGGGGCTCGGGCTGACCGGGCGACCGTCCGGTCACTCGGCCCCCGACAGCGACTCAGGACGACCAAGCGGCCGTGCCGTCACCAGGCCCCCGACAGCAGCCCAGGACGACCAAGCGACCGTGCCGTCACCAAACCCCGACAGCAGCCCAGGACGACCAAGCGACCGTACCGTCACCAAACCCCGACAGCAGCCCAGGACGACCGAGCGACCGTGCCGTCACCGGGCTTCCGGCAGCGGCTCAGGGTGACCGTTTCGGAACCGGCCGGGCGAGCACTCGCGTGAGCACGTCGTCCCGGAACACCGCCCGCCCCGCCGCGATGCGCCGAGCCCGCTCCGGGCCCGGCGCGGTCAGACGGTCGAGCGACCCGAGCAGGCCGGTCGCGTCGGCCGCGAAGTCGCACAGCCCGAGGGCGGCCATCCGTCGTACCCCGTCGACCCCGTGCCCGGGCAGCGGCCGGTACCCGACCACGGGCACACCGGCCGCCAAGGCCTGCACCGCGGTCTGCCCGGCCGCGTTGTCCACCAGCGCGGCGCAGGCGCGCAGCAGCTGGGGCATGTCCGTCACCCAGCCGGGCGCGAGCACACCCGGTGTACCGGACAGGGCCCGCCGCAACCGCTCGTTGCGTCCGCTGAGCACGACCGGCAGGAAGCCTCGCCCGGCGAGCAGCCGAGCCGTGTCGAGCAGGTGCGAGCCCACCCCCCAGGCGCCGCCCGACACCAGCACCGCGGGACGCCCGGGCCCACGGCTTTCCAGGCGTCCGCGCCAGGTACTCGCCCCTGCCTCTTCTCCGCCCTCGAAGAAGCGCGGGTCCACCACCGGGCCGACCGTCTCCGCCGGTGCGCCCAGCCATCGGCGCACCTGACGGGCGCCGTCGTCCGAGACGCACAGATGGAGATCGTTGCCGGGATGCAGCCACTGCCGGTGCACCGCGAAGTCGACGATCAGCACGGTGCTGGGCACGCGCAGCACGCCGGCGGCCCGCAGCTGTCCCGTCAGCTGTGCCGCCAGATGGAAGACCGGCACCACCACGTCGGGTCGCGACCGGCGCACGGACGTCATGAAGGCGTCGGCGGCAAGCCGGGCCAAGGGGGTGCCGGTCGGGCGACGACCGGCGCCGAGTCTGAAGAACAGTTCGTAGATGCCCCCGTAGGCCCATGGGGCGCCTCGGACGCAGGCCTCGTAGAACCCGCGCAGTCCCGTCCCCAGTCCGCGGGGCAGCAGGGCGAGCACGTCGACGACCCGCGCTTCCTTCCCCTCGGCCCGGAGACGACGGGCCACCTCGGCCGCCACACTGTCGTGCCCGGCCCCCATGCCCGCGCTGACCAGCAGCACCCGTTCGGCTTCCGGCGCCAAGGCCGCCTCATGGCGAGCGGACGGGTGAACAGCCATGGATCCTCTGAGATCGGCCGCGCCGGGCTTCGGTGCCGTCGGCGGGCGTCAGGCTCGGCCCGGCACCCGCACGAGTACCGGCATTTCATTCTCGCCCCCCGGCGAGGCCGCGGCCAGTCCGGCGATGCTCACGCCAAGTCACGGCACTGCAAGTCCTGCGGGGCTGCTCCCGCCCTCGCCGGGGCGATCGCCGAGGTCACGAGCCTGCTCGCGCCCGGCGGCACCCGTCGCCGACCGCCGCTCGACCGTCCGTGAAGTCCGCTTTGTCCACGCCGGTGTGCCAAGGTGTTAAGGACGCCCATGAGCTGGAGCGGCGGCAGCGGAGGCCGGGATGCCCTCGCATCGGCTCCGAGGAGGCACGGCCACAGGTTCTTCCTGTCCACCAGTGCAGCGAGGTCCGCTCATGTCCCACGCCCCTTACCACGCAGACAGGGCAGCCCCGGTTGTGCCCACGGCCGGCTCGGCCCCGGCAGCGCACACGCGCACCCCGAACAGGGCGACCCGATTCCGCGGTTCGGCCCTCGTGACCGGCGCCTCTTCCGGTATCGGTGCGGCCGTCGCCCGCCGGCTGGCCGCCGAGGGCGGCTGGCACATGGTCCTCAACGGACGCGACCCCACCCGGCTGAACCGGGTGGCCGCACAGGTGTCGGCCGCGGCGTTCCCCGCGGACCTCACCCGCCCGCACACCGACCGGCGCCTGTGCGACTTCGTCCTCGACCAGGTCGGCAGGCCCGACCTGCTGGTGGCCTGTGCCGGTGTGGGCTGGGCGGGAGACTTCACGGCCATGCCCGCTTCCGCCATCGAGGAGGTCGTCGCCGTGGACCTGCTCTCCACCCTCCATGTCGTACGGCAGTTCGTCCCCCACATGACGGAGGCGGACTCCGGACGCATCGTGCTGATCGGCTCCGTGGCGGGGAGCGTCGCCGTACGCGAAGAAGCCGTGTACTCCGCGGTCAAGGCCGCGCTCGGCGTCTTCGCCGACGCCTTGCGGTACGAACTGCGCGCCACCGGCGTGGGCGTCACCCATGTGATCCCCGGTGTGGTGGACACTCCGTTCTTCGCCCGCCGCGGGGTGCCCTATCTGCGGTCCCATCCCCGCCCGGTGGCCCCGGAGCGGGTGGCCGACGCCGTCTGGAGCGCCGTACGACGCGGCCGCGACGAGGTGTACGTGCCGGGCTGGCTCCGGCTGCCCGCCCGGGTGCGGGGCGGGGCGCCGGGGCTGTACCGGTGCCTCGCCACCAGATTCGGATGAGGAGCCCGTGGGAGCGCTCACGGTCGTCCTCGCCCTGCTCGCGGCGCTGTGCAACGCCTCGGCCTCGGTCCTGCAACGCCGCGCCGCCGCCGAGGAGTCCGACAGCCGAGCCGGCGCGCGGCACGCCGTGCGCTGGCTGACGCGCGTGCTGCAACGGCCGCACTGGCTCGCGGGCTTCGGGCTGCTGATCCTGTCCACGGTGTTCCAGGCCTGGGCGCTGGCCGTGGGCAGCCTGTCCGTGGTCCAACCGCTGTTGGCCAGTGAGCTCCTGTTCACCCTGGTGGTGGGCAGCATGGTGTTCCACCGCCGCCCCGATCCGCGTACGTGGTTCGCGTTCGTCTCGCTCGGCGTCGGGCTGGCCCTCTTCCTCACCGCGGCCTCCCCTTCCGTCGGCCTCGGGACGGCGTCCGACAGTTCCTGGCTCATGGCCGGGAGCGTCGTGCTCGCCGCGGTGGTGGCCCTGGTGCTGGCGAGCCGCCCGACCCGGGGCGCCCTGCGGGCGGCGCTGCTCGGCCTGGCCGCCGCGATGTCGTTCGCGATGACCGCCGCGCTGATCAAGGAAGTCGTGGGACGCCGGGACCAAGGATGGGCAGGCGTGTTCGCCCACTGGTCGCTGTGGGGGACGGCCGTCGTCGGGTTGCTCAGTTTCGTACTGCTCCAGGCCGCCTTCCGGGCCGGATCGCTGACGGCGTCGCAGCCCGCCCTCACTCTCGGCGACGCCATCACGAGTGTCGCCCTGGGATGGGCGCTGTTCGCGGAACACATCGGACTCGGTGTGCGCCTCGTACCCGAGATCATCGGCATCGTGCTCATCGGCGCGGGCAGCCTCGGCCTGTCGGGCGCGCCCTCCGTACACGCCACCTGGGACACCCTCCCCCACAGCACCCCGGATTCCGACCCGGGGCAGCGCCACCAGCCGACCTGACGACCCTGGTCGATCGACGTGCCACCCCCCGATCGACACAGACCGTGGTCTACTGCCGATCACAGCACCGATCGACGAGAAGCAGAGGTCATGACCACTCACTGCTGCGAGGCGATGTCCAGCCACGTGAACGCAGGGTGCGACCAGCACGACGACCCCTTCGACTGCCCGGACGCGCTGGTGCATTTCAGCGCCAAGTTCCAGGAGTACGGGCTGATCGTCCATGACGGCGGCACGGCCGGCATCACGATCGACTTCTGCCCCTGGTGCGGACGACGCCTCCCCGCCTCGCAGCGGGACCGGTGGTTCGACGAACTGGAGCGCCGCGGGATCGATCCCTGGGAGGACGAGGTGCCCGTCGAGTTCCAGGACGACCGCTGGCTCGCCTCCCCGCAGCAGGAATAGCGGCCGACCAACCGGTGTCCGCGGGCGGATCAGCCGGATCAGGTGGACTCGGCCGGGGTGGCCCTTGCTGGTTCGTGCTCCGGGTGAGCGGGCTCGCGCAGGGTGGTGGAGAGCAGCACGGCCAGCACCGGAACGGTGGCGAGCACCATGAGCGCGCCCCGTGGGCCGTAGTGGGTGGCGACGATGCCCAGCAGCGGCATGAACAGTCCGCCGGCGCTCACCGCGAGGCCGAGGGTGACACCGGCCGCGGTCCCGGGACGGCTGGGCAGGTAGTCCTGACCGAGCTTGATGAGCACCGCGAACGGGATGTTCGAGACCAGCCCCACCAGCAACGCCAGCGGCAGCGCCAGGTACTTGTCGTCGCACACCAGCATGAGCCACAGGGCGGGCAGCATGGCCGCGTTCCCGATCTGCACGGTGCGCACCATGCCGACCCGGTCGGCCAGCCGGCCGCCGAGCAGCGTGCCGAGCACACCGCCCCCGAGCTCCAGCGTCAGCGCCGTACCGCCCAGCCCGCTGCTCGCCTCCAGATGGCGGATCCAGTACAGCGAGATGAACGTGTTCAGCCCGGTCGAGATCGTGGACCGCACGACCTCGACCGCGGTCAGGGCCGCGAACCGCCACGGCCGGTCCGCGCCCTGCCGCTGCACCTTCTTGTCCGCCGTGCCCGCCGTGCGCTGGTGATGGCGCAGCAGGACGAAGCCCATGAGCACGGCAGGGGGGATGAACAGCGCCGTCGCACCGACCCCGAGGTTGTCCAGGGCCGGGGTCACCAGCGCCGGGCCCACGAAGAAGCCCACGCTGCCGCCCGCGGCGAAGTAGCTCATCGCGGTGGCGCTGCCTCCGGCCGCGCGGCGCGCGTCCCGCCCCGCGGGCGGATGGAACATCGCGATACCGACACCGGCCATCAGCAGCAGCGCGAACACCAGCGGATAGGAGGGCGCGAGCCCCGACAGGCCGGCCCCGATCCCCGCGAGGCTGATCCCGAGCGGCGACATCCAGCGCAGCCGGTACCGGTCGGCGAGCAGCCCGATCGGCACCTGCGGCAACGCGCTGCCCAGGGTGGCGGCAAGAGCCAGCCCGGAGGCCTGGACATAGCTGAAATCGCGTTGCAGCACGAAGTAGGGGACGGCGGCGGGCACCAGTCCCTGGTAGAAGTCGTCGACCGCATGGGCGCCGGCCCAGATCCGCATCCGGCGCCAGTGCCCCTGCTCCGGCCGGTCACCGACGTCACGCGCCGTGCTTGTTTCCTGTGTCGCTGTCACGGCTCCACGATGCTCAACGGCACCCCAGGCGCGCTTCCCGTAATCTGCCTACCCATGTCGAAGATCCGCCACATGCCGGTCGCGCCCACCAAGACCGAGGCCCACGGCGGCGGCGACACGATCGACCGGCACCGCCACGACGACCACCAGCTCATCTACGTCAGCTCCGGGGTCCTCGCCATCTCCACGGAACACGGGTCCTGGATCGCCTCCAACGACCGAGCCCTGTGGATCCCGGCGAACATCTGGCACGAACACCGCTTCTACGGCCGGAGCCGCTTCCACGCCATCGGCTTCCCCGCCCGGGGCACGACCGCCCTGCTCGACACCGAACGCCCCACGGTCATCGCCGTCGACGCCCTCGTACGCGAACTCCTCATCGCGCTCACCGGCACCGATCTCACGCAGACCGAGAGCCGCCACCTGGAAGCGGTGCTGCGCGACCGGCTGCGCCGCGTCACGGCCCAGCCGGTCGCCCTGCCGTCCGCCCGTGACCGACGGCTGGCCGACGTCTGCCGTCTGATCGAGGAGAACCTGCGCCACCCCTACACGCTCGCCCAGCTCGCCGACCAGGTGCACGCGGGTGAACGCACCCTCTCGCGCCTGTTCCGCGACGAATTCGGCATGACCTTCCCCCAGTGGCGCACTCGCGCCCGGATCCTCAACGCGATGGTCAGGCTCGCCGAGGGCGCCTCCGTCACCGACACCGCGCACGCCTGCGGGTGGGCCACGACCAGTGCGTTCGTCCACGCCTTCGCCCAGACCATGGGCACGACCCCCGGCTCCTATCGCGCAGGCGTCCACGCCGCACCGGCAGCACCCCCCGACACCACCGCATGACAGCCCCGTCGGCCCTCTCGACAGGGGTCCGTAACCGACGCCTGTGACCTTGCGGCGAACCTGTCCTTGATCGGTAACAGGACCTCGTGGCTTGTGAGTTGGGGGCGATCCCCGATGCAGAATCGGTCCGCCGCCGATGCGACGGCGGCCCTGCACCACCGACCACAGGGGGACCTCATGAACGCCGCTGCCCGCAAGAATCCCAGGAGCCGCACCAGTCGGCAGTCCTACGCCCTGGGCGCCGCGGCGGTCGCCGCGCTCCTGGCGACCACGGCGTGCCAGTCCGGCTCGCACGACACCGCGGACGCGTCCAAGTCCTCCGCCCGACCCGGCGCGTCCGCCACCGCGACATCGAGTGCGACGAGTACGACGACGTCCGGCGCGACGGCATCGGATACGGCGACGTCGGGGGCGAAGACCTCGGCGCGGCCCAGCGGCGGCAGCGACGAGAGCGAACAGGGCGGGAACACCGGCACAACCACCGGCGGCGACAGCTCCAGCGTCCCCCTGTGCACGTTGCAGGACCTCTCGGTCTCCGCCACGAACTACGACGCGAAGGGCGAGCCGGTTCGCCACCTCCTCCTCGTCGTCACCAACACCGGCCGCAAGAAGTGCGACATCCAGGGCGCCCCCGAGGTCACGCTCGGCAACGCCAAGGCACCGGCGCCGGCCAGGAAGGAGACCGATCCCGGCGAGGTGCTCACCCTCGCTCCGGGCGGGAAGGCGTACGCCGGCCTGTTCGCCACCGGCGGCCACCGGGACACCTACGACGTGCGGTCCATGACCCTCGGCCTCGGCAGCGCCGGCGGCGAGAGCGAGCCGGGCAAGCCGGTCGGCGTACGCATGCCCGTCGCCTCCTTCCTGGCCGACGACGGCCAGTGGGTCACGTACTGGGCGGGTACCGAGGGCCTCGCCATGCGTCCCGTCACCCAGTCCTGACGAAGCACCCGCACCCGGCCCGGACCGTCCGTCCGGGCCGGCCCCGGCGCCTCGACCGCACCTCCCCGGATCCCGCGCCTACCCCGGAAGCTCCGTACGCTCCCACCACTCGTACACGGGCAGCCTGCCGTGCTCGGTGCTCTGCTGACGCGTCGTGACCCTGAAGTGCTCGTATCCCCCGTTGAACGGGACCTTGACGTCGAGCCCCGACTCGGGAACCGAGACGATCCGTTCCGTGAGACCGTCGGGGCCGCCCTCGAGAACTGCTTTCGTGGTATCGGTCATGATCAGATTTTGTCCACAGGCCGGACCGGCTCGTCCCGCGACGCGCCGAGGCGCCCGCGGTCCGCCGTCGAATCCTGGTCGCCGCCCCTGATACCGAAAATCGGATGCGTCATCCGGGTCCCGGCATGCAAAGCTGTGCATTCCACTGCCAGATCCCAGGAGGTCCCCGTGACTGCAGAGTCTCCATCCCGAGAAGGCGCGGAGCCGGCCGACACCGAATCTCCTGACCTGGCGCCCGACGAGGGCGGTCAGGACGACCTCAAGCGCAAGTTCCGTGAGGCGCTGGCGCGCAAGCGCGCCCAGCAGGGGGACGCCGCCGAACTCGCCGCGAACAGCGGGGCGTCGAAGGTACGCGGCGCGCACGGCCCGGCAGCGAGCCAGCGCTCGTTCCGGCGCAAGAGCGGCGGCTGAGCTCCACCGTTTCTTGGGACACGTTTTACGTGACTCATGCAACTGCGGCGTGGGCACTCGCTGTCTGACCGGAAGACGGGCCCGTGCGGGCCGAAGCGAGAGAGAGCGGGGCAGGTCGTGCGACGGCGTAAGAGCGGCATAGGTATCGCACTCGTCACGGCTGCCGTGCTGGTGGGCACGAGTGCCTGCGGCGGTGGCGGGGGCGGCAGCGACAAGGCCGGCGGGGACGACGCGAAGGCGTCGGGCACCCCGAGCGCGAGTGCCAGCGCGTCACCGACGAAGCCCGCGGGTCCGCCCATGCTGCTGGAGACGATCACCCCGCAGACGGGCGCCACGGTCGGTGTGGCCATGCCGATCTCGGTGATCTTCACGAACCCGGTGGCGGCGAAGGCCCGGGCCACGGTGGAGAAGCACATGCAGGTGAGCGCCTCGCAGCCGGTGGTCGGCGCCTGGCACTGGTTCGGCGACCAGCGCGCCGACTGGCGGCCGCAGACGTACTGGCCTTCGGGTACGAAGGTGAAGGTCGACGTCGACATGAAGGGCGTCAGCAACGGCAACGGCCGCTACGGCGTACGCAGCTACACGCACTCCTTCACCATCGGCGACGACGTCCGCGCGGACGTCTCGGTGACCGGCCACACCATGAAGGTGACCCGGAACAGCAAGCCGGTGCGCACCCTGTCGATCAACGCGGGCAGCGCCCAGTACCCGACGTGGAACGGCACGATGGCCGTCATCGACAAGCAGGAGAAGGTCCACATGACCTCCTGCAGTGTCCACATCAGCTGCGACAAGGGCAGCTCCAACTACTACGACCTGACGCTGCCCTGGGACGTCCACCTGACCCAGTCCGGTACGTACGTGCACTACTCGACCGGCGACCCCAACCCGGGCAGCGGCAGCGCTCGCGGCTCGCACGGATGCGTCCACCTGTCCCTGTCGGACGCCAAATGGTTCTACGGCCAGGTCAAGCAGGGCGACCCGATCACCATCACCGGCTCGCCCCGCGCCAAGGCCTCGGCCGACAACGGCTACGCCTCCTTCAACCTGCCGTGGGACCAGTGGCTCGTGGGCAGCGCGTCCGGGCAGCAGACGACCGCCACGTTGTAGGACCCCTCGACGACGGCGGGGCACGACGGACGCAGCTGCGCTGTGCTTCCTGATCGTTCGTGCCCCGGCCGCCGCCGTGTCACGGCTGGTCGCGGTCCGCGCGCAGGTCGAGGCCCATGGGGTTGTCGAGCGGGATGTCGCCCTCCCGCAGCACGGCGTGGGTCAGGGGGCGCAGCAGCCGCAGGAGTTCGTCGGTCTCCCCGGCGTCGAGCGCGTCGTAGGCGGTCGCCGCCAGCCGGTCGGTGCGGGCCTCGACCTCGGTGATGAGCTGGTGTCCGTGCCGGGACAGCCGCCCGTCCTCGATCAGCCCTCTCCCGGTCAGCGTGTCGCGTATCGAGGTCCACTCGGTCTCGTCGAAGTCGCGTGCCACCGTGTAGACCTCGGGCGGGATCCCCCGTGCGGTGGCTTGCAGGACGTGCGACTCGCGGCCGCCGATCCCGGCGGCGGCCAGCGCCGCGACATGGCCGTCGCCGCGATGCTCCCGCAGGAGCGTCGCGGCCTGCCACAGCCGGGCGAGGGGTTCCTCGGGTACCGGCAGAGAGCGGTTGGCCGCGAAGAGCACCCGGCCTTCGAGCGGGGCCGACCGGGCCGCACGCATCGCGAGCTGTGCCGCCCGGGCCACCTCCGCGCTGTCGGCCGCGGGCCCGAACGCCCGGCCGAGTGCGCGCACGGACCCCTGTAGCCGCGCGTGCAGAGCCTTGTCCGGCGGGGCGAAGTTCCACGCCGCGGGCAGGGCCCGGCTCACCCGCTCGTGGGTGAAGTTGTAGAACAGCGCGTGCACGATGTCGGCGCCCGCCCGGCCCAGCGGGGCGGCCCGGCCGGCGAAGTAGCCCATCCAGTAGCCGCGGTAGCCGATCGACCTGAACTCTTCCAGCGGCTCCGGGGCGAAGTACACGACGGCGTGGATCGGTTCGAGCAGCCGCCACAGCTCACGGGCGGCCTGGGTCCGGTCCGGCGTCGAATCCGGCGTTGTCATGTCACTGTTCTACGTCATGTCACTGTTCTACGCCTCAACGGCGTTCAGCCGGAACAATTGCTTCGAGCGGTCTGCTCGGCCGCTACGACGATCAGCGGGCACCGCGGGCCGGGGCCGAGGCCGCCGCCCAGGTTCGCGCCTTCGGCGGCGCGGCGCGGGCGGCCCTTCCAGGACACCCGCGCCCGCCGCTGAGCGAGAAAGCCACCTCATGCGCGGGGCGGCTACCAATAATGCCGGCGGCCGCCGACGGCGTGACCGGCCGATCCCATAATCCAGAACACGGCGCCCACGACGAGGAGAATGATCCCGAGCGTCCACAGGATCGAAATTCCCGTCAGGAAACCGATGGCGAGCAGAATGATGCCGACGACAAGCATGGCGTCCTCCATTTCGCTTGATGTCGCACTACAGGGGTAGGTGGTGATGACGGCCCGCGATCTGTTCGGCCGCAGCTCAAAGGAGCATTTCCATGATTCTCATCCTTGGCCTCGTCATTCTGGTTCTGGCCGTCATCGTCGGACTGGCGGGAGTTTTCGGCAATATCGGTGCCGGACACGCTCTCGGAGCCGGCGGCGACTTCTCGATTTTCGGCTACCACGCGACTTCGTCGACCGGGTCCCTCTTTCTGAGCGGAATAATCGTGGGTGCCGTGGGTTTCCTGGGCCTGGCCCTGGTCCTGGTCGGCGCCCGCCGTTCGGCCCGTCACTCCTCGCGCACCGGGCGAGTACCCCGTATGTCCCGTCGTAAGACCTCCGATGTCGACCACCGGGCAGCGCCCGGCTGATCGCGGCCGGGGCACACCCACTCCCGCGGAACGCGTCAAGGGCCGGGGGGCGTTGCGGTGTGGTCCGGGTGGCCCGGGGTGCGGCGGATCGTCTTGAAGTGGGCTTCCAGGAGGTGGTCGCGCCCCTCGGCCAGGTCCTCGACGATCTGACGTTCCATCGCGGCGAAAGGCCGGTAATAGGTGGAGTTGTAGGCCTCGACGATCTGGAAGGTCCAGCATCCCGGGATCACGTTCCGGCCGACGAGTTCCCGCTCGACCTGTACGGCCTGCTCCTCGTGACCCGCCTCGCGCAGGAGCCCGACCGCGTAGTCGAGTTCGAAGTCCGCCGTCCCGGTCAGCTGATGGAACCCGTAGAGGTGGCCCCGGGCCCGCTCCGTGGTCTCCAGCGCCTTCGACAGCGCGCCCAGGGCGCGTACCGTCTTCTCGTCGACACCGTGGGGCACCTGGTGGGCCTCGTCCAGCTCGCGATCGTTCTCCATGGTGATCCTCTGCCCGCAAGGCACCCCGCCCAGCGGTCGACTGCGCCGTGCGGCCTACTCCGGGCTCACCCTCCGACTGCGACGGGTCCTCCTGGCCACGGCCCATCGTCGGCCCCCGCAGCCGGGGGTGACGCACGGACAGGCACGGACTTCACCACCCGCTTCCCCGGAGTGGCGGGCCACCACTCCGCCGTCGCGTGCGGTTCCGATTCCGCGGTGACCGGTACGGAGCGCATATCGGGGGTACCCGCCGGACAGCCGGGACGGAAGAGCGACCGCTGTCCCGGTTCCGGATTCGATCCGATGCGCGTGACGCGGTGAATGCGGGACCGACGAGGTCCGGGGGGACGCAGGACCCGCCGCGCGCGACGTACGAGCCAAGAAGGGTTCGGCAGAAGCCTTTTCCGCCGTCCCCCATTGACCGGAGGAGTTGTTTTTCGCGTGACTGAGCATGTGTGGAACTACCAGCCGACCGCCGGCCGTCTGGCGGGTGCGGACCTGACGGGCTACAAGGTCGAGGCGACCGACGGGAGCATCGGGAAGGTCGACAAGCACTCCGACGAGGTGGGTGACGCCTACCTGGTCGTCGACACCGGCGTATGGATCTTCGGCAAGGAGGTCCTGCTGCCGGCGAGCACCGTGGTCAGCATCGACCCCGACGACGAGAAGGTCCTGGTCGACCTCACCAAGGAGCAGATCAAGAACGCTCCCGAGTTCCACCGGGACAAGCACCTCGGCGACCCCGGGTACCGGGACGAACTGGGCGCGTACTACAGCACCCCGTACGGTGGCCCCTTCGCCTGACCTGGCCACGCACCGCTCTGGTCCCGGCGCCTCTCGGGGTGCCGGGACCAGGCACGTCCGGGGGCACGGCTTCTCAGGTGACCGTGCAGGGCAAGCGAAGCCGCGGCTGTCCGCCTAAGGTCGCCTGAGGGAGCAGGCCGACGTACCGCCCTGCCTCTTCCCGGCCGGGCGACTTCACCCCACACCGGCCGGGATCTCTCCCGGGCCGACGCTCACGCGTGGGCCACGACCTCGCCGGCCATGACCCGGGGAGGGTTGGGGAGCAGCGCCGCGAGGTGGTCCCGCACGAAGTCCGCGGCCCTCGCATTCGACGCGTCGGCCCCGGACCGGTCCTGGTAGACGCTGGTCGAGACCATCACTCCGTCCCCGGCATCGATCCAGTAGTAGGCCACGAAGCCGGGGACCTGGCGCAGGAGCGGCACGAACCCCTCGTTCACCAGACGTGCGGCCTCGGCCGGATCGGCCACCCCTTCGTACCGCCGGACTGCTGCGTACATCGCCAAACTCCTCACGGCGTCACGGGTTCGTCCTCTGCCTGGACCTCGTACCCCCACGACCGCCGGCCGGGCTCCCGAGGCGTCCGGCAATCACCCGAAGGGCCGCCTCGGACGATCCGAACGGCGGCTGTCGCCGCCCCCTTGCTCCACCTATCGAGATTCGATAGATTCCCATCGTAACTCGATTGAAGGATGGGTCATGGGAAAGCTGACCGTGCAGGCGCTGCGCGCCGTGCTCGTGGTGGTGCTCGCCGGCACCGTGCTCGTACAGGCAGGGATGGTGTGGGTGCTGGTCAGCGGGAGCGACCCGGAGGACGGGTCGATACCGCTGACCGCATTTCGCGTGATCACGATCCTGGGGATGGTGTCGGCCCAGGTCGCCCTGGTCAGCGTCTGGCGGCTGGTGGCGATGGTGCGACGCGGAACCGTCTTCTCCCACGCCGCCTTCCGGTACGTGGACGCCGTGATCGGCGCGATCGTGGCGGCCGCCCTCCTGTGGTTCGCGGTCACGGCCGTCAACGCGCCGGGCCAGCGGGAGGACCCTGGGGTCACCGTCATCATGGGCGGGATCGGCCTGGCCATCCTGGGGGTCGCACTCATCGTGCTCGTGCTGCGGATGCTGCTCGCCCAGGCCGTGGCACGCGACGTCGAAGCGGCAGAGATGCAGGCCGAGTTGGACGAGGTGATCTGATGCCGATCGCCGTCGACATCGACGTGATGCTGGCCCGGCGGAAGATGTCCGTGGGCGAGCTCGCGGACCGGGTGGGGATCACACCCGCCAACCTGGCGGTGCTCAAGAACGGCCGCGCCAAGGCGGTGCGTTTCGCGACCCTCGCCGCGCTCTGCGACGTGCTCGAGTGCCAGCCTGGTGACCTGCTGCGCTGGGAGGCCGAGGACGCCGAGGACGCACAGGCGGGATGAGGCGGCCGATGAGCGCGCCGCCGTAGACGGTGAAACCGACGCCGACGAGCCAGGACTGCACCACCAGGATGATGCCGACCGCGCCGTAGGAGACCGCGTTGGACACGATGAGCGGCGCGAAGACCAGTTCGGAGAAGATCCGCAGACCGGCGAAGGCGGCCACGGTCGCGACCGCGCCGGGAAGCAGGCGCAGCCAGGTGACGCGCGAATCGAGGAGGAGGTGCTGGAGCCACCAGAAGTAGAGCACGCCGCCGCACGCGCCCACCACGATCCGGGGAGTCGTCGAGGCGGCGGAGCCGAGCCAGGGAAGGCCGTGCCAGGTGCTGAGGAGGATGAGTGCGATCAGTCCGGCCAGGCCGACGACCTGGCGCCACAGCGTGTGCCAACGGCCTGGCGGCAGCTGCCAGATCCGTTGGTAGGCGTTCTGGACGGCGGCCATCAGCGAGATGCCGAACACGGCGAGGCCGACCAGGCCCAGCACGGTGGTGGCGCTCAGGACGGCGTGTCGGGAGGCGAACAGTCTGTCCACCGCGTGGGCCGAACTGCCGGACACGCCGATACCTTCGATGATCCAGTCCGTCACCCCGCTGCCACGGGCGGGCAATGCCGCCGTGATCACGATCAGCAGGGGCACCAGGGTGACGAAGAACAGGGTGGCGAACGCCATCGCGCGGTGCAGCAGCTCGATCTCCCGGCCGGCGCGCCACACGCTCCTGGCAGCCTCGCCCACCTTCCGGCCCAGCTTTTCGACGCGCGTGACGTTCCGTTCTCCGGCCACGTATGCACACTTTCCTCGGCAGTACGGCGGCGGCCCGAGAGATCACCTCCCGGTTGCGCGTCGCCGACCTCCGTCCCCGTGTACCTCGGTCAGCGCCGGCCATGCCCGGGGCCGCGCCGGGAAGCCGGGCTCGCCGACCGTCTCCGTCTCCGTCTCAGCGGGTCTTCTGGAGCACGAGCAGCGCCATGTCGTCGGCCTCTGCGGCCGGGCCGGCCCTGCTCAGGCACCCCTCCCGCAGGCCGGGCGACATCGGCCCCGGCCCGGAATCGCGGCCCGAAGCCCGGTCCGCACGCTGTGGCGCCGGTCTTTCCCTCGGACGGACCGCCTGTCTACGCTGATACGCCGGACACAGGCGGGGCGGCGCGGCTCCGCGAACCAGCTGACTTCGACGTGGAGCTGCTGCATCTGCTCGCGCCCAGCAGGGCGCACCGTCTGGACCGGCTGCACGGATACGATGCGCAGCCCGACGACTCCGCCTGGCGGACCTGGGTCGACGAGACCGTGGTCAGCTGGGCAGCCTGTCTGCTGGCGGATCCCGCTCTGGCCGCAGCTGCCGGGCGGGCCGTCAGGGAGACCGAGCACCGCGGCGACGCGGGTGACCCGCAGCGGCTGACCGAACCCGGCCACCGGGATCGCGAAGCCACTGTCCTGCTCCGCCATCCCGACCGTCTCGAATCCGTCGCCGCCCTGCACCGGTCCGAGCTCATGGAACTGCTCAGTGCCGAGGGCGCCGGGCTGTCGTGACCGCTTCACCGGTGCATCGCGGGAAGTTCCACGGTGATGCGGATCCCACCGGCGGGGCGCGGGGTGAGGGTGAGGGTGCCGTCGTGTGCGTGGGTGATGGTCTTGACGATGGCCAGGCCGAGGCCGACGCCGGCGTGGTCGGTGTGCAGGCGTTCGGTGCCGCGCTGGAACGGTTCGGTGAGGGTCGAGACCAACTGTGGGGTGAGCTTCTCGCCGGTGTTCTCGACAGTGAGCACCACGGTCTCAGGGCGCACGCTGGTGTCGACCCACACCGTGCCCTGTTCGGGCAGGTTGTGGACTATGGCGTTGTGCACGAGGTTCATGGCGAGTTGCAGCAGGAGCGCCGGTGATCCGAGGGTGTGACCGACGGCGCCGCCGGTCTCGACGGTGACGCGGTGCTTCTCCGCGAGGGGCAGGAGTGTTTCGGTGGCCTCTTCCGCCAGGAGGGACACGTCGACCGGTTCGCGGGCGAAGGAGCGCTGGTCGGCGCGGCTGAGCAGCAACAGCGCCTCGGTGAGGCCGATGGCCCGGGTGTTGACGGCGTGGAGGCGGTCGATGAGTTCGCCGGTGTCGGCGCTCGGATCGGTGCGGGCCACGTCGAGAAGTGTCTTCGAGATCGCCAGTGGTGTGCGCAACTCGTGTGAGGCGTTGGCCGCGAATCTCTGCTGTTCGGCGACGTGTGCTTCGAGTCGCGTGAGCATCGCGTCGAAGGCGTCGGCGAGTTCGTGGAACTCGTCGCTGCGGCCTTCCAGGTCGATCCGGTGGGAGAGCGAACCGTTCGCGGCCATGCGTGTGGCGCGGGTGATCCGAGTAAGCGGGTCGAGCATGCGACCTGCGAGGATCCATCCTCCGAGCAGGCCGAACACCAGCAGGAAGGCCAGCACGACGGCCGCGATCGGGGCGAAGTCCCGCAGGACGGAGTACTGGTAGTCGGGTTGGAGCAGCAGCCCGACGTGCGGCACACGAGTGAGGAACACCCACACCGCCGCCAGCAGCAGGCCGCCGGCCACCATGAGGAATCCGGCATAGCTGAGGGTGAGTTTGACGCGGACGCTCAGACCGGGCTGCCTATCCACGGTCGGCGCCCGCTCCGGACCCGCGGGTCCTCCAGGTCTTGTCGCGGGGGCGGTTCCTGTCGCCGGGCCGGCCGGCCGCGATCGCCGCCGGGCGCAGGCCCTCGCGGGTGGCTTCTGCCGGATGGGGCTCGTCGTCGACGATCGACACACGCATGCGATCGATGCTACGAACCGGCGCATATCGTCGGCATATCGAAAACCGGATACGCCCCGGCAACACCATGTCCGTTTGACTGGCAACATGACTCGCACCCCGCCGCCACCAGCACGAACAGTGACCCCGCATGCGCGCAACGAGGACAGCCGATGACCCAGGTCGGTACGGCGGAGACCGGGCAGGGCGACACCGGTCCCCAGGATGCCCGCCCAGGCGCGCTGCGCGCGGTCGTCCGTCGGGCAATACGAGCCGGCTCCCGGCCGGGGCCCTGGAAGCACGGGCCGGTGCTCGCGGCGCTGGCGGTCCTGCTCGCCCTGTTCATGCTGCTGCACGCGAGGATCCCGAACCGGATCGGCAACCTCGGCAGCCTGGCCGAGACCTTCCTGCCGTGGTTCGGCCTGTTCATCCCGGTGCTGCTGGCCGCGGCACTGTGGCGCCGCTCCGCCTCCGCGACCGCCGCGCTGCTGCTGCCGGTCGTGGTGTGGGGGAGCCTCTTCGGTGGGCTGCTCGGCGACAAGTCCCACCCGGGCCGCGACCTCACCCTGGTCAGTCACAACGTAGACGCCGACAACCCCGACCCGGCCCGCACCGCGCGTGACCTGGCCGCCTCCGGGGCGGATCTGCTGGCCCTGGAAGAGATCACCGCGCAGGCGCAGCCGCTGTACGAGAAGGCGCTGGCGAAGGCGTACCCGTACCACACGGTGCTGGGCACGGTCGGGCTGTGGAGCAGGCTGCCGCTGTCGGACACGCGACCGGTCGACACCAGGCAGGACGTCGGGCCGCTGGGGGACGCCAAACCGGCCGACGAGAAGATGTCGTACAACCGGGCACTGCGCACCACGGTGGCCACGGACCACGGGCCGCTGGTCGTCTTCGTGGCCCACCTGGGATCGGTACGCGTGTCGCCAGCGAACGGCTTCTGGACGGAGAGCCGGGACAGAAACGCGCGGGCGCTCGCCGAGGCCATAGCCGCCGAGCACGACAAGCGGGTGGTACTGCTCGGTGACCTGAACGGCACCACGGACGACCGTGCGTTCGCCGGCCTCACCTCGCAGCTGCGCTCGGTCCAGGAGGCGGCCGGGGACGGCTTCGGCTTCAGCTGGCCGGCGGCGTTCCCGATCGCGCGGATCGACCAGATCCTGGTGCGCGGCGTGCAGCCGGACAGCTCGTGGGTGCTGCCGGCCACCGGCAGCGACCACCTGCCGGTGGCGGCCGGCATCAGCTGGTAGACACCGCAGGGGCCGTGTTCCTGGATAGGCTGCCGATCGGGTTTCCGACAGGGGGGCAGCGGTGATCGGGAGCGGGGACGCGGTCCGTGAGATAGCGGTGCCACCGAGTCTGGGTGCGGTCGCCGATCTGGCGCCGGTGCGCGATCGGGACCGGCCCGTGTGGCTGGCTCTGGGCGAGGACGGCACGATCGGCCGGTGGGACATGGCAGCCGGGGTTCACGAGGCCCTCGGGACCACCGTCGTTTCCCCGGAGTCCGACCGTGAGCCGGGGAACGGCCGTCGGCCGCGCAGGCGCCTGCATGCTTCCCACGACGGCAGGTTCGCCGCCGTGGTCAACGACTACGGGCGGTTCGGGGAGGTGATCGACCTGCGGACCGGCAAGGTCACGCTGACCCTGGACAACCAGGGTGGTCACGAGGAGACCGTGCCGTTCTCGCTGGAGTTCGCGCGGAGCCGGGGGCGTTGCGTCGTGATCCACCGCACGGCCTGGAACCGTCTGGATGTCTCGGACGCGCAGACGGGAGCACTGCTGACCGAGCGGTCGCTCTCCGCGCCTGCTGACGAGGACGCCGCGGTGGAGCATCGCCTCGACTACTTCCACGGTGCGCTGCGGGTGAGCCCCGACGGGAAACGGGTCCTGGACGACGGCTGGGTGTGGCATCCGGTCGGGTTCCCCTCGGTGTGGGATCTCGGCCGATGGATCGAGGTCGACGTCTGGGAGTCCGAGGACGGTCCGAGCCGGGTCGATGTGTGCGGCCGGGAGTACTACTGGGATCACTCGATGACCTGGATCGATTCGGTCCGGGTCGCCGTCGAGGGCATCGGCGACGACGCCGATGCCATGCGGCCCGGGGCGCGGATCTTCGATACGACTCGGACCTTCGAGGGCGACCTGTGGCGTTTGCCGACTGCGGTGCAACTCCTTGCGTTCGAAGGTCCGACCGGGCGTTTCTTCAGCGACGGCACCTGCCTGTTCAGTTGTGACGAGACGGAGCTGTCGATCTGGGATCCGGTCGAGGGGAAGCTCAAGGGCGTCGTCCCCGGCTTCTCCCCCACGCATCATCACCGGTCCGCCCAACAGCTCGTGCGGGTGGTGGGTGACGTGGCGCGCGTATGGAGCGGCTGACCGGCCGCGCCGACCGGGCGACGGCCGGTTGCCCGGTCGCTTTCGGTTGCGGTCAACCTGGCTGGAAGAACGCGAGTATGTGCCGGGCGGCGTCCGGCGATGCCAGGAGTTCCTTTATGCGCGCGGATTGCCGGCCGGCCGCGCTGGTGCGTTCAAACATCTCGCGTTCGTATTCCTCGACGGCGGCGGGAATGCCGTCCGGGCACGCGGCCAGCGCGAGACCCAGCAGGACACCGTCGAGCAGCGCCATGTTGGCACCCTGGCCCACCGGCGGCATCAGGTGCGCGGCGTCGCCGACCAGTGTGACGCCTGGTGTCGACGGCCAGGTCAGGCCGACCGGGAGCGTGGTGATCGACCGCGGCAGGATCGTGTCGTCGCAGGCTGCGATCAGTGCGGTGAACCGTGGGTCCCAACCGGCGAAGAGGTCGATCAGCCGCGCCCGGGCGGCGGCCGGGTCGCCGAACGGGATCCCGCTGGTGGCGAACCAGTCCTCGGCGGTGTTGTAGAAGCTCAGGCCGACCCGTACGCAGCCGTCGCCGTTGCGCTGGGCCGCCAGGGACTGCCCGGCGCCGAGTACCCAGTAGTTGCCGCGCCCGACCATCGCCGCGAGGTCGGGATGGGTGCGGTCGATGTCGGGGATGACGAGTTCGACGACGTTCTGGCCAATGTGGGTCGGCCGGGCGTCGGTGAGCTGCGCGCGGACCCGGGAGTTCGCGCCGTCGGCGCCGACCAGCAGGTCGTACGGCGCGCAGCTGCCGTCGGCGAAGTACAGCAGGCCGTCGTCGGCGGATTCGACCGCGCACCCCCAGCGCACCGTGTGTCCGGGCAGGGAGTCCAGCAGCAGGTCGCGCAGATCGGCGCGGTCCACCTCGGGCCGTTCGAGCGGGGCGTCGTCGGGCGTGTCCTCCTGGAGCAGCAGGGTGCCGTCCGGCTGGAGAAGACGCATGTCCTGCCCCGCACGCCGGGCGATCGCGTGGAACTGCTCGATCAGACCGGCCTCGCGCAGCGCTCGCTGCCCGGTCCCGGAGTGAAGGTCGAGCATGCCGCCCTGCCCGCGTGCGTCGCGCGAGGAATCACGTTCGTACACGACCGCGTCGATGCCGTTCACGTGCAGCATCCGGGCCAGGGCCAGACCGCCCAAGCCGGCTCCGACGATGGTGACTGGCCGATTCACCGGCGGAACCGGGGCGCGAGCACCGTACGCACGGCCTTGGTCACCTTGCTCGGGGTGGACCCGTCCTCGTCCTCGTCTTGGTCCTCGGGTTCCGGTTCGAGCATGCGCTGGATCTGCGACAGCAGTTGGTTGGTCGTCCGCCAGAGCGGGACGAGCAGGCCGGCGACCGGTCCGACGCCCTGGACCGGGCCGCCGGACAGCTCGGTGACCTTCCGGGCGATCGTGACCGTTGCCGGATCCCGAAGGATCAGATGCACCTCGTCGTCGACCAGCCGGATCTCCATCCTGCGCGCGGCGGCTTCCTCCGGGTTCGCGTCCGTGGTCGTCTCCGGATCCAGCTCGTCGATCTTGGCGGCGACCGCGTCCGGGTCGACCCCGAGTTCGCGCAGCACCCTGGCCGCCATGCTGTTCTCGGTCCGCAGCATCGCCTCCAGCAGGTGATGGCTGCCGACCGGTGCGCCACCGGCCAGCGCGCTCGCGGTGGCGACGGCGTCCTCGGTGGCAGGTGTGCCGGCCGGCCATGGGCCTGCCGCGACCTCTTGCGAGCCCCCCAGTTCCGCCAGCACCGCGGCCCGGATCCTGCCGATCGGATCGATCCGCTCGGCGAGCACCTTCGCGCCGACGCCCTCGCCTTCCCTGACGAGGGCGAGCAGGACGTGTTCCGTGCCGATCGAGGTGTGGTGCAGCTGCTGCGCCTCGCGCAGCGCGAGATCCAGCGTCTTCTTCGCGCCCGGCGCGAACGGGATGTGGCCGCTCAGCTCGTGTGTGCCGGGCTTGACCAGCGCGGCGATGTCGGCCTGTGCCGTCTCCTTGTCGTACCCGAGCTGGTGCAGCACCTTCGCCGCCAGGCCGTCCGGTACGTCGAGCAGCCCCAACAGGATGTGCTCCGTGTCGATGTGGCTGTGCTTGAGCCGCCTCGCCTCCTCCTGAGCCGTGACGACCACCTTGCGAGCTTTCACCGTGAACCGTTCGAATGACATGCTTCCATGGTCCCAACCCTGTCAATACACTGCTATTGACAGGGTCACCATGGTGAAAGGAGGGTGCGATGGAGACACCGTCGGACTGGGAGGACCGGCTCGCGCGCTGGCAGAACGAGCTGGAGCTGTTCGAGCAGCTGGACGAGACCCCCTGGGTCACGCTGGCCAGGGCCGAGGCCGAGACCGGTGTCTCCCGCTCGGCGCTACGGGCCTGGTACCGCAACGGCGAGATCCGGTCCCGGCTGGTGGACGGCCCGAACGGACCACAGCGCCTGGTCCAGCTGGCCGCGGTGATCGAGCGCGCCGCCGCGTCACCGCGCATCCAGCGCAGGGCGGAACGGGAAGTCAGCCTGGAAGCCCAGGTCACCCTGCTACGGCACCGGGTCGACCAGCTCGAACTCCGGCTGGCCGCGCTGGAGCGGAAGTGACCGGCGGCCGCCTGCCGACGGAACACGGCCGACGCACGCGACCTCACCCCGTACACACGAAGGAGAGCACGGTTACGTCCATGCCGGCGCCACCGGTGCCATTGCGGACAGCGCCGGCGGTTACGCGGCCCTCACGCTGTTCGACCAGGACTCCGATGTGCTCACCGCGAGTACAAGATCAATCTCCTCGCGCCCGCCGCAGGTGACCGTCTCGAAGCGATCGGGACGATCCGCCTGGACAGGGCGCCCGAGTGAGGACGCGGTTGCCGCAGCCGTCTTTGGCGGTGATTCACCCGTACCGGGGAGGGAACCCGGCTTGGGTCGCCTGAGCAGGACGGGAAGTGAGGACGGCTCGTGGGGTACGAGTTGCGCGCGCAGTACGCGGAGGGTGCCTCGCCGAGCTCCGCCGGGCCCCTTCTCGAAATCTGGCACATGACGGAGGAGGGCGAGACCCAGGCTCTGTGCGGGCGGCGGCTCGATCCGGCCGCGTGGACCCAGCCGTCCACGGCCTGGGGCACGCCCGCGGCCGATCCCTTCTGCCGCGAGTGCGGGGTGCGCTATCTGCGCATGGGCGTCGGCTGACGTTCGTGCCCTGGTCCTGCCCGGCGGCGTCGCCAACCCCGGCAACCTGCGCATGAACGACGCGGCGGTGGCCTTCGTGACGGGTTTCTTCGAAGCGGGACTGCCGGTCTCGGCGATCTGCCACCCACCGTGGCCCCTGGTCGAGGCGGATGTGCTGCGGGGGCGCACTCTGACGTCCTGGCCGAGGCTGCGTACCGACATCCGCAACGCCGGCGGCACCCATTACGACGAGGAGGTGCACGTCTGCGACGCGGGTTCCAGCACACTGATCACGAGCCGCGAGCCGGCCGATCTTCCCGCGTTCTGCCGGGCGTTCGTCACCGAGTTCGCCAAGGCCGAGAGCGGGACTTCCTGGCCCAGGCGCTGGACGCGGTCGGTCGGTCGGTCCGGGCGAGCACGATGGATCGTGGAAGTACTCGCCCGCGGACGGGTCGTCGCAGCACCCGCCCGCACCCGCGTCCACCCACTGCTCGGTCCGCTCTGTGGACTTACGCAGCGTGTTCCTATGGAGCGCCGCTCGGCACCTGTCCGGCGCGTTCATCGGGCCACCGCGTGCGCGCCATGTCCTTCCGGATTTCGGGACGGGAGCACATGCGGGTCTCCTCCAGCGCGTCACGACTGGACGCGGACTTCCTGCGGCGCGACAGGATGTCAGGCGGTCCCCTCGGCCAGCGCCTTGATGCCGCGAAGGGTGGCTTCCATCCCGGCGCGCAACTCCTGGAGCCGGAAGGCGACGAACTCCTCCTCGCGGTCCGGCCAGCGCTCCAGGGCCAGCGTCAGTCCGCTGCGGCCCGGCCCGATGCGGACCGACTGCCGCAGTCGGCTGCCCCCGCCCTCGGCGTCGAGTTCGTAACGCCAGTTCGCCATGGCGTTCGCCGGATCCAGTGTCGGTTCCCCATAGCGGCCGTCCGCATCCGTGACGGCCCAGGCGAACACATGCGGTTCGTCCAGCTCGACCACATGCGAGACGGTCCGCCATTCGCCGAGCTGCCGGTGATGGTTGTAGCCCTCGAAGCACGCACCCGCCGAGGGCCCGTCCGCGCCGTCGAGCCATGCGACACGCTGTAGTTCAGGGCTGAGCCGGGCGGGCAGACCGATGTCGGTCACCAGTTCCCAGACTCGCGGTACAGCCGCAGCGACATGAACATCACAGTGCACACTCGGACCATCAGCGAATCGCACAACGCCCCCTCGATGCCGGTTTCCCTGATCATCCACGGCCTTGATCCACGTGAGCAACAGTCCCTGACACGCCGGTCGGTGATGTCGGACACGGGGACGACCAGCCCGCCGCGTCCGGGCGGCGGAGGCCGCAGCAGGCAGAGGCCCGCGCCGCATTGAATCCCTTCAACACGCAAGATAAATTCCTTACTTGCTGAGCCATTGCGGTCCGCGGACGCAGGGAGGCACGTACGTGAGTGGACACCACGACGAAGGCCACACCATCGCGGGATGGACCGGTTTCACGGTCGCCACGATCGGGGCACTGGCCCTCGGCATGGGCATCGTCAGCTGGCGCCCGGGCGTCTGGGTCGGGCTCGCCGTGCTGGTGACGGCCGTTCTGATCACATGGGCCCTGCATCTGGCGGGCTGGGGCAAGCCGCCCGTACCGCGCAGCGTCGACCAGCGGCGGCTCTCGGCGCGGGACCACTCCGTGCGTGACGGGCACGCGAACTGCCTCGGGTGCCGGCTGGCAGGGCGCCACGGCGGCCGGGCCCGTACGACCCAGGCGCCCTGACGGTCGGCCGAAGGGTCGTAGGACCGGAACGAGCGTGGCGACGGCGGTCGCCCCCTCGACGGATCAGCCGTGAAGCTCCTGATCCAGGCCAGGGCGCCGGGTCAGCGCCAGCACGCTCAGGCCGAACATCAGGACCCCCAGGGGGAGATGGACCGACGGGATGTGCGCGATGCCGAGCACGACCTGGATCGAGGCCAGTACGAGGAACCCCGACGCGTGCCAGACCGGCCGGGGCGAGCCGCCGCCCGGCTTCCACGCCAGCACCGCCGCGAGCACGTACAGCATCGACGCCCCGTACATCACCCGGGCTCCGACACTGTGCAACGTCTCTCCGTAGGAAGCGGTCAGCAACAGGCCCGCGGAGACCGCCTGGAGAAAGATGGTCAGGGTCTGGAGGAGGATGGCGATCCGCAGGAACGAGGAGCCCCGTCGTGCGCTCGCCGTCCTCGTCATCTCGATGGTCATGTCGCAGTCCCCTTTTCCGCCCTCGGGCGACAGATCGATAAGGTCTCACCAGTCCGACGACGCAGGCGGACGAAAGGTAAGGCGAGGGGGCGACCGGAAGCATGGGAAGTGTGCGGGCCGGAACCGCCGAGGCAGCCGACGAGCGACGTCAACTGGTCAATGTCGCGTACCGGTTGCTCGGTTCGGTGACCGACGCGGAGGACGCCGTGCAGGATGCCTACACGCGCTGGTACGGGCTGCCGCAGGACCGGCAGGAGGAGATCCTCTCCCCCGGTGCCTGGCTGACGACGGTCACCAGCCGTATCTGTCTGGATCTGCTCGGCTCGGCGCGGGCCCGCCGTGAACAGTACGTCGGCGCGTGGCTGCCCGAACCGCTGCCCGACCGCACCGAGTGGAACCACTCGGCCGGAGCCGATCCCACCGGCCCTGCGGACCCCGCCGACCAGATCGTCCTGGACGAGTCGGTGGCCATGGCCTTCCTCGTGGTCCTGGAGTCGATGACGCCCGCCGAGCGGGTGGCGCTCGTCCTGCACGACATCTTCCGGTACCCGTTCGCCGAGATCGCCGACGTGCTCGGCCGCACTCCCGCGGCCTGCAAGCAGCTTGCGGCCTCCGCCCGGCGGCGGGTCGGCGTCGCACGCGCTCCGGTGACCGGGACCGGCCGGGCCGAGGTGGTGCGGCGAGTCAAGGAGGCATGGGAGACCAAGGACATCGCAGCCCTCGTCGGTCTCCTCGACCCGGCCGCCGTGATGACCGCCGACGGCGGCGGCCTGGTCGGCACGGTACTGCACCCGGTCGAGGGCGGCGCGCGCATCGCCCAGTACATGATCGCCATCGCCGACAAGGCTCCGGGGCTGGAACTCCTGGAGCGATCGGTCAACGGTGTGCCGGGCCTGGTGGCCCGGCGGGCCGGGACCGTCGTGACCGTAGCCGCGTTCGACGTCTCCGACGAGCGCGTCACCCGGATCTGGGCGGTCCGCAACCCGGAGAAGCTGCGACCGTGGACGCAGCAGGCCGGCGGCAACCACTGACCGGTACCGTCAGGAGTTGCTCCAGCTGCGGGTGCTGAGCACCAGCCGGTAGCCGTCGGGGTCCTCGATGCTGGCACCCCAGGTGTCCCAGTACGAGTTGCGCGCCTGCACACGCTTGCCGCCGTGGGCTTCCAGGCGTGCGAGCAGGGCTTGCGGTACCTGTTCGTCGAGATAGACGACCAGCAGGTCCTCCTCGGTGGGCTGTGGTTCGACTGCGGCGTCATAGACGAGTTCGAGGTGCCAGGACGCGTCCGGCCAGCCGACCATCAGCAGATCGTGCTCGTCCGGGTTGCCCGCGCTGTCCGCCCGGAACAACACGCTCAGCCCGAGCCCGCCGACCCAGAACCGCTCCGCGGCGGCAAGGTCACGGGAGGGCCGGGCGATACGGATGTGGCTCTGGCCGGTGGCGGGCATGGCTGCTCCTCGACATCGATCACGTTCTGACTTCGGCAGCCTAGGAAGTGGTGTCCCCCGCCGCATCGGCCCAACGGCACAGGAGCGATCCGTCGTGGGACCTACGCCCCGGGCCGAGAGCCGGTTCCGGACCGAGCCGGTTACCTACCGAGCCGGTTCCGGACCGCCTACGGCGGCCTGTGCGGGATGCCGTGATCGTCAGCCGGCCCGGTGGAGGACCGTGGTCAGACGTGCCGGCCCTTCCCGCTCGTAGCCGTCCGCGACAGCCCGGTCGATGACGCCTTTCGCCGCGGCTAGCATCCCCACATCGATGCCGTGGCCGCTGGCGGCGTTGATGACATGCGTGATGCCGGATGCCGCCGAGGCGATCGTGGATCGGTCCCCGGGACAGTGCCCGGCCTCGATCTGCCCGGCGAAAGGCGTGATCACCTCCGGAAGGAGTCCGCCGATTCCGGTGGCGAGGGCGGCGAACCGTCGCGGCTCGATTCCCTCGGCGGCCGCGAGGGCGAAGGCGTGCGCGATGCCGTTGACCGAGGTGGCGAAGATGTCCAGTAGCGCGACCTCGTACGCGCAGGCCCGGCCGGGATCGTCACCGAGATGCGTCACGGTGCCGCGCACGGCGTTCATCGTCTCCTGAACGGCCTCGTGGACATGGCGGGGCCGTGCGGTTCCACACGGTCACCGGATGACGGGCCGCAAGGAGAGCAGCGGCCAGGGCACGGCCCATCGGGCCGGGGCCGAGAACGGTGACGGGCCTGAGTCGGGTGCTCTCATCAGCGGTTTTCATCATGCGCCGAACGCTAGACCTTCACATTGACGTCAAGGTCAAGCGCTGTTGGACTCTTCGTCATGAGGATCGGTGAACTGTCACGGCGCACCAACGTCAGCCGGCGCTCGCTTCGCTATTACGAGGAACAAGGACTGCTCATTCCGAAACGCCTGCCCAACGGATACCGCGAATACGACGAGCGCAGCGTCACCACCGTGCGCCGCATCCAGATCCTGCTCTCCGCGGGACTCGGCACATCCGCCGTCGCCGAAATTCTTCCCTGCACCGTGGACGACAGTGTCGTCCTGTCCGGTACGTGCCCGGAACTCATCGACGGCCTGGCGAAAGAGCGTCGCCGGATCGACGCGACGATCGACGACCTGATCGCCGCTCGGGACATCCTCGACTCGCTCGTCGGACGCCCGCTGCACGCCGGGGCCGCCCCCTCGCACTGAAGGGCAAGCCTCGCCCTGCCTTGGGGAGGCATCTCAGGCTTCCCTGTTCTTGCAGGTCAACTGGGCTGAGATCATTCCAGCGTTGTGGGTCGGGCGGCGGCTGCCGGAGGATTTCGTGCGGACTGATGCAAGTCGTTCACCGAGTTCTTGGAGGTCTGATGAAGTCCGTCATCCGGAGGGCTGCGGGATTCGCGGGGGCGAGCGTGGCTGTCGCGGCCATGTCCTTGACCGGCGCGTCCGCGGCCCACGCGGAAGCCCCCACCCAGGGTTGTCCTTATCCCTATGTCTGCTTCTATCTGAACAATGACGACCTGCTGGCGGGCAAGCCGATCTCGAAGTACCGGGACGTCACCAGTAGTTACCAGGCCGTCAAGCCCCGGCCGCACTACGGGGTCATGAACACCCGAAATGACGACGTGGTTTATCTGCGCCTCCAGGACGGAAGCTCGATCTGTCTTCCGCCGAACAACGAAACCGTGTTCACCGACGGCTACAGCGTCACCGGAATCAAGATCTCCAGCAGCCCCAGGTGCTGAATCAGGCGCCTCGGCCATGAACGCAGCCGCCGCCGACCGCTCACCGAGGTAGGTGGCGTGTCCGAGGCTTGGACACGGGCCGGCACGGACGGTCGGCGGCGTGCACCGAGGAGGGGCTGCGGACGGCCGGTGGAGTCGCGCGTCGCGGCGCCCGCGTCGCGCTGGTCGGCGCGCTGTCCGGCCAGCTGTCACCGCACCGGGACGGTGCCGGCGCTCCGGCGCGGATCGACACCTTCCGGCTCATCACCCAAGGGATCACCCCGCGCGGCTACAGCGGCACGGACCATCCCGACGTGGCGCAGGAGTGGGCCGAGCGGTTCGGGAACTGGCTGCGCGCGGGTGAGATCACCTTTCCGCACGTACGGATCCAGGGCATCGAACGTGCCCCGAGCGCGTTGCAGGAACTGTGCGAGGAGCGGCACTTCGGCACCGTGATCGTGGAACTTCCGCCCCGCTGAAGCGCGTTCGCCGCCGCGTGGCGCGGGCGAGCGCCCGACACGGAACGAGGCGAACACGGGTATGCGCATCGGAGACGCGGCGGCGGCGGCCGGACCCACCCCGCGGGCCCGCGGTTCTACGAGGAGCGCGGACTGCTGACCGCGCCACCGCGCACGGCCTCGGGCCAACGCCGGTACGGACCGGACGACGTGGCCCGGCTCCGCGTCATCCGCGAGTTGCTCGGCCTCGGGCTGACCGTCGAGGACCTGCGCGTCGTCGCCGACCGGATCCAGCTCCTGGCCGAGAATCCACACCGGCCCTGCGCCGAGTGCGCATCGAGCTCGCCGGGCACGGGTGTGGTCGAACGCCGACTGGCGGCCATGGACGCGGAGATCGGCCGCCTGACCCGGCTGCGCGACCGGCTGGCACGGCGGACGGGGCAGTCGTCGACCGCCCTGCGCTGACCGAGTCCGGCAGGTGGTGCAGAGGCGGGCCGGGGGTGTGCGCCGCGCGGCGAGCGTCGAGCTGATCGCCCGGGCCGACATCCACCTGCCCGCCAGCCGCTGCGGCCGGAACCGGCTCGCGGGCCACCACCACGGTCGGACGACGGAGCGGCAGGCTGCGACAGCGCGACAGCGCGACAGCGCGACAGCGCGACAGCGCGACAGCGCGACAGCGCGACAGCGCGACAGCGCGACAGCGCGACAGCGCGACAGCGCGAGCCTCCCAGGGGCTCCGCTTCGGTGTTACGGGACTCCGTTCGACCGACCTGGCCCGCACCGGCCGGTGTGCCGCGCCTCGCACGACGGATCTCTTGGGCACTCTCGTGAACATGGGCCGACCGGCCCCGTGCAAGGACCCGACAGCACCTGCCCCGGCGTCCCCGCCGGTCGGAGGGTGGGGACATGCTCCAGCCCGCAACCCGACGGAGGAGATCGGCGCCATGGTCCGTTATGTGTACGACTTCGCAGAAGGTGGCCGCGACCTGGCCGAGCTGCTCGGCGGCAAGGGAGCCAACCTCGCCGAGATGACCCGGCTGGGGCTGCCCGTCCCACCGGGCTTCACCGTGACCACGGACGCCTGCCGGGCCTTCCTCGCCACCGGCGCCGAGCCGGCCGGTCTGATCCAGGAGGTCTCCGACCATCTGACGGCCCTGGAGGAGGCGGCGGGACGCCGACTGGGGCAGCCGGACGATCCCCTGCTGCTGTCCGTACGCTCCGGGGCACGCTTCTCCATGCCCGGCATGATGGAGACGATCCTCGACATCGGGCTCAACGACGAGTCCGTACGCGGCCTGGCCAAGGTGTCCGGCAACGAGCGCTTCGCCTGGGACTCCTATCGCCGCCTCGTGCAGATGTTCGGCAGCACGGTCATGGGCGTCGACGGCTCTCTCTTCGAAGGCGTCCTGGACGACCTGAAGCGGGCGCGGGGCGCCGCGGGCGACCTGGACCTGACGGCGGAGGATCTGGCCGGGCTCGTCGAGTCGTACCGAAGTCTCGTCCACCAGGAGACCGGTGAGCACTTCCCGCAGTCCCCGGCGGAGCAGCTGCGCCGGGCGGTGCTCGCCGTGTTCGAGTCCTGGAACGGCGAGCGGGCCCGGATCTACCGCCGCCGAGAGCACATCTCCGACGACCTGGGCACCGCGGTCAACGTGCAGACCATGGTGTTCGGCAATCTCGGTGCCGATTCCGGCAGTGGTGTCGCCTTCACCCGGGACCCGTCCACGGGGCGGTCCGGCCTGTACGGCGACTACCTGGCGAACGCGCAGGGCGAGGACGTCGTCGCGGGCATCCGCAACACCGTCCCGCTGACTGCTCTCGCGGAGCTGGACCCGGTGTCGTACGAACAGCTCCGCTCCCACATGGGCGTGCTGGAGACGCACTACCGGGATCTGTGCGACATCGAGTTCACGATCGAGCGCGGTCGGCTGTGGATGCTTCAGACCCGGGTCGGCAAGCGCACCTCCGAGGCCGCGTTCGCCATCGCCGCGGAGCTGGCCGACGAAGGTCTGATCACCCCGGACGAGAGTCTGACCCGGGTCAGCGGGGAGGACCTCGCCCGGCTGATGTTCCCCCGGTTCGACACCTCGGCCGTCGGCGAGGCCCTCGCACACGGTCTGCCGGCCTCCCCCGGCGCGGCCGTGGGAGCCGCGGTGTTCGACTCGGCCGAGGCGGTCCGCCGTGCCGCACAGGGCGAGCAGGTCGTCCTGGTGCGCCAGGAGACCACCCCGGACGATCTGCCCGGCATGATCGCCGCGCAGGCCGTGCTGACCAGCCGCGGCGGGAAGACCAGCCACGCGGCCGTCGTCGCCCGGGGCATGGGCAGGGTGTGCGTGTGCGGGGCCGAGGCACTCGCCGTGGACACCGCGGCGCGCCGGTTCACCGTGGGGGACACCGTCGTCGAGGAGGGCACGGTCGTCTCCGTCGACGGGTCGGAAGGTGCCGTGTACCTGGGCGCCGCTCCGCTGGTCGACTCCGCGGTGATGCGCTACTTCGAGACGGGCGAGCGGTCCGACGCCCTGGTCGGGACCGTCGCCGACGCCATGGAGCGGGCGGACGGGGTACGGCGCCTGGAGGTGCGGGCGAACGCGGACACTCCCGAGGACGCGGCCCGCGCCCGGCGCTTCGGCGCTCAGGGTGTCGGCCTGTGCCGCACCGAGCACATGTTCCTCGGCGAGCGCCGCAAGCTCGTCGAGGCGATGATCCTGGCGCGTGACGAGAGCGAACGCGCGCGGGTGCTCGGCGAGCTGCTGCCGCTCCAGCGGCAGGACTTCAGGGGCATTCTGGAGGCGATGGACGGTCTGCCGGTCACCATCCGGCTCATCGACCCGCCCCTGCACGAGTTCCTGCCCGACCGCACCGGGCTCGCCGTGCGGATCGCCGCCGCCGAGGCGCGGGGCGAGCGGCCGGAGCCGCACGACGCCGAACTGCTCGGCGCGGTGAACCGTATGCACGAGGAGAACCCCATGCTCGGCCTGCGTGGCGTGCGTCTGGGACTGATCGTCCCGGGGCTGGTAGCCATGCAGGTCCGCGCGATCGCCGAGGCGGTCGTCGAGCGGACGCGGGCCGGCGGCCGGCCCAGGGCGGAGATCATGGTGCCGCTGGTGGGCGCCGTCGAGGAACTGCGCATCGAGCGGGCGGAGGTGGAACGCGTGCTGGCCGAGGTCTCCGCGGAGTCCGGCGTCCCGGTACGGCTCCCGGTCGGCACCATGATCGAGCTCCCGCGTGCCGCGCTCACGGCCGGCCGCATCGCCGAGGCGGCGGAGTTCTTCTCCTTCGGCACCAACGACCTCACCCAGACCACCTGGGGCTTCTCCCGCGACGACGTCGAGGCGGAGTTCTTCTCCGCCTACCTCGACAAGGGCATCTTCGCCACCTCGCCGTTCGAGAGCCTCGACCGCGACGGGGTCGGACGGCTGGTCCGCATCGCGGTGGACGAGGGCCGCGCCACACGTCCCGACCTGAAGATCGGCGTCTGCGGCGAGCACGGCGGGGACCCCGAGTCCGTGCACTTCTTCCACGCGGTGGGACTGGACTACGTGTCGTGCTCGCCGTTCCGCGTCCCCGTCGCGCGCCTGGAGGCCGGACGCGCCGCGCTCCCCGGGACGAGGACGAGCGACAGCAGGTGAGGAAGGCGGCACCGTACGGCCCGGACCGGCAGGGCCGAGCCGCACGACCGCGATCGCGCGCCCCGGATCGCCAGTGCGGTGACGGCCCGTGAAACCGTCGACGGGCTGACCCGCCCCCGCGCTTCGGGGCCGTTCGGCCCCCGCCGAGGACCATCGGGACCTGATCACGGACACCACCGGGGAGAGACGCTGTCGGTGGAACAGGAACCGGCCCGCAACCCCGCGGCGCCGCTCCCGCCCGAGCGTCACCACCCTCGTCGCGCCCGTCATCCGGCGCACCGCACTTCCCTGGAGGTTCCATGCTGTCCGCGGAGTCCGAAGCCCTCGTACGGGCCACCCTGCCGGCCGTGGCCGGGGCGCTCGACGAGATCACCACCCGCTTCTACGCCACCATGTTCCGCGAACGGCCGGAACTGCTCGACGGGATGTTCAACCGCGGCAACCAGGCCAGCGGAGCCCAGCGCCGCGCGCTGGCCGGTTCGATCGCCGGGTTCGCCACGGCGCTCCTGGAGAACCCCGGCACCCGGCCCGACGCGCTGCTGTCGCGGATCGCGCACAAGCACGCCGCGGTCGGCGTCACCGACGACCAGTACACGATCGTCCACAAGTATCTGTTCGGCGCGATAGCGGACGTCCTCGGGGCCGCGGTCACAGCCGAGGTCGCGGCGGCCTGGGACGAGGTCTACTGGCTGATGGCCGGCGCCCTGATCAGCCGGGAGGCCCTCCTCTACCAGGACGCGGGTGTCCGGCCCGGCGGGAGCTGGCGGCCGTGGACGGTCGTCGAACGCCGTACGGAGACCCCCGACGCCGTGTCCTTCCTGCTGCGCCCGGCGGACGGCGAACCGGCACCGCGGGCCCACGCCGGCCAGTACGTCAGCGTCCGGGTGCGGATGCCCGACGGCGTGCACCAGTTGCGCCAGTACACCCTGTCCTCGGATCCGGGCGGCGAGCTGCGCCGGATCACCGTGAAGCGGGCCACGGGCGACGGCGCGGAGCCCGACGGCGAGGTCTCCACCCTCCTGCACGAAACCGTCGGTGAGGGCGACGAGCTGCTGCTGTCCGCGCCGTTCGGCGACGTCTTCCTCGACGACCCGGCCGACGCCGTCACCCCGGTCGTCCTGGTCTCGGCGGGCATCGGCTGCACCCCGATGACCGGCATCCTGGCCCACCTCGCCGCCCTCGGCTCGACCCGGCCGGTCCTGGTCCTGCACGCCGACGGCTCCCCCGCCGACCACGCCCTGCGCGCCGAGACACACGCGCTCGTCGAGCGGCTGCCGCACGCCCGGTCCGTGTTCTGGTACGAGCGCCCGGGGCCCGAGGAGCCCGACGCGCGGACCGGTCTCATGGACCTGGGCGACACCGAGGTCCCCGACGGGGCCACGGTGTTCCTGTGCGGCTCGCTCCCGTTCATGCGCAGCGTGCGCGGACAGCTCCTGGCCGCCGGTGTCTCCCCGCGTCGCATCCGCTACGAGGTCTTCGGCCCCGACCTGTGGCTGCCCGGTACCGCGGCCTGACCTCCCCGTCGCCGCGGTCCGACCCCGCTCTGTCGTTCCGTCTCCGAAAGAAGGATCCCGTGACCACCGACAGCACGCGACGGTCCCCGCTGGTCCGGTTGCGTTCCGACGGCGCCGTGGACGAGGCCACCCTGGCGTACGCCCGTACGAAGGTCGACGCCGTCCTCACCCGACCGGGACTGCCCGCCGTCACCGGCGAGGTGCGTATCGCACGGGCGGCGGTCCACCACGCCGGCCACCCTTGGTCGGCCACGGCCGACGTGCGCGTCGGCGGCCGTCAGATCGTCGCGATGGCCGAGGAGGCGACCGGTACGGAGCTCGTCGACCGGCTCCAGGACCGGCTGCGCCGCCAGACCGACAAGGCCGCCCACACCTGGGACGACGGCCACGGCACGACGGCCCCGCCGTGGCGCGGCGGAGCGCTCCAGGACGGCGTGAGCCGGTAAGGAACGCAGGCCCCGGTCGGTGACCACCACCGACCGGGCCACCGCGTCCGTGCCACACGACTGACATGGAGCCGTCACACCCGACAGGAATGCCGGCTCATCGACCACCCGTTCCAACTGACATGACTGTGGGCGTAACACTCAACGCATCCGACGCGCAGAACCAGGTCGACGCCAGTGTGCAACTGGCCGAGGAGGCCGCGGCCGCGCGGCTGCGGTCCGTGTGGTTCGGCCAGGGTTTCGGCGCGGACTCACCCCAGCTCGCCGCGATCGTCGGGCGCGCGGTACCGGAACTGCACGTGGGCACCTCCGCGATCCCCGTCTTCGGCCGGCACCCCCTGCTGGTCTCCGGTCAGGCCCAGACCGCCCAGGCCGCCACCCACGGCCGGTACCACCTCGGGCTGGCACTGGGCACGAAACTGCTGACGGAGACCGGCTTCGGCCTGCCCTTCCGTCGGCCCATCGCCCGCCTGCGCGAATTCCTCACCGCACTGCGCCAGTTGACCGAGACCGGCACGGCCGACTTCCACGGTGAGCTGCTCACCGCCACCACGCCGATCCCCGGGCGCGTACCGGGCGCGGAGTCCGGTGTCCCGTTGCTGGTCGCCGCGATGGGCCCGCAGGCGCTGCGGGTCAGCGGTGAGCTGGCGGACGGGATCCTGCCCTACCTCGCGGGACCGCGCGCCCTCTCGGAACACATCGTGCCCGCCCTGACCGCCGCGGCCGAGGCCGCCGGACGGCCCGCGCCCCGGATCGTGGCGCTGGTGCCCGGCGTGGTCACGGACGACGTCGACGCGGTGCGCGCCAAACTCGCCGAGAACCTCGCGTTCTACGAACAGATCCCGTCCTACGCCCGGGTCATCGAGCTCTCCGGCGCCCGGCGCGCCGGCGACCTGGCCGTGATCGGCGACGAGAAGGCGGTCGAGGCCGAGGTACGGCGCTACCGCGACGCCGGAGCCACCGAGGTCGTGTTCTCGGGCACCGAGATCGCGGGCGCGGCGGACCGGCGCCGCACCTGGGCACTCCTCGGCGAACTGGCCGCCTGAACCCGCCAGCCCTACAGAACCCCCAAGGAGATTTCATGACCACCGAGGCGACCACGGCAGACCTCCACGCCTTCACCGAGCAGTGGTTGGAGTGGTACCGCGAACAAGAGGCCCGGCTCTCTGCCCCGCACGGGTTCCTGGCGATCACCGGCCTTCACTGGCTCGACGACCGGCCGCAGCGTTTCGGCGACGCGCCCGGTACCTGGCACACCGGCCCCGACGGGGTCGTCGTCACGCTCGACGACGGTGAGGAACTGGTCGTCGACGGCAAGCCGGTGTCCGGTGAGCACCGTTTCGGCGTGCTGCCCGAACGCGGTGGCGTCGACGCGATCTGGAAGGACGCCGTCATCGAGGTCGCCAAGCGGGGCGGTCAGGACATCGTGCGTCCACGGCACCCGGACGCGCCGCTGCGCACGGCCTTCACCGGCACACCGGCCTACGCCCCGGACCCGCAGTGGGCCGTGACGGGCCGTTACATCCCGTTCGAGGAGCCGCGGCCCACCACCGTGGGCGCCGTGGTCGAGGGTCTGGAGCACGTGTACGACGCGCCCGGCAGGATCGAGTTCGAGCTGGACGGGCACCGGCTGTCGCTGACGGCGTTCCCCGGGGCCGGTCAGGGCCGGTTGAGCGTGCTGTTCACCGACGCGACCGCCGGGGTCACCACGTACACCGCCAGCCGGACCCTGTCCGTCGAAGCGCCCGCCGCCGACGGCACGGTCGTCCTGGACTTCAACCGGGCGACGAACCTGCCGTGCGCCTACACGGACCTGGCCACCTGCCCGCTGCCGCCTGCGGAGAACCGGCTGGCGGTGGCGATCGAGGCGGGCCAGAAGCTCCCGCGCGAGCGCGGCGGTTCCTGAACCACGGCTTCCCGGACGTGACCGCGGCCGCCCCCGACCCGCCGCGGGCGCGTCCGGGGCGGCATTGACGTACGTCGGAACCGCTCCGTACGATCAAGAACGGCATTGAGTGTCAGCGTCAAGCCCTGGCTCGCTGACCGGCAACCCTCCCGCGCGGCGGGGTGCTCCAGGTGAAAGCCCGGCGGGATCAGCGACGATCCCCGCAAGCGCGTGGCCCTGTGTTCAGGGCCGACCAGGTGGAGGACCGTGATGCGACACGATGGTGGCCCCGGCGCCTCCTCCCTGGTCGCCATGGTGTTCTCCCGGCTGGCGCGCCGTCGCCACATCGATCTGAAGCGCTCGACCAGCTGCCTCTGTCAGGCCTGACGGCCCTTCCCGCGGCCGGACTTCGGCGACCTTTGCCGCCGACGGTCGACGTCCGTGGCAGACATCGGCGGTCGACGTCCGTAATGCCCCACAGGTGGCCGACGTCCGCCGCTGGTCGACTTCTGTGACCGGCCGTCGTGGCATGTGCCCGGGCCCGGCCCCCGTTTCCTCCTCATCTTCCTGATCTTCCTGATCTTCCTGACCGTGCCTCGTGCGGTACTCCGTGCCTGGCGACGCATGAAGGAGAACCTCTCGTGAGAGCATTACCGGATTTCAGAACTCCCCGATGGGCAAAGCTCACCGCCCTTCTCACCACCGGCGTGCTGCTGACCGCCTGCGGGTCGGGCACCGACGGCTCCGGCACCGGAGACGGCAGGCCGCACTCCGGCGGCAGCCTGACCTTCGCGGTCGGTTCGGACGCGGGCTGCGTGGATCCCCAGCAGGTCGGCAGCAACGACACGATCTACTCGGTGCGCCAGATCGTGGACTCCCTGACGGACCAGGACCCCAGCACCGGCAAGATCGTGCCGTGGCTGGCGAAGAGCTGGGACATCAGCGCCGACACGACCGCCTTCACCTTCCATCTGCGCCCGGGTGTCACCTTCAGCGACGGGTCCCCGCTGACCGCCCAGGTGGTCAAGGACAACTTCGACGCGGTGCCGAAGCTCGGTCTCCTGGGAACCCTGGCCGAGGGCTATCTGAGCGGTGTCGAAAGCACCACGGTGATCGACCCGCTCACCGTCAAGGTCACCTTCCAGCAGCCCAACGCTCAGTTCCTGCAAGCGACTTCGACGCACTCGCTGGGGATCGAGTCCTCGGCGAGCGTGAAGAAGTCCCCGCAGCAGAAGTGCAGTGACGGAGTGATCGGGTCCGGACCGTTCGTGCTGAAGCAGTACGTGCAGAACCAGTCGATCACGCTGACCAGGCGCTCTGGCTACGCCTGGGGTTCCTCGCGGTGGAGCAAGCAGGGCGAGGCGTATCTGGACCAGGTGGTGTTCAAGGTCGTACCGGAGGCGGGCGTACGCGCCGGAAGTCTCCGGTCCGGCCAGGTGGACGCGATCGGCAGCGTGGGCCGGGCCGACGAGGCGGCACTCAAGGGCGGCCAGGTCGCCCTCCAGCGGCGGGCCAACCCCGGCATCGTCTTCGGACTCGGCTTCAACAACGCGCGGCCGATCCTGAAGGACGCCAGGGTCCGCCGGGCGATCCTGTCCGCCGTCGACCGGAAGCAGATCGCCGACACCGTCTTCCCCACCGGCACCCGCGCGGCCACCAGTGTCCTCGCGCACACCACGCCCGACTACACCGACCTCGCCCCGGATCTCGCCTTCGACGCGGCCAAGGCGAAGTCACTGCTGGAAGGGGCCGGTTGGCGGGTGGGCGGCGACGGCATCCGCGTCAAGGACGGGCAGAAGCTGAGCCTGACCATCGACTGGGTTCCCAACGCTGCCACGAACCAGCCCGCCTTGGAGCTCATACAGCAGCAACTGAGGTCCGTCGGCGTCCAGGTGACCCTCAAGCAGCTTCAACTGCCTCAGCTGTCGCCCATCCAGCAGTCCGGCGACTACGACGCGATCTGGGGAAACATCACCCGAGCCGACCCCGACATCCTGCGCAGCTCCTTCTCCACGAAGCTGGCCAACTTCTACCGCGTACCGGCGGGCGGCCTGGACACGACGCTGTCCGCGCAGGCCGCCACCAGCGACCCGGCCGAGCGCAGCCGACTGGTGGCCCAGGCACAGCAGTCGATCGTGCGCGACGCCTACAACGTGCCGGTGGTGGAGCTCCAGACCCAGCTGGGCGTGTCCACCAAGGTGCACGGCCTCGCCTTCGACGCCTCCAGCCGGATCCAGCTGCACGACACCTGGATCGGCTGACCCGTGCGCGGCTACGTGCTGAAACGGCTCGCACAGGCGGTCGGGGTGCTGTGGGCGGCGTACACGGTGTCGTTCCTGGTGCTGGACTACCTGCCGGGCGACCCGGTCACGGCGATGGCCGGTGCCGGAATGGACTCGGGTCAGGTCGATCCCCGGCAGATCGCCGCGCTGCGGCACGAGTACGGCTTCGACAAGCCGGTGCTCGCGCAGTACGCCGAGTATCTCGGCCGGGCGGTGCGCGGGGACTTCGGCAACGCGGTCACCACCGGCCGCCCGGTCAGCTCGACCCTGGCCGACGCACTGCCCCAGACGCTCCAACTGACGGCCACGGCGCTGCTGTTCGCGGTGGTCCTGGGCGGCGGACTGGCGGTGGCGGCCACGTACACCAGGCGGCGTCGGCTGCGGCAGCTGCTGCTGTCGCTGCCGCCGCTGGGGGTGTCCGTCCCGACGTTCTGGGTGGGGCTGCTGCTCGTCGAGGCGTTCTCCTTCCGGCTGCGCTGGTTCCCCGCGTTCGGCAACGACGGGCCGAGAGGGTTGGTGCTGCCGGCGCTGACCCTGGCGGTCCCGACCGGAGCCCAGCTCGCACAGGTGCTGGCCAAGAGTCTGCTCACCGCGCTCGACCAGGCGTATGTGGAGACTGCGCGGGCCAAGGGCGCGGGCCGGTGGCGGGTCCATCTGCGGCACGCGCTGCGCAACGCTTCCCTGCCCGCGCTGACGGTGGTCGGCCTGCTGGTGGGGCAGCTGATCGCCGGTTCGGTCGTCGTCGAGACGGTGTTCTCCCGTGACGGCCTGGGCCGGGTGACCGCGGCGGCGGTCACGGCCCAGGACATCCCGGTGGTGCAGGGGGTGGTGGCGTTCGGCGCACTGGTCTTCGTGACGACGAATCTGGTCGTCGACCTGATCTATCCGCTGCTCGACCCGCGGATCGTGGTGGCCTCGGGCAGAAGGGCGGGCGTCGCATGAGCCGGAGTTTCGTCGAGGACCCCGCCGAGGCCGCGCCGGGCCTCGCCCGGCCGGTCGGTGCGTCGCCGGATCCCGCGCCGGATCCCGCGCCGGGGCGTCGCGTCGACGTACGGCGGACGCTGCGGTTCCTGGTGCTGCGTCCCGGGCTGCTGCTGTCGGTGGTCGTGCTCGTGCTGGTGGCGGCGGCCTCGTTCCGGCCGGGGCTGTTCACCTCGCGGGACCCGCTGAAGGGGGTGCCGACGCAGAACTTCCGCGGCCCGAGCGGTGCGCACTGGTTCGGCACGGACGAGCTGGGACGCGATGTGTTCGCCCGGGTGGTGCACGGCGCCCAGCTGTCCCTGAAGGCCACGCTGATCGCGGTGCTGGTGGCCTTCGTGGTGGGCGGTCTGCTCGGCGTGGTCGCCGGGTTCGTCGGCCGCTGGGTGGACGACGTGCTGATGCGCTTCGTCGACGTCCTGCTGTCCATCCCCGCGCTGTTCCTGTCGCTGGCCCTGGTGACCGCGCTGGGGTACGGGACGGTGAAGGTGGCCGTCGCGGTCGGCATCGCCAGCGTGGCCTCCTTCGCCCGGGTCGCGCGCGCCGAGGTGCTCCGGGTGCGCCAGGCGGTGTTCGTCGAGGCGGCGCGCTCCTGTGGGTCCCGCTGGTACTCGGTGCTGGGCCGGCATGTGCTGCCCAACGCCGCGGGTCCGGTGATCGTCCTGGCCACCCTCGACCTCGGCGCCTCCATCCTGGCGGTGTCGGCGCTGAGCTTCCTCGGCTACGGCGCGCCCCCGCCCGCGCCGGAGTGGGGCACGTTGATCTCCGAGGGGCGCAACTACCTGGCCAATGCCTGGTGGTTGACCGCGCTGCCCGGTCTGGCGATCGCCGCGACCGTGCTGGCCACCAATCGCGTCGCGAGGGCGCTGGACGGCGAATGGTCCCGGCAGCGATGACCGACGAACGAGAAAGGGGTGAGCACGGTGAAAACCGTGAGCACGGTGAAAGCGGTGAGACCGGTGCGAAGGGTGGAATCGGTGAGCACGCCGAAAGTGGTGGGGACGTGACCGCGCCGCTGCTGGAGATCCGCGGCCTGTCCGTCTCGTACCGCACCCGCGGCGGCACCGTGGCGGCCGTCCGGGGCGTGGATCTCGACGTATGGCCGGGAGAGGTGACGGCGGTCGTCGGCGAGTCGGGCTCCGGCAAGAGCACGACCGCACACGCGATCACCCGGCTCCTGCCGGACAGCGGCAGCATCGACGCGGGCACGGTCCGCTTCGGCAGGCACGAGCTGACCACGCTGTCGGAGGCGGAACTGCGCGCCGTGCGCGGGGCACGGATCGGCCTCGTCCCGCAGGACCCGACCGTGTCGCTCAATCCGGTCAAGCGGATCGGCGAGCAGGTCGCCGAGGTGCTGCGCATCCACGGACTGACGAGCCGCCGTTCGGCCGCCGCCGAGGCGATCGCGGTCCTGGAGCGGGCCGGACTGCCCGACGCGGCCGTCCGGGCCCGGCAGTACCCGCACGAACTCTCCGGCGGGATGCGGCAACGTGTCCTGATCGCCGTGGCGATCGCGGCACGACCCGAGCTGATCGTCGCCGACGAGCCGACCAGCGCGCTCGACGTCACCGTGCAGCGGGTCATCCTCGACCATCTCCAGCGCCTCGCCGAGGAGTCGGGCACGGCGGTCCTGCTGGTGACGCACGACCTCGGGGTCGCCGCCGACCGGGCGCAGCGGCTGGTGGTCATGGCGCAGGGCCGGGTGGTGGAGGCGGGCCCCACCCGTGACGTCCTCGCCGACCCCAGGGACGCGTACACCCGGCGGCTGCTGGCGAGCGCCCCGAGCCTGGCCGGTGCGCGCCGCCGTCCGTCCCCGCCCGTGCCCAGGACCCACACGGCGCCACTGCTGGAGGCGCGCAACCTGGTCAAGGAGTTCCGGCTGCCCCGCGCCGGGGAGGGGCCCCGGACCCTGCGCGCGGTCGACGACGTCAGCTTCACGCTCCAACGCGGACAGACCCTCGCCCTGGTGGGCGAGTCGGGCTCGGGCAAGTCCACCACCGCGCGGCTGGCGCTCCGGCTCGCCGACGCGACCGCCGGGCAGGTCCTGTTCGACGGCTCCGACGTCACCACCGTCGCAGGCAGCCGTGCCAGAGAGCTGCGTCGCCGCGCCCAGCTCGTCTACCAGAACCCGTACGCGTCCCTCGATCCGCGTTTCTCCATCGGCGAGGTGATCACCGAGCCGCTGCGCGCCTTCAAGGTCGGCGATCGCGCCTCCCGGCTCGCGCGGGCCCGCGAGCTCCTCGACCGGGTGGCGCTTTCGGCGGCCGTGCTCGATCGCAGGCCCGCGGAGCTGTCCGGCGGGCAGCGTCAGCGGGTGGCGATCGCCCGCGCGCTCGCCCTCTCCCCCGACCTCGTGGTGTGCGACGAGCCCGTCTCCGCGCTCGACGTGTCGGTGCAGGCCCAAGTACTGGAACTGCTGGTCGAGTTGCAGGACCGTACCGGGGTGGCGTACCTCTTCATCTCCCACGACCTGGCCGTCGTACGCCAGATCGCCCACCAGGTCGCCGTCATGCGGGCCGGCCGTGTCGTGGAGACGGGCCCCGTGGACGACCTCTTCGCCCGCCCACGACACGCGTACACCCGGGAGTTGCTCGCGGCGATCCCCGGCGGTCGGGTTCCGTCCCCCGCGGCCGAAACGGTCGCGACAGTTCCGGCGACGCGCACCAGGTGCGTGCCGTCACCAGCACGGCTGAACCCTCGCACCCGGTGGGGGACCTAGTCGTCGGGTTCGGACGGTTCGTTCGTGAGGTCCGTGGGGTCTGAGGGGTTCGAGGGGGTCGCTCCGGCTGCGACGAGGAGGGCGGCGGTCTCGACATGGGCTCCGCGGTCCGCCCACTCCAAGGGGGACCAGCCCCTGCCGTGATCCTCACGCAGGCCGGGGTGCGCTCCATGGGCCAACAGTGCGCGCACGGTCTCGGCGTGTCCCCAACACGCGGCCGCGCACAACGGTGTGCCGTCCGAGCCGTCCCCCCTGCTCTCGGTGTCCGGGTCGGCACCGGCCTCCAGGAGCAGGCGGGTGATCTCGGCCTCTCCCTGCACCGACGCCAGATAGAGCGGGGTGGTGCCGTCGCGGTCCCCCCGCTCCGGGTGCGCTCCACGCCGCAGCAGCGCCCGCACCTGCACGGGGTCGGCAGCCAGGATCGCCCCGAAGAGCCGGTGGGAGAGCTTCTTCCGACGCCGTTGATTCATGGTCGTCGAGGTTAGCGATCACCACGCCACGGCGACACCCCGTGGTCCAGTTGTCCCCACCCCGAAGCGGTGGCTCACCGGATGGGCAGCGACAGGCGTGTGCGGCGAGCGTATGTCTCGGCAGATCCCTTGAGCCGAAGGAGAAGAAAGTGAGTCGTCCTGTGGAACGCGCCCTCGCGCGCCGCACGTTACTGGCAGGCGCGGCGGCCGCCGCTGCGGGAACCGTCTGGGCGGGTGCGGGGCGGGCCGCCGCCGCAGGGTGGAGGGGACCGGTGCGGCAGGCGGCGGTGGACGCCGAGACGGCACGGATCCGGCAGGCGCTGATCGAGCTGCGCCGGGACATCCACCGGCACCCCGAGGCCCCGGGGCAGGAACGCCGCACGGCCGCCGTGGTGGCCCGCGAGCTACGGGCGGCGGGACTGACCGTTGCGACCGAGGTCGGCGGCCACGGTGTCGTCGGTGTCCTGCGGGGCTCGCGTCCCGGCCGTACCGTCGCCTATCGGGCGGACATGGACGCGGTTCCGCCCACGGACATCGTCGGAACGGGCCCCGCGCCGGCCCATGTCTGCGGCCACGACGTCCACACCGCGATCGGCATCGGCGTCGCCCGGGTCCTGGCCCGGCTGCGCCCGCGCTTGAGCGGAACCGCGGTCTTCCTCTTCCAGCCCGCGGAGGAGAGTCTCTCCGGCGCCCGCGCGCTGATCGACGCGGGCGTACTGGAGCGGCTGGGCATCGAGGAGATCCATGCCCTGCACTGCGGACCGTTCCCCGTCGGCCGGTTCGCGTCGACTGCGGGCTACGGAATGCCGGGCCAGGACAAGGGCGAGGTGGCGCTCACCGGACCGGACGCGGTCGATGCCGCCCGGCGCCTGGCCGCCGAGCTCGGCGCGCTCGCCACGGTGGCCCTGCCGCAGACCCCGGCGGACCTGGAGCGCATCATCGCCGACGCCCAGACGCCCGACGGGCCGCTCGCACGGTTCGTGGCCCTCCGGGCCACCGCCCAGGAGGCCAAGGTGAGTGTGTCCTATCGCTGCTGGCCGCAGGAACGGTACGTAGAGGTACGCGACACCGTCCGCCGAGCGGCCATGCCCTACACAGGGGCCGAGGTGCGCTTTCCGACCGAGCCGTTCCCGGCCCTGGTCTGCCCGGAGCACGACGCCCACCTGCTGACCCGCCGGCTGCGCCGCGCCCTCGGCCCGCACACGGTCACCGAACTCCACGCCGCTTTCCCGCCCTTCAGCGGCGAGGACTTCGCCCTCTACTTGAACCGCGTCCCCGGCACCTACACGTTCCTCGGTGTCCGGACCCCCGGTGCACCCGTCACGACGAGCTACCCGCACTTCCCCGACTTCCTCCCGGACGAGCGCGCCATCGGCATCGGCGTACGGGCGATGGCCGGCTGGATCGCGGAGCGCACCCACGCGGCATAGCGCCTGCCATCGCGACGGCCGTCGTCGGCACCGCGACGGCCGTCATCGGCGTTTCGGCCAACCGCCCTGTCCAGCAGACCTGTTGCGGGGACCGGGTCCATGCATCCGGCACGTGCCGACAGGCGCGCAGTCCCGGGGTTCCAGGTCCGGCCGAAACACATGTGTTCGATATCCCGGGCCGGTCGTTGAGCCCCACGACCATGCTGGACCACCGTCAAGGGGGATCGACGTGACCTCGGCCGACCCGAACCGACAGCAAACCACCGCGCCTCCTCCGCCACCGCCGGCGGAGATCACCTACAGCGGGCAGTACTCCGTCAATCCGCTCGCCGAGGTCTCCTTCCCGCGGATGTGCGCACAGATCCCCTCCGTTCTGGGCCGGATCGCCCGGCTGGCGTGGCGAACCGACCGGCGGGCCGTCCAGTTCCTGCTCGGCTGCCAGGTGGTCACGGGCGTCTCGGCCGCCGTGCTGCTGACCGCCACCGCCCGCGCCATGAGGCCCGTCCTCGGCGACGGCTCCGCCGGCGACCGGCTGCGCGGAGCCGTCCCGGCACTGCTGGTGGTCGCGCTCGCCGCCGCGCTGGGCCGCGGTGCGGCGGCCGTGGCCATGTACGCAGAGCGGCGGATCACCCCCAGGCTGACGACGGAGACGGACAGCTCCCTGGTCGAGGCGGTGTGCCGGGTGGAGGCGTCCGCGTACGCGGAGGAGGGGTTCTCGGACCGGCACGAGGCGGCCGAGATGGGGGTGATCCGCACCCAGGTGATGGTCACCGACGCCCAGCGGTTCCTGTCCGCGCTGATCCGGATGGTCACGGCCGGCGGTGTGCTGTCGGTGTTGAACCCGCTGATGCTGCCGCTGCTCCTGCTCGCCGTGCTGCCGGCCAGGGTGGGGCTGTCCTGACCGCCCGGGTCGACTACGAGATCCACTACGCCAACGTCGCCGACCGCAACGTACGCGGCATGATGCGCTGGTGGGCGACCACCTCGAAGTACGGCGACGAGGTGCGCGCCAACTCGATGAGCGACTACCTCGTCTACTGGTACCGGGCCCTGTCGGACCGATGCGACCGGCGCACCCTGGCCGCCGCGCCGCGGACCCTGCGGATCGCGGTCCTCTCCGCGTCGACCGGCGGGGTCTTCCTCGTCGCCACCTGGGGAGCCCTCGCATGGCTGGCGGTCTCGGGCCGGATCGAACTGGCCGTCGCGGCCACGGCCGTCATCGCCGTGCAGACCACGCTCGCCGCGCTCTCCCAGGTCGTCGTCAACGGTGCCGCGGTCTTCCACACCAGTCTCTACCTGAGCGACATGCAGGCCTTCCTCGACGACGCCGCGGCTCGCGCCCCCGAACGCGGGGCCGTCAGGCACGGCGCCAGGACCGAGCAGATCCGGCTCGAGGAAGTCGTCTACCAGTACCCGGGGAAGGACAAGCCCGCCGTCGACGGCGTCTCCCTCACCCTGGAACGCGGTCAGATCCTCGCGATCGTCGGAGCGAACGGCTCGGGCAAGTCCACCCTCACCCGTCTGCTCACCGGCATCTACCTGCCGGACAAGGGCCGAGTCACCTGGAACGGCACCGACCTCGCCGAGGTGGACCCCACCACCGTCTGGGCGCACACCGGCCTGGTGCCGCAGATCTTCGCCCAGTGGCCGATGCCGGTCCGCGAGAACGTCACCCTCGGCCAGCCCCGCACCCACGACGACGCACCCGTCTGGGAGGCCATCGACGCGGTCGGCCTGCGCGAAGCCGTCGACGACCTGCCCGCGGGCCTGGACACCCTGCTGTCCCGGGACATCTTCGGCGGCTCCGAGCTGTCCGGCGGCCAATGGCAGCGCGTGGCGTGCTCAAGGGCCCTGTACCGCCGCCCCGGGCTGCTGATCCTGGACGAGCCGACCTCCCAGATGGACCCGCGCGGCGAGCACCAGATCTTCGAGCAGATCAAGGCCATCGCCGCCGGCCGCATCACCATCGTGGTCACCCACCGACTGGAGAACACCAGGATCGCCGACCACATCGTCGTGATGGAGCACGGCCGGATCACCGAGCAGGGCCGGTACGACGACCTCGTCCACGCCGGCGGGACCTTCGCCGAACTCCTGGAACTCTCCCAGGACCGCTGACCGCCTCCGCCTCGTGGCAAACCCGCCCCGAGCCCGTAGTGTCAGGGCCATGAGCACCGCGTTGCCGACCCTGCACGGACGGCGGGGTGTGGTCCTGAGGCCCGCCGACCACCGGGACATCCCGTGCCTGGCCGCGATCCGCGCCACGCCGGAGGTGCACCGGTGGTGGCGGGGCGGCCCCGACCTGGCGGCCGAGGTGGCCGACGACCTCGCCGATCCGGACACCCAGGTGTTCGTGGTGGAGTACGAGGGGCGGGTCGTCGGACAGATCCAGTGGTACGCCGAACAGGACCCGGAATACCGGCACGCGGGCATCGACGTCTACCTCGACCCGTCGGCGCACGGCAGGGGCCTGGGGACGGACGCCGTCCGCACCCTGGTCCGGCACCTGATCGAGGACCACGCCCACCACCGCCTCGTCATCGACCCGGCAGCCGACAACGCGGCAGCCATCGCCTGCTACCGCAAGGTGGGGTTCCGTCCGATCGGCATCATGCGGGCCTACGAACGAGGCGCGGACGGTCGCTGGCACGACGGTCTACTGATGGACCTCCTCGCCACCGACCTCACCTGACACCGCTCACGTATGCCAGGTCACATCCACTCCACCCGCACTGTGAACCCGCGTGCGCGCAGTGTCGCGGAACCGGTGAAGCACCCCACATGACGCACGTCACCCACTACCCGCGATAGTGGACGAAAAGCCACATGTTTAGACGCGCACATATGCCTTGACCTGCGGATTGAGAGCCAGCTCACACAGGGCGCCGGCGCCTCGAATGCGGCCACAACTAGTAAAAGGGGTCATTGCGGACATCGGTCGGGGCTGGTTGTCTTGAGGACGTCGCCAGGCACCACGGCCCCCCAGGGGTCACGGTGCCTCCGCATGCCAGGACCGACGAGCACCACACGGTCCCCCGGCGAGCGAGCGACCTCCTTGTCCCCGATGAAAGCGAGTCTCCGTGTCCTTCGCCGCCATCCGCCGCATCGCCAGCCCGAAGAAGGCCCTCACCGTGACCGCCATCGCCGCCGCCACCGCGGGCATGGCCCTCGCCGCGGCCCCCGCGCAGGCCGCCACGACGTCCGCCTCCTCCGCCCAGGCGATCGCCCACCGGATGATCCCGGACACGGCCCAGTACAACGCCTTCAACCAGATCGTCACCCACGAGAGCGGCTGGAACCACACCGCCACCAACTCCTCCTCCGGCGCCTACGGCCTCGTCCAGGCCCTGCCCGGCTCGAAGATGGCCACCGCCGGCTCCGACTGGAAGACCAACCCCGCCACCCAGATCAAGTGGGGCCTGGACTACATGAACTCCCGCTACGGCAGCCCCGTCCAGGCCTGGGACTTCTGGCAGACCCACCACTGGTACTGATCCACCGATCAGCCAGTCACCCCCGGCGCGCCGACCTGAGCGCGCCATCCGCGAAGGCGGCGGCCCCCGATCCCCGGGGCCGCCGCCTTCGGGCATTTCCCGGCACATCGACGTGGATGGCACTTCCGGCACCATCCACGGCTGCGGATCTAACCGTTCACCTCGTACCGACCGACCTCCAGGAAGTACCTCAGCTCCTCCGGCGTACCGTCGATGGCGTCCTCGGCAGCCGCGCGGAGGGCGGCGCTGATGGTCGGGTCCGCCAGGATGCGGGCGATGGCGACCCGGTCGTCCTCGGCCTTGGCGAGACGGTAGCCGGTCTCCCGGAAGGCCCGCAGCGCCTCCGGACTGCCGTCGTCGAGAGCCTTGTTGGCCTCCCGCACCACCGCCTTGTCACCGTTCTGGGTCGCCAGGTACAGAATGCGGAACACGGCGACACTGTCGTCCTCGGCCTGAGCCAGGCGATAACCGGTCTCCAAGAACGCCCGCAACGCCTCCGGACTGCCGTCGTCGAGAGCCTTGTTCGCCTCCCGCACCACAGCCTTGCCGCTGTTCGGGTCCGCCAGGATGCGGGCGACCGCCACGCGGAGGTCGTCGTCCGACATGTCGTCCACCGCTGCCGGGGACGTCGCCGTCGCAACCGTGGACGCGGTCGATGGACCGGTGGCGAACGCCGGGGTGGTTAACAGCAAAGCAGGCGTCAGGGCGGTGGCCGCGACGAGCAGGGCAGCGCGGGTCGGTCTCATGGGTGTGTACCTCCGTGGTCGAGTCGTCGATGAGAAGATCATCTCCGATGTGTGCCACGGCAACCGATGCCGGGAATCGGCAGTCTTCATGGACTGATCGTTGCCGTCCCCACACCTGGTCGGATGCGGCCGCAGCTTTCGTAAAGCCTTACGGAGCAAGGTTCATGACTGCCAGTCAGCTCGATGTCATCGTATGCACCAGCAGGCCTCGAAGAGCGGGCAGGACGCCTGCCATGCTGCTTGTCATGCGCCTACAGATCACGTCAGCCGGGATGACCGACATCCACCAGGTTCTCGCCGATCACCACCGATACTGGGGGGAGCGCGACCTTCGGCCCCTGCACCTTGTGGCACTGGTTCAGGAATTCGGTGAAACCTGTCTGGTCGCCCGCGCCGGGGACGGTATCCACGGGTACGTCCTCGGTTTCGTCACTCCGACCGGCACCGGGTACGTACACCTGATCGCCACTCGGGACGACGCCCGCGGCACCGGTCTCGGACGCCGTCTGTACACGGAGTTCGCCGACGCCGCGCATCGGCACGGCGCGCAGCGACTCAAGGCGATCACATCACCCGGAAACACCGGCTCGATCGCGTTCCATCGCCGCCTCGGTTTCGACGTGCAGACCGTCGACGACTACAACGGGCCCGGTCGAACCATGATGGTGTTCCGGCGCGCCCTGCCGTTCGACGTCGACCTCCGGGAACCCGAACCCAGCTGAAGGCCTTGGCGATCGACGACTTGGACCGTGTCGGTACCGCGGGCGGCGAGGAGCTCACCTCCCGTCACCCACGCCTGACGGGGACCGGGCGTGTGCCCGCCGCCGCCTCCGCGCCGACCGGTGCCGAGGGTGCGGCCGGCGTCCGGTCCACCCGGGTCATGCCTACACCCGCGAGGACCACGGCCATGCCCAGCAGCACCCGGCCGCCGAGGCGCTCGCCCAGGACGGCCGCGCCGAGAAGGACGGAGACCACCGGCAGCAGGTAGCCGACCACGGCCGCACTGGTGGCGCCCTCGTCGTTGATGATCCGGTAGGTGAGGTGGAACGTGATCGCGGTGCACACAACGCCGAGGACGACGGCCGCGGCCAGGACGACGGGGCCGGGATCGATGGATTCCAGGCCGCCGATCGGCATCATGACGGCGGTCAGCCCACTGGCGGCGACGAGCTGGGCGGCGGACAGGGAGATGGTGGGGGTGCCCTTGCGGACCAGGGTGCGGCCCATGTACGTGAACGCGACGGCGTAGCTGGCGGCCGCGCCGAGGATGGCGAGGGCACCCCAGCCGACCGCCCCGGCCGTCCGCCAGGGGGCGAAGATGACGATCGTGCCGGCGAAGCCGAGCAGCAGGCCCGTCAGCCGGAGGGGCCGCAGGCCGCGTTCCGAGCCGAGGAGCAGCCCGAGGGCGACGGACCAGAGGGGGGTCGTGGAATTCAGGACCCCGGCGAGACCCGAGTCGACGGTCTGCTGCCCCAGACCGAACAGCGCGAACGGGAGCGCGTTGCAAAAGAAGGCCGCGACGGCGATGTGGCGCCAGACGGTGACACCGCGAGGCAGGCGCCGGCCCGTCGCGTAGCAGGCGACGGTGAGTACGAGCGCGCCGAGGGTGCAGCGGATGAGCGTGACCTGGAGCGGGGAGAACCCGCGCAGTGCCAGTTCGGTCCAGAGGAAGGTCGAACCCCACAGCAGGGCGAGGACGGCCACCCGGATGCCACCCCACAGGCGCCATGTACCGCTGTTCACGAGGGCATTCCTCCATTCGCTTCGATCGGCGGGCCCGGCGGACGGTCCGGCAGGCCCCTCCGGCCCCGGTCCGGGGAGAGCGGGCTCCCCGGACCGGGGAGAGCGGGCGCCTCGGTCCGGGGAGCGGGCGCCTCGGTCCCGGTCCCTCGAAGGTGCCCCAGCCGACCTTTGAGGACAAGCGAAAAGTTCTACCTGCTCTGTTAAGCTCCGCTACATGCTTGACGTGAGGCGACTCCAGGTCCTGCGCGCGGTGGTCACCAGCGGCACAGTCACCGCCGCCGCGGCCCACCTCGGCTACACACCGTCAGCTGTCAGTCAGCAGGTGGCGGCGCTGGAGAAGCAGGCCGGTACGGCGCTACTCGAACGCGTCGGCCGCGGAGTGCGGCCCACGGCCGCCGGCCTGCTGCTCACCGAGCACGCGGCTCTGATCGGTTCGGCGGTCGCCCGGGCCGAGACCGCCCTCGCCGACCTCCGTGCCGGGCGCACCGGACACCTGACGGTCCGCTACTTCGCCACAGCCGGGTCCACACTGGTGGCCCCCGCCCTGGCCCGGCTGCGCGCCGAGCACCCGGGCGTCCGCGTCGACCTTCGACTCAGCGACCCCGTCGACCCGTTGCGGGAAGTGGCACAGGGACGGGCCGACCTGGCCGTGGTCGTCCAGGCACCCGACCGCGGCAGCGACGGCTTCCGACTCGTCCCTCTCCTCGACGACCCCTACGCCGCCGTGCTGCCCCTCGGTCATCCGCTCGCCGGCGAGGAGGTCATCGACCTGGGCGCACTGTCCGGCGAGCAGTGGGTCGGCAGCGAGCCGCCCGGTCCCTGCCTGGAGCCGGTGATCGACTCCTGTGCGGCGGCCGGCTTCAGCCCCGATTTCGTCATCCAGAGCGAGGACTACGCCACCGCCCAGGGCTTCGTCGCGGCCGGACTCGGGGTCGGCCTGATGCCGCGGCTGGGGCTGCGCAACCGGCACCCCGGGGTCGTCGTACGCCCGGTGCGCAATCCCGAGCCGGTCCGGGTGATCTCGGCGGCCGTACGGGAGATCGCCTTCGAGCAGCCGGCCCTGCGCGGCCTGTTGTCCGCACTGCGCGAAGCGGCCGGCACAGTCGAGCCGGCCGACGTCTCCACAGCGTCCTAGCCTGCTGGCTCCCAGGCCCAGACCAGTTCGAACTGGTGCGGCTCGCCGTCGAGTTGCGCCACGATCCGGGCCGGCCTCCCGCAGCGCGTCCAGCAGCCGCTGCGTCGATGCCGCCATTTAGGCCAGCAGGGCCTCGCGCTCCCGAGGCGCGGCCGGGGCGTCCCGCGCCACGGACTCGGCCGGGACGGGCCCCGCAGCGACGGTGGCGGCCCAGGAACGACGCCCCTCGCCCAACTGCTGCACCAGATCGAACAGCGTCCGGTCGGGGCAGGTCGGCACCTGCGCGTCGAGGCCGGGCGCAGGGAACAGCGATATTCCCAGCTGACGCGCTATCGGGCCGGATCGGTGTCGTAGTCGTGCCGGGCCCGCTCGACCCGGTCCAGGTTGGCGGCGGCCCATCCGGCGAGGTGCGCGAAGAGCGGGGCAAGGCTGCGGCCCAGCTCGCTGATCTCGTACTCGACCCGAGGAGGGACTTCCGGGTGGTACGTCCGTACGACCATGCCGTCACGCTCCAGTTGCCTCAGCCGCTGGGTCAGCACCTTCGGCGTGATCGCGCCGATCCGTCGTTCCAGCTCGACGAAGCGCTGCCGACCGTGCGCGTTGAGCGTCCACAGGATCGGCGTGGTCCACCGGCTGAACACGATGTCCACGACCGCACTGGTCGGACAGGCGAGTTGAGGGTCGGTCACGACGGCCGCCCCGTCGGTTCCACCGGCCACGTGTCCCCCTCGGGATAGTCACTTTCCTCTAGGTACCTACTATACCGAGGCTGTTAGCGTCCTCGTGTCGTCCGGAGAGCAGTTCTCCGCGACGGTCACGCCCGGCCGGGCGTGACAACCATGCTGAATCGACACGGGAGTTGTTCATGTTCGTAGTGACGGGGGCCACCGGCAACGTCGGCCGATCGCTCGTCCAGTCCCTCGCGGCGACCGGTGTCCGGGTGACCGCGACATCCCGGGGGATCTCGGCGGCGGACGTACCGCAGCACGTCGAGTACCGGCGGGCGGACCTGGTCGACCCAGAGAGCCTTCGGCCCGTATTCGACGGCGCCGACGCGCTGTTCCTCCAGAACGGGGGCCCCAGCGCACACCAGCTGAACCCACAGGACATCCTCGACGTGGCCAAGGCCGGCGGCGTCGGCCGAGTCGTCCTGCTGTCCTCCCAGGGAGTCGCCACCCGGCCCGGGTCGGCCTCGCACGGGGACACCGCGCGCTCCATCGAGGACGCCGTCCGGCAGTCCGGCATGGCCTGGACGATCCTGCGGCCCGGCGGCTTCAGCTCCAACGCGTACGCCTGGGCCGAGTCGGTGCGCACCCGAAGGACCGCCGCCGCGCCGTTCGCGGACGTGGGCCTGCCGACGATCGACCCGGACGACATCGCCGAGGTCGCCGCCTCGGCCCTGCGGGAGGACGGCCACACCGGACGGATCTACGAGCTGACCGGGCCCGTGCTCAGCACGCCCCGCGAGCGGGCGGAGGCGATCGGCGACGCACTCGGCGAACCCGTCCGGTTCGTCGAGCAGACCCGTGACGAGGCCCGCGCGGAGATGCTCCGGTTCATGCCCGAGCCCGTGGTCGAGACGACTCTGACCATTCTCGGCGAACCCACCCCCGCGGAGCAGCGCATCAGCCCCGATGTCCAGCAGGTCCTCGGCCGCGCGCCCCGCAGCTTCGCCGACTGGGCTCGGCGCCACATCGCCGCTTTCCGGTAAGGCGCACAAGTGACCGACAGTAAACGGCACTTGGGTAAACACTTCACCTGGTCCAGACCAAAGACTCGTCTGGTCTAGTCCAACGTGATTGACGTGATCGCGACAGTGCCCGGAAGCTGGGAATCCCCCACCCCTCTGGAGGCACAGTGAGACGTCTTCGCGCATGTCTGGGCGCGGCAGCCGCCGTGAGCCTGGCCGCGGCCGGAACCACCGCACTCGTCGCCGGCAGCGCCTCGGGCGCGACCACCGCGCTCAGCAACCGGTGGTACGCCGCCGCCCCCTACCTGATGCCGACGGACAACGACCCGCCGGACGCGGGCACCATCATGGACGCGACCGGCCTGAAGGCGTTCCAGCTCGCCTTCATCCTCGCCCCCAACGGGGGCGGATGCGCGCCCACTTGGAGCGGAACGTCGGCCGTGTCCTCGGACACCGCCGTGCAGTCGGTCATCAACACCATCCGCGCCAAGGGCGGCGACGTCTCCGTCTCGATCGGCGGCTACGGCGGCACCAAGCTCGGCCAGGCCTGCTCGGACGCGACCGCCACCGCGGCCGCGTACCAGCAGGTCATCACCAAGTACGGCCTGCACGCCATCGACTTCGACCTCGAGGAGCCGGAGTACGAGAACACGGCGGCCGTGCACAACGAGATCGGCGCCGCCAAGATCCTCCAGCAGAACAACCCCGGCCTGTACGTGTCCGTCACCACGGCCGGAACGGCGGACGGAACGGGCTGGTTCGGCAAGCAGATGCTGCTGGAGGCGAAGTCACAGGGCTTCACCCCGAACAACTTCTCCATCATGCCGTTCGACGGCGGCTTCAACGGCGCCGCGTCCCAGACCAGCGCGCTCGCCAACTTCAACACGATCCTCCAGTCGACGTTCGGCTGGGACCAGGCGACCGCGTACGCCCATGAGGGCTTCTCCGGGATGAACGGCCGCAGCGACACGGGCGAGTACTTCTCCCAGGCCGACTTCCAGACGGTCCTGGACTTCGCCACGAGCCACAACATGGACCGCTTCACCTTCTGGTCCCTCAACCGGGACCGCCAGTGCTCCCCCGCCGACAACGGCGGCCGCACGTCCGGCACCTGCTCCAGCGTGGCCCAGAACAGCTGGGACTTCGCGAAGTACTCGGTGAAGTTCGCCGGCGCCACCCCGCCCACCGGCACAC
>NZ_VJZD01000200.1 GCF_009377175.1 Streptomyces adustus
GGTGCGGGGAGGGGCGGTCGCCGATGGCTTCGGACCGGCCGGCTCAGGCCCGTAGCCGCAGGCCCCGGGGTGTGGCGATGAAACCCGCTCCTTCCAGCAGCGCGCCGATGGGTGAGGTCAGGGCCGAGGCGCCGTTGACGCGCTCCACGGTGACCGTGCCGAGGGAACCCTCCCGGGCGGCAGCGGCGAGCGCCTGCGCCGCCTCCCGCAGGCGGGGGTCGTCGGCGGCTTCGCCGTCCGGGTCCTCGGGCCAGGCCAGCAGGGTCTTGCCGCCGCGCTCCATGTAGATCGCCGGCTCGCCGTCGACCAGCACCACCAGGGAGCCCGCCTTGCGGCCGGGCTTGTGCCCGGCGCCGCTCGGGGGCTCCGGCCAGGAGAGGGCGGCGCCGTAGGCGTTCGCGGGGTCGGCGGCCGCCAGGACCACGGCTCGGGAGCCGGGGGCGGGAGCGGGACGGACGCGGCGGCCGGGAAAGGCGGATCCCGCGCCGTACGGGACGCTGGGGCCACCTCGGGGGCCGCCCGCGCCGGGCGGGGCGAAGTCGCGCGGCGAGAGATGGTCGCCGGGCCCGGCGAAGGCGTCCTGTCCGGCGAAGGCGTCCGACGCGGCGAAGGCGTCCGACGCGGCGAAGGCGTCCGACGCGGCGAGGGTGCCGAAGTCCGGTGTACCGAAGTCCGAGGAGTGGAAGTTCGGGGAGCCCAGGTCGTCACCGTCCGTGTAGGTGAAGCCGTCGAGGGAGCCGGGGGCGGACGTCCGGTCCGACAGGCTCTCTCCGCGTTCGCGGGCGTTGGCCACCGCGCGCAGACGGTCCACCGCGCCGTCCATCGCGAACTGGGCCGCGCCGAGCCCCTCGACGACATAACCGCGCCGTGCCTGACCGCTGTCCTCGAAGGCGGACAGAACGCGGTAGACCGCGGAGAACCCGCCCTCGACGCCTTCCGCGGCGACCGCACCCCGGGTCACCACCCCGTGCCGGTCCAGAAGGGTGCGGGCCAGCGCGTGGGCCCGCACCGTGGACTCCGGTTCGCGTTGCGGGAGCAGCGACCAGCGGCCGGCGACGGTCGGCGGGCCGCCGCGGGAGGCGGGGCGGGCGGCCGCCGTCAGCGAGCCGTAGCGCCCGCGCGGCACGGTGCGTCTGGCGCGGTGCGCGGTGGAGCCCGCGGTACGTCCCGAGCCGAGGAGGGAGCGCATGGGCGCCAGCGTGTCGTTCGTGAGCCGGCCGGACCAGGCCAGATCCCAGATCGCGTCGGCCAGTTGGGGATCCGTGGCGTCGGGGTGGGTGGTGGCGCGGACCTGGTCGGCGATCTGACGGAAGAACAGTCCGTAGCCCCCGGAGAGGGAGTCCAGCACGGACTGGTGGAGCGCCGTCGGCTCCAGCGGGTGGGGCGGGGGCAGCAGCAGCGGGGCAGCGTCCGCCAGATACAGGGAGATCCAGCCGTCCTTGCCGGGCAGCGCTCCCGCTCCGGCCCACACCACCTCGCCGGCGGAGGTGAGTTCGTCGAGCAGCGCGGGGGTGTAGTGCGCGACCCGGGACGGCAGGATCAGCTTCTCCAGAGCGGACGCGGGCACCGACGCGCCCTGCAACTGCTCCACCGCACGCACCAGTCCGTCGATGCCGCGCAGCCCGTGCCCCTTGCCGATGTGCTGCCACTGGGGGAGGAACTGGGCGAGCGCCGGCGGGCTCACCGGCTCCAGCTCGTGCCGCAGCGCCGCCAGCGAACGGCGGCGCAGTCGGCGCAGGACGGTCGCGTCGCACCACTCCTGACCGATCCCGGCGGGATGGAACTCGCCCTGTACGACCCGCCCGGACGCCGCCAGCCGCTGGAGGGCGCCCTCGGTGACCGCGACGCCCAGACCGAAGCGGGCCGCCGCCGTGACGGAGGTGAACGGGCCGTGCGTACGGGCGTAGCGGGCGAGGAGGTCGCCGAGCGGGTCCTTGACCGGCTCGGTGAACGCCTCGGGGACCCCGACCGGAAGCGCCGTACCCAGGGCGTCGCGCAGCCGGCCCGCGTCCTCGATCGCCGCCCAGTGGTCCGCCCCGGCGACGCGCACCCGAATCGCGCGGCGGGCGGCGGCCAGCTCCTGCGCCCACTGCGGTTCGGCGCCGCGCTCGGCCAGTTCGACGTCGGTGAGCGGCCCGAGCAGACGCAACAGGTCCGCGACGCCCTCGGCGTCCTTGACCCGCCGGTCCTCGGTGCGCCACTGGAGCTCGCGCTCCAGCTCGGCCAGCACCTCGGCGTCGAGCAGTTCCCGCAGCTCCGCCTGGCCGAGCAGCTCGGCCAGCAGCCGCGAGTCCAACGAGAGCGCGGCCGCGCGGCGCTCGGCGAGCGGTGAGTCGCCCTCGTAGAGGAACTGGGCGACGTAGCCGAACAGCAGGGAGCGGGCGAACGGGGACGGCTCCGGGGTGGTGACCTCGACCAGACGCACCTTCCGGGACTCCAGGTCGCCCATCAGCTCGACGAGACCGGGAACGTCGAAGACGTCCTGGAGGCATTCGCGGACCGCTTCCAGCACGATCGGGAACGAACCGAACTCGCTCGCCACCTCCAGCAGTTGGGCGGCACGCTGGCGCTGCTGCCAGAGCGGGGTGCGCTTGCCCGGGTTGCGGCGAGGCAGCAGCAGGGCGCGCGCCGCGCACTCGCGGAAGCGGGACGCGAACAGGGCCGAACCGCCCACCTGGTCGGTGACGACCCGGTCGACCTCGCCCTTGTCGAAGACGACGTCCGCCGCGCCGACCGGAGCCTGGTCGGCGTCGTACTCCGTACCCGCCTTCATCGGTGCCTGGTCGAGCAGGTCCAGGCCCATCAGGTCGGCGTCGGGAAGGCGCAGCACGATGCCGTCGTCGGCGTGCATGACCTGTGCGTCCATGCCGTACCGCTCGGCGAGGCGGGCACCGAGGGCGAGCGCCCACGGGGCGTGGACCTGGGCGCCGAAGGGGGAGTGCACGACGACCCGCCAGTCGCCGAGCTCGTCGCGGAAGCGCTCCACGACGATCGTGCGGTCGTCCGGGACATGGCCGCAGGCCTCGCGCTGCTCGTCCAGGTAGGTCAGCACGTTGTCCGCGGCCCAGGCGTCCAGACCGGCGGTGAGCAGGCGCAGCCGGGCGTCCTGTTTCGGCAGCGAGCCGACCTCGCGCAGGAACGCGCCCAGCGCGCGACCCAGTTCGAGCGGCCGACCCAGCTGGTCGCCCTTCCAGAAGGGCAGCCGGCCCGGTACCCCGGGGGCGGGGGAGACCAGGACCCGGTCGCGGGTGATGTCCTCGATGCGCCAGGAGCTGGTGCCCAGCGTGAAGACGTCCCCCACCCGGGACTCGTAGACCATCTCCTCGTCCAGTTCGCCGACCCGGCCGCCGCCCTTCTTCGGGTCTGCGCCGGCCAGGAACACGCCGAACAGGCCGCGGTCGGGGATCGTGCCACCGGAGGTGACGGCGAGGCGCTGCGCACCCGGGCGGCCGGTGATCGTGCCCGCGACCCGGTCCCACACCACGCGCGGGCGCAGCTCCGCGAAGGCATCCGACGGGTAGCGGCCGGCGAGCATGTCGAGGACCGCGGTGAACGCCGACTCCGGCAGCGAGGCGAACGGGGCGGCGCGGCGGACCGCGGCGAGCAGGTCGTCGACCTGCCAGGTGTCCATGGACGTCATCGCGACCACCTGCTGGGCCAGCACGTCCAGGGGATTGGCGGGGACCTTCAGGGACTCGATGGCGCCCACGCGCATCCGCTCGGTGACCACGGCGGCCTGGACCAGGTCACCGCGGTACTTCGGGAACACCACGCCGGTGGAGACGGCGCCCACCTGGTGTCCCGCGCGGCCGACGCGCTGGAGGCCGGAGGCGACGGACGGCGGCGACTCGACCTGGACGACCAGGTCGACGGCGCCCATGTCGATGCCGAGTTCGAGACTGGAGGTGGCGACGACGGCCGGCAGCCGGCCCGCCTTCAGGTCCTCCTCGACGAGGGAGCGCTGTTCCTTGGACACCGAGCCGTGATGGGCGCGCGCGATGACTGGCGGGGCGCCCTGGGCCGCTCCCGAGCCGCCCATGAGCTCGGCGGGCGCGTGGTGTTCGGCGAGGGGCTCGCCGGTGGCCCGCTCATAGGCGATCTCGTTGAGCCGGTTGCACAGACGTTCCGCGAGACGGCGGGAGTTGGCGAAGACGATCGTGGACCGGTGGGACTGCACGAGGTCGGCGATCCGCTCCTCCACGTGCGGCCAGATCGAAGGACGCTCCTTGCCCTCGGAGCCGTCGGCGACGGGAGAGCCGCCCAGCTCCGCGAGGTCCTCGACCGGGACGACGACCGAGAGGTCGAACTCCTTGCCCGACTTCGGCTGGACGATCTCCACCTTGCGGCGGGGGGAGAGATAGCGCGCGACCTCGTCCACCGGGCGGACGGTCGCCGAGAGGCCGATCCGGCGGGCCGGCCTCGGCAGGATCTCGTCCAGCCGCTCCAGGGAGAGCGCCAGGTGCGCGCCCCGCTTGGTGCCCGCCACCGCGTGCACCTCGTCGAGGATCACCGTCTCGATGCCGGTCAGCGCGTCGCGGGTGGCCGACGTCAGCATCAGGAAGAGGGACTCCGGGGTGGTGATCAGGATGTCCGGCGGCCGGGTGGCCAGCGCGCGGCGCTCCGCGGGCGGTGTGTCGCCGGAGCGGATGCCGACCTTCACCTCGGGCTCGGGCAGGCCCAGGCGCACGGATTCCTGGCGGATGCCGGTCAACGGGCTGCGCAGATTGCGCTCGACGTCGACCGCGAGCGCCTTCAGCGGGGAGACGTACAGCACCCGGCAGCGCTTGCGGGGGTCGGCCGGGGGCGGGGTGGAGGCGAGCTGGTCCAGGGCGGCGAGGAACGCGGCCAGCGTTTTTCCCGAGCCGGTCGGGGCGACCACCAGCACGTCCGAGCCCTCGCGGATGGCCTGCCACGCGCCCGCCTGGGCCGCGGTGGGCGCGGAGAACGCCCCCGTGAACCAGCCGCGGGTCGCGGGGGAGAAGCCGTCGAGGGCTCGGTGTGCGGAGCTGACCATGCGTCCATCCTGCACCCGGCCACTGACAATCGCCCTGACCTGCGCGGATACCCCTCCGTTCGCGGGACCCGGCGATCGCCGTGGGGTCGGCCGTGGCGGAGAATGAGCCCATGGCAGGTTCGGGCGAGCGGGCACGGCACTGGCAGTACGCGGAACTGCCGGGGGTCGATCTGCTGCGCGCCCGGTACGTGCGCAAGACCTTCGTGCGGCACACCCACGAGAACTTCGTGATCGCCGCCATCGCCGAGGGCGTGGAGGTCTTCCACCACGGCGGCGGCGACCAGTACGCGGGTGCCGGGGCGCTGGCCCTGGTCAACCCCGACACCCCGCACACCGGGCGCGCGGGGGTGCCCGAGGGCTGGCGGTACGGGGCCGTGTACCCCTCGCCGGAGCTCGTGGCGGAGATAGCGGCCGAGACGACCGTCCTGCGGGGCACCCCGGGATTCGTCAGTCCCGTACTCGACGACCCGTACACCGTCGGACTGGTGCACCAGGTGCTGCGTGCCGCGGACGAGGGGAACGCACTGGCCGCCGACACCCTGCTGAGGGTCGCGGTGACCCGGCTGCTCCGGCTGAACGGCGGCCCGCTGCCACGGCGCGAGGTACGCACCGCGGGCGCCCGGACCGCGGCACGCGCGCGTGCCGTGCTGGAGGACCGGATGGCCGGGCCGCCGACCCTGGAGCAGCTGGCGGCCGACCTCGGGACCAGCCCGTTCGCGCTGCTCCGCGCGTTCCGGGACGTCTACGGGATGCCGCCGCACACCTGGCTGACGGACGCCCGGGTGCGCCGGGCGCGGCGGCTGCTGGACGAGGGGACGGCGCCCGCGGAAACCGCGATCGCGGTCGGGTTCGCCGACCAGCCGCACCTCAACCGCCACTTCGCGCGGATCGTGGGCGTGCCCCCGGGCGCCTACCAGCGCGAGCGCAAGGGCGTGCACGAGCGTGCGGGCGTGACCGAGCGTGCGGGCGTGCGCGAGCGCATGGGCGTATACGAGCGCAAGAACGTACAAGACGCGCGGCGGCGGCCGTCCGTACCGTCCGGAACGTGACAGAACAGACAGCACTCGCGGACAGTCGCGCCGGGCACGGGGAGAAACCCGACGGCGCCGTCGTACGGGACGCCCTCGGAGTCGGGGTCGCCGTAGGACTGTCCGGCTTCGCCTTCGGGGTGACCTCGGCCGGCAGCGGGCTCACACCGGTGCAGACCTGCGTCCTCAGCCTGCTGGTGTTCACCGGGGCGTCCCAGTTCGCGCTGGTGGGGGCCCTCGCGGCCGGCGGCAACCCGCTCACGGCCGCCGCGGGCGCGTTCTTCCTGGGGGTGCGCAACGCGTTCTACGGACTGCGTCTGTCACAGCTGCTGGCCCTTCCGCGCGCCGTGCGTCCGTTCGCCGCCCACTGGGTGATCGACGAGACGACCGCCGTCGCGCTGGCGCAGCCGACCCGGCGCAGCGCCCGCCTGGGGTTCACCGTCACCGGGCTCAGCCTGTACCTGCTGTGGAACCTCACCACCCTGCTCGGCGCGCTGGGCGCCGAGGCCATCGGGGACACCGGCGCCTGGGGTCTCGACGCGGCCGGACCCGCGGTCTTCCTGGCGCTCCTGGCCCCGATGCTGAGGTCCACCACCGAGCGGGCCGTCGCGGGCCTCGCGGTCCTGCTCGGCCTCGGGCTGCTGTCGGTACTGCCCGCGGGAGTGCCCGTCCTGGTGGCCGCGCTCGCGGCGCCGGCCGTCCTCTACGTGACCGGTCGCCGCCGGGGCGGGGCGCGTGACCTCGCGGAACCCGGCCCTGTGGAGAAGGAGGACCGTTGAACACGTGGATCGCCATCGGCGCGACCGCCCTCGGCTGCTACGCCGCCAAACTCGCCGGACTGCTCGTCCCCGCGGGGGCACTCGAGCGCCCGCTCGTCCGGCGGCTCGCCGCGCTGCTGCCGGTCGCCCTGCTCGCCGCCCTCACGGCCCAGCAGACCTTCGCCGACGGGCACACGCTCGTGCTGGACGCCAGGGCCGCGGGGCTTGCCGCGGCCGCGGTGGCGCTCGTGCTGCGCGCGCCGTTCCTGCTGGTCGTCGCGGCAGCCGTGGTGGTGACCGCGGGAGTGCGCGCCATGGGCGGCTGAGCGCGGCCCGGTCAGCCGACCGAGCGGCCGTACGCCCTGAGGGTGCGCAGCGCCTCGACGGTCACCATCGGACGGGCCTCCAGGGCGGGGCCCGCGGCCCACTGCCGCCAGCGCAGGGGCCAGCCGCCGTCCTCCCGCTGCTCGCTCGCGAGGAAGTCCAGCGAGCGGCTCACTTCCTCGTCCGTGAACCACGCGCGCGCGAGGGAACGCGGGGTGCGGGCGTAGTCGTGCGGGAAGTGGTGCTCGCCCGGGGCGTAGCCCGGCGCGACGGGGTACGTGTCGAGGCGGTCCGGGTCCAGGGCCACCAGGCGCTGCTCACGCACCAGGCGGCCCAGACGGTCGGCGGCCGCCTCCGCGCGCGGGCGGTCGGGAGCGGAGTCCAGGAAGGCCACGGCGGCCTCGATCTCGTAGGGGTGGGACTTGTCCAGGGATTCGATCTGCTGCCAGCAGAAGTCCGTGGCCCGGAACAGCCAGGCATGCCACACCTCGTTGCGGTGCAGCACACCCACCACCGGCCCGGTGGCCAGGAGTTCGCTGGGCGGCTGGTCCACGACCGGGACGAAGGGCGCCGCCGGGTAGCCGCGCTGGCTGGGGTGGACGGCGGGCAGGGCGCCGTCCGGCGTGGAGACGGCGGTCAGGTAGCGGCACACGCGTTCCACCCGCTGGCCGCCGCAGCGTCCGATGGCGTCCAGGACGCGCAGGGCGTGCGCGGTGTGCAGCGGCTGGCTGACCGGGCCGCGCAGATCGGGTTCCAGCGCGTTGCCGTACCCGCCGTCCTGGTTGCGGTAGGCGTCCAGCGCCGTCTCCACCGGATCGGGACTGCCGTTGAGGAAGTGATACGCGAAGAGGCGCTGCTCCAGCACGCGCGCGGTGAGCCAGACGAACTGCTCGGCGCGGAAGAGCGGGGAACGGGCCGGGGGTGTCGAGGGGGGTGCGGAAGCTCCTGTTGCGGACATGCGTCAGACCGTAGGGCGGAAAGCGTTCTCGGCAAGCGGTCCCGGCGCGGGCCCACCCCCAGGGGGCTGGATACTGGAGTCATGCGGTTGACGGTCTTCTGGCAGCGGATGGCGGAGCACTTCGGTGCGGGCGCCGAGACGTTCGCACGCGATCATGTGATGTCGGAACTCGGCGGGCGCACGGTGCACGAGGCACTGGCGGCCGGCTGGGCGGCCAAGGACGTGTGGCGGGTGGTCTGCACCGTGATGGGCGTACCGCAGGAGAAGCGCTGAACAGCCACGAAGATCGGCATGCGGTGACCGGTTGTCGGTGGCGTGGGCGAGACTTGGTCCGTGGCACCCACTGACGAGACCGGACAGTCCGCCCCGCACACCTCCCCGTACGGCACGACGCCGCCGGCCCCGCCGGCGGACGCGGCCACCGGGGCGGCCGCACGCATGCCCCGCTGGCTGCCGCGCGCCATGGTGCTCGCGCTCTCACTCATCGCTGTGTTCCAGCTCGGCAGTTGGGCCTTCCACCAGCTGATCGGACTGCTGATCAACATAGTCATCGCGTTCTTCCTGGCGCTCGCCATAGAACCCGCGGTGAGCTGGATGGCCGCCCACGGCATGCGCAGGGGGCTCGCCACCTTCCTGGTGTTCTTCGGGCTGTTGATCGTCACCGCCGGATTCGTCGTGCTGCTCGGATCCATGCTCGCCGGGCAGATCATCAAGATGATCGAGGGCTTCCCGGACTATCTCGACTCGGTCATCAACTGGATCAACACCACGTTCCACACCCACCTCAGACGGGTCGATGTCCAGGAGGGACTGCTCCACTCCGACTGGCTGAGGAGGTACGCGCAGAACAGCGCCGCGGGTGTGCTGGACGTGTCCACGCAGGTGCTCGGCGGCCTCTTCCGGCTGCTGACGGTCGCGCTGTTCTCCTTCTACTTCGCCGCCGACGGGCCACGGCTGCGCCGCACCATCTGCTCCGTGCTGCCGCCCGCCCGACAGGCCGAGGTGCTGCGCGCCTGGGAGATCGCCGTCGACAAGACCGGCGGCTATCTGTATTCGCGCGGGCTGATGGCGCTGATCTCGGGCGTCGCCCACTACATCCTGCTGGAGGCCCTGGGCATCCCGTACGCGCCGGTGCTCGGTCTGTGGGTGGGTGTGGTCTCGCAGTTCGTCCCCACCATCGGCACGTATCTCGCGGGCGCCCTGCCCATGTTGATCGCCTTCACCGTCAACCCCTGGTACGCGGTGTGGGTGCTGGGCTTCGTCGTGATCTACCAGCAGTTCGAGAACTACGTGTTGCAGCCCAAGTTGACCCAGAAGACCGTCGACATCCATCCCGCGCTCGCCTTCGGGTCGGTCGTGGCGGGCACCGCCCTGCTCGGCGCGGTCGGCGCGCTGATCGCCATCCCCGCGGTCGCCACGTTGCAGGCGTTCCTCGGCGCGTATGTGAAGCGCTACGCCGTCACGGACGATCCCCGGGTGCACGGGCACCGACGACGTGGCGAGGGTTCCAGTCTGTTCACGCGCGCGTGGCAGCTGGCGCGGCGGTCCCCGGACACCCGGTCCGGTGAAGGTTCCGTCCAGGAGGCCGACCGGGAGTCCGAATGACGCGCGGAGAGCCCGGGGGGCCGGTCAGTACGTGAGGACCGCCCACACCCCGGCGGCGGCGACGGCGGCGGCGTAGCAGCCGACGCCCACGGCCACGATCCGGTGCCGGACCTGCTCGCTCCAGGACGTGCGGGACAGCAGCCAGGCCAGCGCGGGCAGGACCAGGACCGCGTGCAGGCTGACCCCGTGCAGCGGCTTCAGCGCGGCCGTCGAGTGGTAGGCGGCCTCCTGATGGCCGGTACGGGTGAGCACGACCCCGCGCGCGATCATCGCGGCGCCCGAGGCCAGCGCGACGAGCAGGACCGCGAACCCGGAGCGCACCGCCAGCGGCATCCCCGCGGGACCGGTCGGCCGGTTCCGGAAGGACGAGACCGCGAACAGGGCCAGCAGCACCACGAGGACACCCCCGCCCACCGCGAGCGTCATGGACACCGCCGTGTCGAAGGGGGTCTCCATGTTCAGATGCGAGGGCACCCGGCGCCACGCCTGGAGGGTGATCCCGCCGACCTCCACGACGCAGTCCGCGGCGAAGACGGTCAGCAGCCCGGAGCGCAGCCGGCGCCCCATGCGCAGATACGACGTGACCCAGGCGACCGTGATCAGCGTCACGCCGAAGGACAGTCCGAAGGTCACCGGCTTGCGCCAGGAGACGGGGCCGTCCCAGGGGCCGCCGTCGACGGCGAACACCAGCAGATGCAGGAGCCCGGAGAGAACCAGGACCAGGCCGGTCGCCAGGTGGAGGCGGTCCACCGCCGGGCCCGGAAGGCCGGGGGAGCGGTGCGGGATCGGGCCCGGAGGGTCGAGGGGGCGGTCCGCGGCCGGGCCCGGAGGGTCGAGGGCGGCGCCGGGGAGGCCGTGCCCGCGGCCGTTCGCACGGCTGTCCTTCCGGCCGTCTCGGTGGCCGGTCTCCCCGCTGCCGGGCATGGTCCCGTCGCTGCTGTTCATGGCTTGAGCCTCGCGGGAACGGCGCGTGCCGTCGTCGTCCGGCCGGAGGTGGTCGGCGTACGCCGGGGGAAGTAGCCGCGGGGGCCGTCCGGGTCGCCCGGGGCCTGCCGGGCGGCCCGGACGCCGGATCCGGGGCGCCGTCGGTACGTGAACGTAGGCTCGGAGGTGGCGCGTGGTGCGCTTGACACGAAAATCGAACATCCATTCTTATGGAAGCTCCGGCATGGCCCTCGGGTGGCATTTAGGCCCGGTTTGATGGGGTAGGTACCCGAGTTATCCACAGGCCGGACCGGCGTCGGGGCGCATTGTCAGTGGCAGGCGTTAGCGTCTTTGACGTGAAGCGATCGACTCAAGCAAACCGGGTGGAACCCATGGCAGGAACCGACCGCGAGAAGGCGCTCGACGCCGCGCTCGCACAGATTGAACGGCAATTCGGCAAGGGCGCGGTGATGCGCCTGGGCGAGCGGCCGAACGAGCCCATCGAGGTCATCCCCACCGGGTCGACCGCACTCGACGTCGCCCTGGGTGTCGGCGGCCTGCCGCGCGGCCGCGTGGTGGAGGTGTACGGCCCGGAGTCCTCCGGCAAGACGACCCTGACCCTGCACGCGGTGGCGAACGCGCAGAAGGCCGGCGGCCAGGTCGCCTTCGTCGACGCGGAGCACGCGCTCGACCCCGAGTACGCGAAGAAGCTCGGCGTCGACATCGACAACCTGATCCTGTCCCAGCCGGACAACGGCGAGCAGGCGCTGGAGATCGTGGACATGCTGGTCCGCTCCGGTGCGCTCGACCTCATCGTCATCGACTCCGTCGCCGCACTCGTCCCGCGCGCGGAGATCGAGGGCGAGATGGGCGACAGCCACGTGGGTCTCCAGGCCCGTCTGATGAGCCAGGCCCTGCGGAAGATCACCAGCGCGCTCAACCAGTCGAAGACGACGGCGATCTTCATCAACCAGCTCCGCGAGAAGATCGGCGTGATGTTCGGCTCCCCGGAGACCACGACCGGTGGCCGGGCGCTGAAGTTCTACGCCTCGGTGCGACTCGACATCCGCCGCATCGAGACGCTGAAGGACGGCACGGACGCGGTCGGCAACCGCACGCGCGTCAAGGTCGTCAAGAACAAGGTTGCGCCGCCCTTCAAGCAGGCCGAGTTCGACATCCTCTACGGCCAGGGCATCAGCCGTGAGGGCGGCCTGATCGACATGGGCGTGGAGAACGGCTTCGTCCGCAAGGCAGGTGCCTGGTACACCTACGAGGGCGACCAGCTCGGCCAGGGCAAGGAGAACGCGCGCAACTTCCTGAAGGACAACCCCGACCTGGCCAACGAGATCGAAAAGAAGATCAAGGAGAAGCTGGGCGTCGGCGTGCGGCCGGAGGAGCCCACCGCGCAGCCGGGCGCGGACGCGGCGGCCTCGGCGACCGCGGCCGCGGACGAGACCGCGAAGACCGTGCCCGCTCCCGCCGCTGCCAAGGCCACCAGGACCAAGACCGCGGCTGCCAAGAGCTGACCCGTGACACGACGAACCGACTGGGCCGAGTACGACCGCCTCGACGCCCCGCTCAGGCGGGGAAGGCGAGGTCGGGGCGGCCCCGAAGGCGTGGACAACGGCCCGTACGGGGGAGCCGACGAGGACGGACACGGGTACGAGGGGCCGGACGACGTCGGTTACGGGTACGGGGTGTCGGACGACGGTGGTCACGGCCACGGGGGGCCGGAGCACGACGCGTACGGGGGTGAGCCGGCGTCGCGCGAGGGCTCTGCGGGGCGCGGTGGACGCGGTCGTCGGCGGCGCGGTGCCGCGCAGCCGTCCGGCGGCCCACAGGACGAAGGCCCCTCCTCCTCGTCGAGGGCCGAGGCGGGGGAGTCCTCGGGAGACCCGGCTGAGCGGGCGCGGGCGATCTGTCTGCGCCTGCTCACCGGGACCCCGCGCACGCGCAAGCAGCTCGCGGACGCCCTGCGCAAGCGGGAGATCCCGGACGATGTCGCCGACGCGGTGCTGTCGCGGTTCGAGGAGGTCGGACTGATCGACGACGGCGCGTTCGCGGGTGCCTGGGTGGAGTCCCGGCACCACGGCCGGGGGCTGGCCCGGCGCGCTCTCGCCCAGGAACTGCGGACCAAGGGCGTCGACTCCACCCTGATCGACGAAGCCGTCGCCCGGCTCGACTCGGAGCAGGAGGAGACGACCGCGCGCGAACTCGTCGCCCGCAAGCTGCGTGCCACCCGCGGACTCGACCGCGACAGACGGCTGCGCCGCCTGGCCGGCATGCTCGCCCGCAAGGGCTACTCCCAGGGCCTGGCCCTGCGGGTGGTCCGACAGGCGCTGGAGGAGGAGGGCGAGGACGCGGAGTTCCTCGCCGACGGGGACCACTACGGAGACGACGAGGGCTGAGCCGTGGCGTGGGGTGCACTGCCCAAGATCCCTGCCGAGCCGTTTGACACTAGAGGCTGCTGCGCCGTGTGAGGGGTCTGTGACGCGCAGCATTACCTTGCGTTCCCGGGAGGGTGCCCTTCTTCGCCCCGGCTGTACCGTCTGCTGCCGTCCTGCGGTTCCGCGAACTTCTGTCGCCGTACGTCCCGATGGTCGTGGCATGCCGCTGCATTCCCGAATGCGCCCGAAAGGCGGCCCAGACATGCCCGTGCCCGCTCGCCCCCGAAGAGCGCTGGTCGCTTCTGCCCTCGGTACCAGCCTGCTGCTCAGCGGATGCGGCCTGGCACAGGACGCCGCCTCGGACGCGGTCACCGGGCCCCTCACCCTCGGCTTCGTCAACGGCGGCACCACGCAGTTCCACACCTGCCTCCAGGCTGCCGTGGAGGCGGAGGCGAAGAACAACCGGGCCAAGGTCTACACGGCCGACTCGCACCAGGACGCCGCCACCGAGCTGACCAACATCAAGGAAATGATCGCGAAGAAGGTCGACGCGCTGATCGTGCAGACCGTCGACGTCCGCGCCCTCAAGGACGACATCGCCAGGGCGAAGGCCTCGGGCATCCCGATCTTCCTGACCTCGGTCGTCCCCGACGACACGTCCGGCCTGCTCGGCGCCGTGGTGGTCGATCTGAAGAAGGTCGGCAGCCTCGACGCCGACTGGATCGGCGAGGACGCGGCCGGGAAGGACGTCCGGGTCGGCGTCGTGGCGGGCGCCCCCGGCGCCGCGTCCGACCTGCTCGTGGGCGGATTCAAGGGGGCCCTGCCGGCCAACGCCGAGGTGGTCGCGACCGGGGCCGGGATGTTCGACCCGGCACGGGCGCGGGAGGTCGCGAAAAGCATGATCAAGGACCATCCGGACCTCGACTACGTCTTCGTCGCGAACGAGGAGATGGCCTTCGCGGTCCGCAAGGCCTTCGACGCGGCCGGCGCCGCGGACGTCAAGATCGTGACGGTCAACGGCACCGACGAGGCCCTGGTCGCCCTCAAGGACGGCCGTTTCTCCGCCACGGTCGCCAACTCGGCCGCGGACACCGGCGCACTGGCCGTCACCAACGCCGTGGCCCTGCTGCGCGACGACGACCGGGTCGACAGGATCGCCCGGACGCCCCTCCGCCTGGTCACCAAGGACAACGCGGACACGGCCCCGCTCTACTGCCCGTCGAACGACCTGTGAGCAGGCGGTGATCGAGCTGCTGCCGACCAGGGGCGAGCGTCGGGCTCGGCATCCTGGGCGCAAGCGAGAAACGTCCCCTCTCGGAGCCGTCGGCTCCGCCACGGCCGCAGCTCGGTGAGAGCCGGGCCGGTGACGGTGGCCGCGACGGCATCCGTCGCTCAGTTCCCGCCGCCGGAGCCCACGGCCATCGCGACGGACGTGGTGACCACGGTGACGACCAGGCCGCAGGCGAGAAGAACCGCGAAAACGTATCGGGAGCGGTCGTCGCCCCGGCCGTGCCCGGGCAGGCCGGGGGCCAGTGCCGCCCAGTGTCGGACGGTCTCCCGGACCTCGTGACGGTGCTGCACGGCGGCACGGATCCGCAGGACGGCCGTGACGGTCGCGCCCGCCGTCGCCGTCGCGCACGCCGCCTGCCACGCCGCGCCGGCGAAGAGCAGTACGGCGATGGCGGCGAGCGTCGTCCAGCCCGTCAGACAGGCCGCAGCCGCGGTACGGCGGGAGACCGGCCGGTCGGCGCCCGCGCGCAGGTCGGCGACGGCAGGGACGTACCAGACGCAGCCGGCGGCGGTCAGCAGCGCGGCGCCCAGCGCCGGAACGGCCCCTGCCACGGCTCAGCCCACTTCCTCGAGTGCGGCGATCTCCGGGTGGTGCAGGTCGAAGGCCGGGGACTCGGAGCGGATGCGGGGCAGGGAGACGAAGTTGTGGCGCGGTGGCGGGCAGGAGGTGGCCCACTCCAGTGAGCGGCCGTAGCCCCAGGGGTCGTCGGTCTCGACCTTCGTCCCGTACTTCGCGGTCTTCCACACGTTGTAGAGGAACGGCAGGATCGACAGTCCCAGCAGGAACGAGCCGATGGTGGACAGGGTGTTGAGGGCGGTGAAGCCGTCGGCGGCGAGGTAGTCGGCGTAGCGGCGGGGCATGCCCTCGACGCCGAGCCAGTGCTGGACCAGGAAGGTCAGGTGGAAACCGGCCGTCAGCGTCCAGAAGGTGATCTTGCCGAGGCGCTCGTCGAGCATCTTGCCGGTGAACTTGGGCCACCAGAAGTGGAAGCCGGCGAACATCGCGTACACGACCGTACCGAAGACCGTGTAGTGGAAGTGCGCGACCACGAAGTACGAGTCGGACAGGTGGAAGTCCATCGGCGGCGAGGCGAGGATCACGCCGGTCAACCCGCCGAAGACGAAGGTGATCAGGAAGCCGGTGGCCCACAGCATCGGTGTCTCGAAGCTCAGGGAGCCCTTCCACATGGTGCCGATCCAGTTGAAGAACTTCACGCCGGTCGGGACCGCGATCAGAAAGGTCATGAAGGAGAAGAAGGGAAGCAGGACACCGCCGGTGACGTACATGTGATGGGCCCACACGGTCACGGACAGGCCCGCGATGGCGATGGTGGCGCTGATCAGGCCCATGTAGCCGAACATCGGCTTGCGGGCGAAGACCGGGATCACCTCGGAGACGATGCCGAAGAACGGCAGGGCGAGGACGTACACCTCCGGGTGGCCGAAGAACCAGAACAGGTGCTGCCACAGCAGCGCGCCCCCGTTGGCCGCGTCGAAGACGTGGGAGCCGAACTTGCGGTCGCACTCCAGCGCGAACAGCGCGGCGGCCAGCACCGGGAAGATGATCAGGACCAGGACGCCGGTCAGCAGCACGTTCCAGGTGAAGATCGGCATCCGGAACATGGTCATGCCCGGCGCGCGCATGCAGATGATCGTGGTGATGAAGTTGACCGCGCCGAGAATGCTCCCGAAGCCGGACAGGGCGACGCCCATGATCCACAGGTCGGCGCCCATGCTCGGCGAGTGGACGGCGTCGGACAGCGGCGCGTACAGGAACCAGCCGAAGTCGGCGGCGCCGCCCGGGGTGAGGAAGCCGAACGCGGCGATCGACGAGCCGAACAGGAACAGCCAGTAGGCCAGCATGTTCAGCCGGGGGAAGGCCACGTCCGGGGCACCGATCTGCAACGGCATGATCCAGTTGGCGAAGCCGGTGAACAGGGGCATCGCGAACATCAGCAGCATGATCGAGCCGTGCATGGTGAAGGCCTGGTTGAACTGCTCGTTCGACATGATCTGCAGGCCGGGACGGGCGAGCTCGGCGCGCATCACCAGCGCCAGCACGCCGCCGACGAGGAAGAACGCGAACGCCGTGACCAGGTACATCGTCCCGATCTTCTTGTGGTCGGTGGTCGTCAGCCAGTCCGTCCACGCGGGCCGGGGTGCCGGTCCTGCCACAGGTCCGGATGGACCGTCTGCCACGGCGACGCCGGCGCCCGGCCGTGCGGTCCCCGGCTGTTGTATCTCGTCCACCGGACGGTGTCCTCCCCATCAGTCGATATCGGCCGGTCGGTGCCGATCGGTTGATATCGATCGGCAGATGTCGACAGTCGATGTCGATTGGTTGATGTCGATTGGTGCTGTCGTCGACGTGCCGGGAAGGACCTGAAGTGCGGGAATGGACCTGGCCCTTCCCGGCCGCCGTCCCATGATCGGCTGTGGGGCCCCCGGCCCGGATAGAGCCCAACAGCCCCTGTCCGGTCCCGCCGATAGGGCCCAACGGCCCCTCTTCGCCCCGATGGAGCGCCGGCTCCCGCTCCTCGGCATGGCGGGCCGCCTCGACATCCGAGGAGACCCGGCCGGCAGACGGAGGGTTTCAGAGCAGCGTCTGCCAGTGGTCCCACCAGCGTGTGGCGATCAGCATCACGATGCCCAGACACCAGGTGACCGGCACCACCCAGTGGAACTCCAGCGCACCCGCGACCACTTCCCGGGGCGCGCGGACGATCCCGTGCCGAAGGTTGTGCGCGGTGGTGTACCAGAACATGGCGATGGTGGCCGCCCAGGCCAGGCAGCACCACAGGCACAACGCGCCGATCTCGTACAGCGCCTGGGTCATGAGCCACATGCAGAAGCCCGCGCCGAACAGCGTGCCGACGTTCAGACCCAGCCAGAACCACCGGCGGAAACGGGCCCCGGCCAGCAGTGCGAACCCGACGGCGACGACCACCGGATAGGTGAGGAGGCCCAGCAACGGGTTCGGAAAGCCGAACACGGACGCCTGGGCGCTCTTCATCACGTCGGAGCAGGACAGGATCGGGCTGAGGTTGCACGAGGGTGAGAAGTGCGGGTCCTGTAGCAGTTGGAACTTGTCGACGGTGATCACGAAGGAGGCGAGGATGCCGAGCGCGCCGGAGACGATCAGCAGCCAGGCGAAGGCACGGGAGGCTCCGGTGCCGCCCGCCGGCACGGTGCTCCGCTCACGCCCGCCACCATCCGTCCCGGTGGTGAGGTGGTGCACGGTCGTGGTGGTGCCGGTCATCGGGATGTTCCCGCCTCACTGGTTTCAGGGGTGGGCCACGGACCCACGGTGGCCGACGAGTCGCCGCTGCCGCGTGGAACGTCGTCGCGGTCCGGTTCCGGCGCGATGCGCATGCCTTCGCGCGCTGCGCCCTGGGGCCATACGACGTCGACCGGAACGGCGTGCGCACGGGCGTACGCCACCAGATGCGCGGTGGCGTCCCGGCCGCTGGACGGCGAGCCGTCCCACACGGCCAGCAGATGCCGGCATCCCGCGATCATCCGTTCGTCCGCGCCGACGCATGCGTCGCGGTCGCCCGGGTCGTACGCCAGCAGGCGCACCTGCTGGGCGAGGTCCAGCAGGGCGCCGGTGACCGTCCGGTCCTGCGCCGGCAGCAGCGCGGGCACCATCCCCTGCGTGGGGGTGACCACGACCAGACGGTGTCCCGCCGCCCGCACCGCCCGCCCGAACGCAAGGGCGCCTCCGGGTGCGCGAGCAGGTTGTGGGTCCAGGCGGGATGGTCGTCGCGGCCGAAGTTGGAGCCGACCAGGAGCCAGCCGCGACCGTCCTCCTGCGGCACGCACGCCAGCGGGGTGTGCCGGGGC
>NZ_VJZD01000201.1 GCF_009377175.1 Streptomyces adustus
CGTCCACGGAGACGACCCCGGCCGCGGACGAGTCCACCCCCGCCGCGGGCGAGTCCACCCCGGCCGCGGAGGCCTCCGCGTCGGCCACGGACACCGCCGCGGCCGCCGCCACCCCGGCCGGCGGCAGCGGGGACCTCGCCGAGACCGGCGGCGGCAGCAACACCGGCGTCATCGCCGGCGGTGCCGCGGCCCTGCTGGTCGGCGGCGCGGCCATCGTCCTGGCGACGAAGCGCCGCCGCACGGCCCGCTCCTGAACCACCCGGGGCCGGGACACACCGGCCCCGGTCCCGGACGCCGTTCCGGCCCTGACGCCCCGGCCCCCTCACCCCGAGGGGACCGGGGCGTCGTGCTGCAAGCGCGCTCCTCGCCGCTGCGGGCACGCTCACCCGTACGGCCCACCGCGCTGGCCGGCTCGTACCCCCGGTGATCCGGTGGAGGGACGGAGTCCCGAACCATCCGCCGGAGGCACCCGATGACCCGCGCCCGCACCCTCCTCGCCTCCGGCCTGTCCGCCACCACCCTTCTGATCGCGTCCGGGTGTCTCAGCGCGGACGAGGGGGCCCCGCACGCCCCGATCGTCCCCGCCTCGTCCGCGGCGGCCACCGCCCCGTCCGCCCACGCCCCCTCGACCACCACCGCGCTCACCGACGACCAGGCCCGTGCCGCCCTCATCACGGACACCGACCTGGGCGGCCCCTGGGTCCCGACCCAGGGCGCCGCGACGTGGCGGGACGGGCTGCTGAAGGCGAAGACCCCGGCGGGCCAGTGCCAGCGGCTGCTGGACGCCCTCTACGCCGACGAACTCCTCGGCGCCCCCGCCCGCGCGGTCACCGGCCTCGACGACTCCGACACCGGCGCGCAGCTGCGCTACCAGGTCTCCGGCCAGCCGGCGAAGGCCGTGGACGGCGTGCTGGCCTGGCTGAAGACCCTGCCGCAAGTGTGCGCGCGGTTCACGGCCACCACCACGACGGGCGCCGTCCAGGACGTCTACGTCACCGACGCGCCGCTGCCCGAGGCCGGTGACGCCCGGCAGGGACTGCATGTGACGCTGACCGCGGTGACCGGGCCGAAGGGCCAGCCGCTCGACGGCGATCCCGCCACCCTCTCCCTGGACGTGGCCGGGGTGCGGGTCGGCGGGGACGCGTTCGCCTTCACCAACGGCGGCATGGGCGACGTGCCGAACGACGCCACCCAGGCGGCCGTGCAGCTCGGCGTGCGGCGCCTGGCGGACGTCCGCAGACAGGGCCGCGCCCAGGTCTGACGGCCGCGCACCCACCGGGCCGCGGGCGCGCCGTCGTTCGGAGCGGCGTCAGAGCGGCGGCTGTGCGGGCGCCGGTCCCAGGGTCGTCGTACCGGGCGCCGTGCGGTGCCCGAGACCGGTCCGGTAGGCGTCCAGCGCCGCCTCCACCCGCCCGGTGCGGCGCAGCAGGTCGCCGAGCATCCGGCACAGGTCGGCGAGGTCGCCCGCGGCTCCCGCCCGCTCCAGCAGGCTCAGCGCGCGCACATAGTGCTCCTCGGCGGCCTCGGTGTCGCGGGCGTCCTCGGCGATGATGCCGAGCAGCCGGTGGGCGCCGGCCGCGTGCACGGCGCCGCGCTCGGGCGAGAGGTCGCCGAGGACACCGTTCAGCAGGTCGGCCGCTTCCCCGGACCTGCCCCGCCGGTGCAGCACGTCGGCGAGCTCGACGGCGACCTGGCTGCTGTAGAGGGCGGCGCGCTTGGCGGAGAGCATGGCCAGGGCCTCGCGCAGTTCGTCCTCCGCCCGCTCCAGGTCGCCGTTCTGCGCGCAGACGTAGCCGCGCATCCAGTGGCAGTTGGCGAGCTCGGTGCGGATCTGGAGCTGCCGGTAGAGCTCGGCGGCCTTCACCAGCGAGGCGTCGGCCTCGGCGACCCGGCCCTCGGCGAGCAGGGTGCGCGCGACCGACCGGTGCATCCGGGCGAGCAGCGCCGGATCCGCGACCTGGGGCGCGAGGGCGAGGGCGAACTCGGCGGCCTGGGCGGCGCGGGCGTGGGCGCCCATGTCCATGTAGGGGCCGATGGCGGAGGCGTACAGCAGGAGCAGCGCGTCGGGGTCGTGCAGTCCGCCGCGGTTGAGCTCGTCGAGGGTGGACTCCAGCAGGTAGACGGCGTAGCGGAGTTCACCGGCGAGGTAGTGGGAGACGGCCCGTCCGCGCAGCGCCGGTACCCGGGCGGGCAGCGGATGCCCGGCCAGACACGCCTCGGCCCGCTCGAAGTGCTCCCGGGCCGACACCAGGTCGCCGGTCTCGATCCCGCACTCGCCGAGCCCGAGCAGCGCGGTGGCCCGCACCTCGGTCAGCCCCTGCGGCTCGGCCTCCGCGAGCAGGGCGGAGTACCGCCGCGCCGCCTCCTCCGCCTCGCCGGTGGCCAGCGTGCGCTGGGCCTCGGTCAGTCGCAGCCGCAGATCGGTGACGAGCCGGGCGGAGCGCCCGGTGGCCAGCTCCGAGAAGTCGACGCCGAGCCGGTCGGCGAGGTGCCTGAGCGCCTCGTCGGAGGGCCGCACCCGTCCGGCCTCCAGGGTGGAGATGTAGGCGGGGGTGTACGTCGGCTCCGCCAACTGCCTCTGTGTCAACCCGCGTTCGCTGCGCAGCCGCTGCACCCTGCGTCCGATGACCTCGGGTTCGTCTCGCTCCCCCATGCCTGGACTCCCCCAACTACCCCTGTGCCTCTTGCCGTTAGGCCATGACACGCCCTAGGTTAAACCGCGAATTAAGCATGCTTAACACTTCACTGTCGTCGTTGCGAGGTCACCGTGCAGGGACGCACTTCCACGCGTTACGCCAGAGGCCTGGCCGCGGCCGTGCTCGCCGCGGCGACCCTCATCATCGCGGCGAACGCGGGACCGGCCCGGGCCGAGGACCCCGGGACCGGCGTCACCCGGCCCGTGGACGACCCGCAGGTCTCCGTCCACAAGATCGGCGCCCCCGCCGAGGACGGCTGAGGCTCCCGTCACTCACGCCTCACACGCCTCTCGCTCAACTCGCCCCTCTCACTACCCTCTTACCCCCCGGTTTACTTGAATGTCAGAACCATGACCTAACCTGCGCAGTCTGATTCCACTTTCGTTCCGGGGGGTTCGAAACATCGTGCGCAGACGCACTCTTCCGGTAGCAACGGCACTCGCCGTCGTCTTCAGCTCCGTCGCGCTCGTCGCGACCGGCGCGGGGTCGGCAGCGGCCGACTCCAGCACCTCCCTGTCCCTTCGGTCGACCGGCGACATGGTCGTCGACGGGGTGCACCACCGGGTCTTCATCAGCGACCCGAAGAGCGGTCAGATCGTGGTGACCGACTACGCGGGCCAGGTCGTCAGGACGATCGGCTCGCTGCCCGGAGTCCTCGGTCTGGAACTGTCCGCCGACTCCGCCACCCTCTACGCGGCCGTGGGCGACGCCGACGCGATCGCCGCCGTCGACACGGCGACCGCGACCGAGGCCCACCGCTACTCCACCGGCACCGCCGACCCTCAGTACCTCGCCCAGGCGGGCGGCAAGCTGTGGTTCGGCTACGGCGGCGCCGGCCAGGGCAACATCGGCTCGCTGGACCTCTCCGGCGCCGAGCCGGTCGTCACGCTCGCCCTGAACACCGGCCGTTCCTGGTACCAGGCCCCGATCCTGGACGCCTCCCCCGGCGCCCCGGACACGCTCGTCGCGGGCGCCGTCAGCCAGAGTCCGGTCGAGCTCGCGGTGTACGACGTCTCCTCGGGCACCCCGACGCAGACCGCGTACGCCTTCGACCCGGGCAGCACCGGCGGCGGCAACCTCGCCGACCTGGCGGTCACCCCGGACGGCAAGGACGTCGTCACGGCCAGCGGCGCCCCGTACTACCAGGCGGTCTACAAGCTCACGGACCTGTCCAAGGACGGCCGGTACGAGACGAACACGTACCCGAACGCGGTGGACATCGCCCCGAACGGCGATGTCGCGGCGGGCACCTTCTCCTGGTACGACCCGGACGTCCACGTCTTCAAGCAGGGCACCACGCTGCCGCTGCGGCAGTACGAGTTCGGCAGCAGCAGCGGCAACTCGGCGTCCGACACCCTCGCCGCGCGCGGCCTGGCCTGGGCACCGGACGGCAGCAGGCTGTTCGCGGTGTCCGTCGGCTCCGCGAACGGCGCGGACACCTACGCGCTGCACGTGTACGACGACCCGACCAAGACGCCCACCACGCTGACCGCCACCGCGCCGGCCACCGCCATCCGCGGCAAGGCGCTCACCGTCAAGGGCACGCTGACCTCCGACGTCGCGTTCCCCGCGGGCACCACGGTCACCCTCACCCGCACCGACACCGCGTCCCCGGACGGCCAGGTGCTCGGCACGGCCCCGGTCGCCGACGACGGCACCTACACCTTCACCGACACCCCGTCGGCCGAGGGCACGGCGACGTACTCCGTCACGTACTCGGGCGACGAGGGCCACGCCGGTGCCACCGCCTCGGCCGCCGTGGACGTCACCAAGAACGCCGTCACGCTGACGGCCACCGCGCCGGCCACCGCCACCCGCGGCAAGGCGCTCACCGTCAAGGGCACCCTGGCCTCCGCGGCCGCGTTCCCCGTGGGCACCAAGGTCACCGTGACCCGCACCGACGAGGAGTCCCCCACCGGCAAGGCGCTCGGCACGGCCACGGTCACCAACGGGGCCTACTCCTTCACCGACACCCCGCCGTCCGGCGGCAAGGTCACGTACTCCGTCGGCTACGCGGGAGACGCCGACCACGCCGGCGCCAACGCCTCGGCCGCGGTGACCGTCTCCAAGAACGCCACCACGCTGACGGTGAACAACACCGGCAAGGTGTACGCCTACGGCGCCGACGTGACGTTCACCGCGCACCTCGGCAGCACCTACAAGAACCGCACGGTGGAGATCTGGGCCGACCCGTACGGCTCCGACAAGCCCAACGCCCTGGTCAAGAAGGGCACGGTCAACTCCAGCGGCAACCTCACGGCCACGCTCCACCTCGGCCGCGACACCAAGGTCACCGCGAAGTTCACCGGCGACTCCCGGACCGCGGCCCTGTCGGCGTCCTCCACGGTCTACACCCAGGTGAAGGTCTCGACGGCGCTCAGCGGCGCCTACAAGACCGCTCGGGCGTGGAACGAGACGTACGCCTACTTCCACAAGACCAAGGACCCGGTCGCCACCACGACCATGACCACGTACCCGGGCCGCAAGTACCAGATGCAGATCCAGCAGTACTACGGCGGCGCCTGGCACACCACGTACTCCGGGTACTGGGCGCTCGGCTCCACCGGCAAGGACGCGCTCACCCTGGACGGCGCCCCGGCCGTCAACGACCGCTTCCGGGTCCGCTCCAGCTACGTCGACACCAAGTCCGGCGACAACGTCAACGCGACGACGTACGGCGCCTGGAAGTACTTCGTCTACACCAAGTGATCCCGTGGGCGCGGGGGTTGCGGCCCAGGCCGCAACCCCTGCGCCTGCAACTCGTCCAGCCGCCGCTGGACATGCCCGAGCGCGCCCTCGCGCCTGCCGGGCACCCGGCCGCGCAACTGCGCCAGCGCGGAACCGAGTTCACGGGAGCGGATCGGGTCACGGAGTTGCCCCCACTGATGGTGGGCCCGGTCCACGGCGGCCTCCACCGCCGGCGCGTCCGGGGCCTGTCCGGCCGCCAGCCGCGCCCCGGCCACCGCGAGCCAGGTACGGCAGCTGCGCTCCGCGTCCCCCGCGAACATCGCCAGATCGGCCCGGACCTCCGCCCAGTGCAGGGCGTCGTCCGAGGCCGGCCCGTGGGCCAGTACGGCGGCCCGCTCCCAGCGCGCGGCGAGCGCGTCGGCCTCGGCGTGCCGGCCGGACTGCACGGCGGCGGTCAGGGACGCGTGCGGATCGCCGGCCACCGGCGCGTGCACGGCCAGCGCGACGCCCGCGGCCGCGCCCTCGCCGGCCAGCCTGCCCCAGGCCTGCTGGTGCAGTTGCTCCAGCGCCGGCCGGTGGCCGCTGCGCAGAATCGTCGCGACCGCCTTCATGTACGCGGGCACGGCCACCGCCCGGCGGGCCGGCGGCGGCGCGATCCGCCCGTAGACGGCGGTGGTGCGCCCGCAGTCCAGCGGCACGGTCCGCAACTGCTCCCAGGCCTCGGCGTCCGCGTGCAGGTCGAGCACGAGCGTCGTGGTGCCGGGCGCCCGCAGCCGCAGCTCCTCCCGGAACCAGTGCCAGGGGAACGCCGTGTAGCGCACGCTCGCCGGGGTGGTGCGGGCGAGCGCCAGATGGGGCAGGTGCTGACGGCGGTCGAGCTGGAGCTGGCCGGTCACGAACACGGTCAGCGGGCCGGAGGCCGACGCGGCCGCGCGCAGCCGGGTGAGCACCGCCTGCGGCTCCAGCGGGTCGGCCAGCTCGACGACGTTCGCGGTGTCCGCGCCCGCCAGTACCGCGGGCGGCACCGCCGCGAGCACGGGGAGCACGGACGCCGCGTCCACCAGACACCCCTTGCCCACGGGTGAGGCCGCGAGCAGCAGCACGGTTCCGGGCATGGTCCCTCCCCCTGTCGATCACCTACGGCAGCACCGTAACGGCTGCGGCTGCAAAGGGTCGGGTCAGGACGGCGAATGTCCGTCCCAGGGGGTCTCGCCGTCCGTGACCCGTGGCCGTACGGCGAAGATCGTCGTGTCGTCCTCCAGGCGCCCCACGCTGTGCCGCAGGGTCCCGTCCCGGACGAAGCCGACCAGGCGGGCGGGTTCGATGACCCGCGGGTCGAGGGCGAGCGCGCGGGACACCTCGTCGGCGAGCGGGTAGAACCGCCCGGCCCGGTCCCGGGCCTCGGTCACCCCGTCGGTGACCAGCAGCAGGGTCTCGCCGGGCGCCAGCGTCACCCGGCGCACGGTGGGCGGTCCCGCGGCGCCCATCAGGTCGCACAGGCCCAGCGGCAGTCCGTCCCCCTCCGGCAGGGCCCGTACCCCCTCGGGCCCGACGGCCAGCGGCGGTTCGTGGCCGAAGACGGCCAGCTCCACCGTCGGGGGGCCGGACAGCGGGAAGCCGAGGAGCACGGCGGTGGCGAAGCGGTCGCCGTCGTCGCGGCCGAGCGACCGGGTGTGTTCGCGGTGGCGCAGCATCCGCGTCTCCAGGCGCGCGGCCACCGTCGCCAGTTCCGCCTCGTGGTATCCCGCCTCGCGGAACGTGCCCAGCAGCGCGGCCGCCGCCTCCACCGCGTACAGCCCCTTGCCCTGGACGTCGCCGAGCAGGACCCGGGTGCCGTGCGGTCCGGGCTGGATGTCGTAGAAGTCGCCGCCGACCCTGGCCTCGCTGTCGGCCGCGAGGTAGACGGCCGCATGGTCCAGGCCGCCCCAGACCGGCGGCAGCGGGCGCAGCACGGTACGGCGGGTGGTCTCGGCGATGTCCATCATGTGCAGCATCCGCCCCTCGCCGCGCACCCGGACCGCGCAGGCCAGGACGGCGAGTATGCCGCCGAAGGCGATGAGGATGAAGTCGGGCAGGCCGGTCTGGAAATGGTGCGGCCAGGATCTGTCCACGACGAGGTAGGCGACGAGCCCGAGTGCCACGAACACGGCCGTGCCCCAGACTCCGCAGAGGGCGGCGGCGAGGGCGGGCACGAGCACGAGCCAGGAGGCGGTCCGGAACTCGCCGCCGGTGCCGAAGTCGGTCAGCCCGATGCCGACGAGCAGCAGCAGCGGCGCCAGCCAGCCGACGCTGACCCCGCCCACCCGCAGCAGGTCGAACCGGAACGGGGCGTCGAAGCGCCCGGCCCGGGCATACCCGACGAGCCTGCTCAGCGTCCTCCGGGCACCGTCACTCACGGTGCCCAGCGAAACATGAGGGTGGCGGTGTTGCATCTCCGCCGACTTGCCAGCACCCCTGCCCAGGTGTGCGCTGGTAGCGGGGGGTCGAGGGAGAGGAGTGCTCTCATGGCTCATGCGGCACCCGCGCGCAGAACACGCGGATCCAGCGGATCCATGGACGTCTTCGGTGAACGGACCCACAGGACGGCGGAGTGGGCGGTGCCCGTCGTGCTCGGGCTCGTCTACGGCTACTGGGCCGCGGCCAACCGCCGCGCCGGCGGACCCATCACGGGTTGGAACCTGCTGTTCGGGTTCGTGACGACGATCGCGTTCATCGCGCTGTGGATGGCGATACGCAGGCTCACCCCGTTCATGCGGCGTGAGATGCACGCCCTGGTGTGGGCCGCGTTCGCGGGCAGCGCGTTCGGCTTCCTGTACAGCCAGACGGGGGCGAGCATCATGCGGTCCCTGGGCTGGTCGCTGCTGATCGGAGCGGTCTGCTTCGTGGTGATGTTCTACCGCTACTACACGCACGAGGACGCGGCAGGCCATCGGATCTCCTGACCTTCGGCGGCGAAGGCCTTCGGGCGAAGGTCTCGGGCGAAGGTCTTCGGCGGCGAGCGGAACGGCGAATGGGCCCCGGCTGTGGCCGGGGCCCATTCTTTCCCTCATCCCTCCACTCACCGGGCGACGGGAGTTGCCGTCCGCGCCGCCCGACGAGGCTTCGGACGTGTTCAGCAGTACGGCACGCGCGCGCCGTACGTGAACACGTAGCCGGCCGGGGCCCAGGCCCGGACACCGGACAGCCAGAACCAGTAGGGGTTGCCGTTGAAGCTCGGTCCCAGCACCACGCACTGCACGCGGTCCTGGAAACCGGGCAGCAGACGGTTCACCACGGGCGAGAAGGGCGTGGGCAACTGGCGCACGTCCAGGAATCCGGGGGCCACGACGACGCCCAGGGTCCGGAAGCCGCCGAAAGCTCCACCGCCGCCACCATGTCCTCGGGCGAGGGTCGGCGGGGCTGCCGTCGCGGTGGTGCCCGTCGCCGACACGGCGAGGACGCCACTGGTGAGCAGGGCCGCGGCCAGGGTCCGCAGGGCCGTAGTGGTGCGCATGATCGACCTCCTTCTCCCCTGAACCAGGAAACACCCGTCCGAGTGAACCCTCCACCGGAGCGCGGGCCGCCCGGCTGCGCCAAGGGACCCCCGTTCGGCGGAACCCGTGCACCCGTCCGCAGTCGTCCCGCTCGCGCTCCGCGGGCGCGGGCCCTTCCCTGGAAGCGTGTCCCGCCCCCTGCGTAACGCCCTGTCGGCCGTGCTGATCGCGCTGGCGTGCCTGCTGGCGCCGCTCGGCGCGCTGTCGGCGTGGGCCGCGTACGGGCTGACGGACACCGACCGGTACGTCACCACGATGGCGCCGCTGGCCGACGACCCGGACGTCCGCGAGGCCGTCGCGGACACCGTCGGCGACGGCATCATGCGCGAGGTGGACCGGCGCAGGACGGTGGTGCGCCCGCTGCGCGGCACGGTGGCCCCGTTCGTGCACGACGCGGTGCGCTCGCTCACCCGTACGGAGGCCTTCCGCACCGCCTGGAACGAGGGCAACCGGGCCACCCACGACGCCGTCCTGCGCGCCCTGCGGGGCGAGCGCGACCGTGCGGTCACCGTCGATCTGGCGCCGGTCACCGTCGCGGTCAAACGTCACCTCGTCCACGCCCATGTGGCGTTGGCCGACCACATCCCGGTCCGGCACGCGCGGGTCCCCGTGCTCGCGGCCGAGGACCTGGGCCGCCTCCGGAAGGGGTACGGCGTGCTCGAAGTCGCCGGCTTCTGGCTCCCCGTCGCCGCGTGCGTCTTCGCCGTCGCCGGCATCGGCCTCGCCGTCCGCCGCCGCCGCGCGATCACCGCGACCGGCCTGGGCACGGCGGCGGGCGGCGCCCTGCTGGCCCTCGCGGTCGCCCTCGGCCGCCGGCTGACCCTGGACGACCTGCCCGCGGAGGTCTCGCACCGGGCCGCGGGCGCGGTCTACGACGCCCTCACGTCCACCCTGCGCACGGCGGCGTGGCTGCTGCTGGCCCTGGGGCTGACGGTGGCGATCGGCGCCCGGCTCGCCCGCCGCCACCTCGCCCGCCGCCGCGCCTCGGCGGCGGCGGCCGTCGCGGCCCAGCCGCAGGAACCGCCCCGCGCCCGCATCTGACCCACCGAAGCCAACCGACCGCGACGGCCCTGGCGCGGCCCGGGCCCTCACGCCCCGTCCTCGCCCCCGCCCGTGCGACCTCCGCCCGTGCGTCCTCCGCCCGTGCGTGCCGTCCCGGCCAGGGTCCGCAGCGCTCGTGTCAGCTCGGTCTCGGAGACCGAGGCGAGACCGAGCCGCACCGCGTCCGGGGTCCGGCCCGGGTCCACGGCGAAGGCGGGTCCCGGGGTGACGGCGATCCCGTGCGCGGCCGCGGCCGCCGTGAAGGTGTCGGCGCGCCAGGGCGCGGGCAGGTCCCACCAGACGAAACAGGAGTGCGGGTCGGTCCGCACGGCGAAGCCGGCCAGCTCCCGCGCGACGACGTCCTGCCGCCGCGCCGCGTCCGCGCGCTTGGCCGCCACCAGCCGCCGCACCGTGCCGTCCCCGGCCCACCGCACGGCCGCCTCCAGCGCGAACCGCCCGGCGCTCCAGCCCCCGGAGCGGACCGCCGCGGCCACGCTCTCCACCCGCGCGGGCGGTACGACGAGGAATCCGGCGGTGAGTCCGGGCGCGACCCGCTTGGACAGGCCGTCGACGACGTGGGTCAGCCCGGGGGCACCGGCGGCGAACGGGGTGTCCCCGGGGCACAGGAAGGACCAGACGCGGTCCTCCACGACGGGCAGCCCGAGGTCGGTGACGGCCCGCGCGATCCGCCGCCGCCGTTCGGGCGGGGTGGTGACCGACGTCGGGTTGTGCAGCACGGGCTGGAGGTACAGCGCGGACAGGGGAGCGGAGCGGTGGGCGGCGGCGAGGGACTCCGGGCGCAGCCCGTCCGCGTCGGTGGCCAACGGGACCAGGACGATGCCCAGCCGGGCCGCGATCTCCTTGACCAGCGGATACGTCAGCTCCTCGACCCCGACCCGGCCCCCCGGGCGGACCAGGGAGGCGAGGGCGGCGGCGACGGCCTGGCGCGCGTTGCCGGTGAAGAGCAGCTGCGCGGGGTCCGGGCGCCAGCCCGGGGCGGCCAGCAGGGCGGCCGCGGCGGCGCGGGCCTCGGCGGTGCCCGTCGCGGCCGCCGGACGCAGCGACTCGGCCAGCACGTCGGGCCGCAGCAGCGGCGCGAGAGCGGGCGCGAGAAGCTCGGACTGGCCCGGCGCGGAGGGGTAGTTGAGTTCCAGATTGACCGGCGCGCGGGTCGCCTCCTCGGTCAGCGCGCGCCCGGCGGGTCCCGCCGCCGCGGCCCGTACGAAGGTGCCGCGGCCGACCTCGCCCACCACCAGTCCGCGGCGCACGAGTTCGCCGTACACCCGGCCCGCCGTCGACCCGGCGATCCCGTGCCGGCGCGCGAACAGCCGCTGCGGAGCCAGCCGTTGGCCGGGGCCGAGCCGCCCGGCGGCGATGTCGTCGGCTATGCGGTCGGCTATGCGCCGGTAGTCGTCCATCCGAGCCCCCACTGGATTGCACCGAGGGCAAAGATCTTATTGCACCGAGTAGTTGAGGCGCTCTAAGGTCGAACACATGCCGCCCTTCCTCGCGTACGAGGACAAAGGACCGGATATCCACCCGGCTCCCGAAGTCCCCGGCGCCCCTCGCAGCGCCTCCCGCACTCCCGGCGTCCCCCTCGTGCTCGTGCACGGTCATCCCTTCGACCGCTCGATGTGGGCCCCGCAGATCGAGGCGTTCTCGTCCGGGCGCCGGGTCGTCGCCCCCGACCTGCGCGGCTACGGCGCCTCGCCGGTGGTCCCCGGCCGCACCCCGCTGTCCGTCTTCGCCCAGGACATCGAGGCGCTCCTGGACGACCTGGGGGTGGACGCCTTCGTCCTGGCCGGTCTGTCGATGGGCGGCCAGATCGCGATGGAGTGCCAGGACCGCTTCGGCGACCGCGTCCGGGGCCTGGTCCTCGCGGACACGTTCCCGGAGGCGGAGACCCCCGAGGGCAGGGCCGCCCGCAACGCCATGGCGGACCGGCTGCTGCGCGAGGGCATGCGCGGCTATGCCGACGAGGTCCTGGAGAAGATGGTCGACCCCGGCGCGGCCCCGGCCGTCAAGTCCCACGTCCACCGCATGATGACGGCCACCCGCCCCGAGGGCGCCGCCGCCGCGCTGCGCGGCCGCGCCGACCGCCCCGACTACCGCGACCTGCTGACCCGCGTGCCGGTGCCCGCCCTGGTCGTCGTCGGCGCGGACGACACGTACACCCCGGTCGCGGACGCCGAGTCGATGCACGCGCTGCTGCCCGACTCCACGCTCCGGGTGATCGAGGGCGCGGCCCATCTGCCGAACCTGGAACGGCCGGCCGAGTTCAACGCGGCGCTCGAGGCGTTCCTGACCCGGGTGGACACCCGTCCGCAGGGCACGGCCGCGGCCCGTCCACCGGCATGAACGGGCTGAGCAAAACACCCATAATGGGCGCATGTCGCGAGAGTTCCCCACCGGCCTGACCCCTCCCGACTGGCTGGTCCGGAACCTCCAACCCCAGCAGGCCCCGGTCAACCGCGCCGCCGCCGTCCGCGCCTCGATCGCCATGGCGCTCCCGCTGGCCGTCGGACTCGCCGCAGGCCGGCCCGCCTACGGCGCCCTCGCGTCCATGGGCGCCATGTCCGGCGTCATCAGCGACACCGCCGACGCCTACCGGCTGCGGATCCTGCACATCGCGATCCCCCAGCTGTTCGGCGCCGTCGGCGTCGCCCTCGGCGCCCTCGTCTTCGGCCACGGCTGGGTCGCCGTCGCCACCCTCACCGGCATCGCGCTCGTCTCCGGGATGATCTCGTCGATCGGTGCCGTGGCCTCCGCGTCGGGCCTGGTCCTGCTGCTGAACTCGGTGATCGGCGCGGGCCTGCCGCTGCCCGGCGCCTGGTGGCTGGCGCCGGTCCTGATGTCCGGCGGCGGCCTGCTGGTGCTGCTCCTCGCCCTGCTCTTCTGGCCGCTGCGCTCCGGGGTGCCGGAACGGGCCGCGGTCGCCGACAGCTACCGCGCCGTCGCCGACCTGCTCGCCGCCTGCGGCAGCGAGGTGCCCGGCGAGTACGACGAGGCCCGGCGCGCCGTCACCCGGTCGCTGAACGAGTCGTACGACGTCATCCTCGCCCGCCGCACCCACCAGCACGGCCGCAGCCCCGACCTCACCCGGCTGCTCGCGCAGCTGAACGCCGTCACCCCGGTGGTCGAGGCCGCCCCGGCCGCCCACCAGAGCGGCCACCGCCTCCCGCCCCCGATCGCGCGGAAGGTACGGCGGCTCGCCGTCGCCGTGGAGAGCGGCCGCACCGACCCGACGCCGATCGACCTGCCCACCCCCATCGACGAGGCCGGCCGGGCCGTCGAGCACGCCCTGCGTCACGCCGCCGAGGTCGTGGCCACCCCCGACGTGGACCTGCTCGGCCCCGCCCCGGCGCCGCCCGGGCTCGGCCCCTCCGCCGTCCCGGTCACCGTCGCCGCCGTTCCCACCACCGCGCTGCACGTCCGCGCCGCCCGGGCCGCCCGCGGCGCCGCCCTCTCCGCCGCCGCCTGGCGCTACGGCCTGCGGCTGGCCCTGTGCATCGGACTCGCCCAGGTCCTGGTCTCGACCATCCCGGTCCCCCGCTCCTACTGGGTCGCCCTCACCATCACCTTCGTCCTCAAGCCCGACTTCGGCTCCGTCTTCTCCCGGGCGCTGCTGCGCGCGCTGGGCACGCTGGCCGGGCTGGTCCTCGCGGCGGCGGTGCTGACCCAGGTGCCGCGCGGCTGGTGGGACGTACCGACGATGATGCTGCTGGCCCCGCTGATCCCGGTCCTGACGCCGCGCGGCTACGGCTACCAGACGGCGGCCATCACCCCGGTGATGCTGCTGCTCTCCGACATCCTCAACCACCTGGGCACGGCCCTGCTCCTGCCGCGTCTGGTGGACTCCCTGGCGGGCTGCGCGATCGCACTGGTGGCGGGCTATCTGCTGTGGCCCGAGAGCTGGCACACCCGGGTCGGCGACCGCCTGGCGGACGCGGTCGCGGACACCGCCCGCTACGTCGAGTCCGCGTTCGGCGCAAACACGGCCCCGGCGGTCCGCGCCCGGATGCGCCGCCGCCTCTACCGCGACCTGTCCGACATCCGTACGGAGTTCCAGCGCGCGCTGACCGAACCACCGCCCGTCGGCCGGCATGCCACCGCCTGGTGGCCGCTCGTCGTCGCCGTGGAACGCATCGTGGACGCCACGACCGCGGCCCGGGTCCGCGTGAAGCACGGGGCAGCGCCGCCGTCCCCGACCGAGGTGTCCCAGGTGGCACGCCAGCTGGGCGAGCTGTCCGCGGGCCTGCGGGAGGCCAAGACCCTGGTCGCCGTCCGCAGCGACCTCACGGGACCGGCGGACAGCGTCCTGGAACCGGTACGCCAGGAGGTCGCGGCGGCCCGGGCGATCGCGTCCCCGCACTGAGCGGCGGCCGCCGAGGGTACGCGTGTACGGGCCCGCCGAGGAGGGGTGAACGAGAGTGAACCCATGGGCGCGGCAAGGGTGTTAACCATGGGGACGGCATGGCCGGGGACACGGTGTTGACACAGGCGGCCCGACGTCACTCACCCCACCCCAAGATCACCACCTGGGGCCGCTAACCTTACGTGTCCGTCCTGGCCAGGGATTAACGGGCATCAACTCACGCGAAGGGTTGCGCACATGGGCATTCTGACTCTCCTGCGGAACGCATTCGGCCGCTCACGCAAGGATCACGCCGCCGGAACACAGGGTGCGGAACAGATTCCCTCGCAGGAGACGGTCCCCACTCAGGAACCGACGGCCCCCTCCGAGGAGCCGGCATCGGAACCCACGGCAAGCGCCCAGGTCCCCGAGCCGCGCAGCACGTCCGAGCAGGACGAACACGAACTGGTGGCGGCGGCCTTCGACAACGTGACGGTCCCGAAGCCGACGGAGTCGCCGGAGACCGAGCCGACAACCGAGACAGAGCCTGCGGCCGAGCCCGAGACCGAGGCAGAGCCTGCGGCCGAGCCCGAGGCTGAGCCGGTCGCCGAAGCAGAGGCCGAGCCGGTCGCCGAGCCCGAGACCGAGGCCGTCGCCGAGACCGAGGCAGAGCCGGAAGCGGAGGCCGAGCCGGTCGCCGAAGCAGAGGCCGAGCCCGTCGCCGAAGCCGAGCCCGTCGCCGAAGCAGAGGCCGAGCCCGAGGCTGAGCCGGTCGCCGAGACCGAACCGGAGGCCGAAGCGGAGGCCGCGCCGGTCGCCGAGACCGAGCCCGAGGCAGAGCCTGCGGCCGAGGCCGAGGCAGAGCCGGAGGCCGAAGCGGAGGCCGCGCCGGTCGCCGAGACCGAGCCTGCGGCCGAGGCCAAGGCAGAGCCCGAGGCCGCGGCCGAACCCGCCGCCGAGGTCACGCCCGTGGCGGACCCCAAGCCCGCGGCCGAAGCGGAGCCCGAGGCGGAAGCGGAACCCGTCGCCGAGCCCGAGCCGGTCGAGGCCACCACCGACCCCGAGCCGGAGGCCGAGCCGGTCGCCGAGACCGAGGCTGAGCCCGTCGCCGAGACCGAGGTCGAGGCCGAGGTCGAGGCCGAAGCCGAGGTCGAAGCCGAGGTCGAGGTCGAGGCCGAAGCCGAAGCCGAGGTCGAGGTCGAGGCCGAAGCCGAAGCCGAGCCCCTCGCCCCGCTCGCCGCGACCGCCCCCGGTCTCGCCACCGCCCACAGCGCCGCCACCGCCGCCCTGGCGAAGAGTGGTCTCACCGGCACCCGGGCGAAGCTCTACCTCGTACTCGACCGCTCCGCGTCGATGCGCCCCTACTACAAGGACGGCTCCGCCCAGGCCCTCGCCGACCAGGCCCTCGCCCTCGCGGCGACCCTGGACGCCGACGCCACGGTCCACGTCGTCTTCTTCTCCACGGAGGTGGACGGCACCGCCGACCTCACCCTCGCCGACCACGAGAACCGGATCGACGAGCTGCACGGCTCCCTCGGCCGCATGGGCCGTACGAGCTACCACGCGGCCGTGGAGGCGATCGTCGCCCACTACGAGAAGTCCGGCACGACGGACCCCGCCCTGGTCGTCTTCCAGACCGACGGCGCCCCGGACGCCAAAACCCCGGCGACCCAGTCCCTCGCGGACGCCGCGAAGAACAACCCGTCCCTCTTCTTCTCCTTCGTCGCCTTCGGTGACCTGGAGAACAAGGCCTTCGACTACCTCCGCAAGCTGAACACCGGCAACGCGGCCTTCTTCCACGCGGGCCCGACCCCGCGCGAGCTCACGGACACCGAGCTGTACGAGGGCGTACTGGCCGCCTGGCGTCCGTAACCCACCGCCCGCCCGGCCGCACCGCCGGGCACCTACCCGCGCCGTCCGCTTCCCACCCCTTAAAACGGGAGGCGGGCGGCGTACCCATGTCGGCTACGATTTCAAGGTTCAGAGACGACCAGAGAACCGACGATCGTCACCCCGCGTAGCGACTTGGGAGCAGCCCGCGATGGCTCGACACCTCATCACCAGCGCCCTTCCGTACATCAACGGGATCAAGCACCTGGGCAACATGGTGGGGTCCATGCTCCCGGCGGACGTGTACTCCCGGTACCTCCGCCAGCGCGGCCACGACGTCCTCTACATCTGCGCGACGGACGAGCACGGCACCCCCGCCGAGCTCGCGGCCAAGGAGCAGGGCCTGCCGGTGGCCGAGTTCTGCGCCCAGGCGCACGACGCGCAGAAGGCGGTCTACGACGGCTTCGCGCTCGCGTTCGACTACTTCGGCCGCAGCTCGTCCCCGGAGAACCGGGACATCACCCAGCACTTCGCCCGCAGGCTGAACGAGAACGGCTTCATCGAGGAGCGGGCGATCCGCCAGGTGTACTCCCCGGCCGACGGCCGCTTCCTCCCGGACCGCTACGTCGAGGGCACCTGCCCGCACTGCGGCTACGACAAGGCCCGCGGCGACCAGTGCGAGAACTGCACCCGCGTGCTCGACCCGACCGACCTGATCGACCCGCGCTCCGCGATCTCCGGCTCCACCGACCTGGAGGTCCGCGAGACCAAGCACCTCTTCCTCCTCCAGTCCAAGCTCCAGCACGAGGTCGAGGCCTGGGTCGCCCGCCACGAGGCGGACTGGCCGCAGCTGGCCTCCTCCATCGCCCGCAAGTGGCTGACCGAGGGTCTGCACGACCGGGCGATCACGCGTGACCTGGACTGGGGCGTCCCGGTCCCGGCGGACACCTGGCCGGAGCTGGCGGCGGAGGGCAAGGTCTTCTACGTCTGGTTCGACGCCCCGATCGAGTACATCGGCGCGACCAAGGAGTGGGCGGACCAGGACCCGGAGAACCGGGACTGGAAGTCCTGGTGGTACGAGGCCGACGACACCGTCCGCTACACGGAGTTCATGGCCAAGGACAACGTCCCGTTCCACACGGTGATGTTCCCCGCCACCGAGCTCGGCGTGCGCGAGCCGTGGAAGAAGGTCGACTACGTCAAGGCCTTCAACTGGCTGACGTACTACGGCGGCAAGTTCTCCACGTCCCAGAAGCGCGGTGTCTTCACCGACCAGGCCCTCGACATCCTCCCGGCCGACTACTGGCGCTACTTCCTGATCGCCAACGCCCCGGAGTCGGACGACTCGTCCTTCACCTGGGAGCACTTCACGGCGACGGTGAACAAGGACCTGGCCGACACCCTGGGCAACTTCGTCAACCGGGTGCTGTCCTTCTCCCGCAAGCGCTTCGGCGACGACGTCCCGGCGGGCGGCGAGCCGGGCGAGGCGGAGGCGCGCCTGGGCGAGGAGATCGCCCGGCTGCTCGCCGAGTACGAGTCCCAGATGGAGGCCCTCCAGTTCCGCAAGGCGGCCGCCGCCCTGCGCGCCCTGTGGTCGGCGGGCAACTCCTACCTGGAGGAGAAGGCCCCCTGGCTGGAGATCAAGACCGACAAGGACGGCGCGGCCCTCACCCTGCGCACCGCGATGAACCTGATCCACCTCTACTCGGTGGTCTCGGAGCCGTTCATCCCGGCGACGGCGGCGACGATGCGCGCGGCCTTCACCCTGTCCGACGACACGGCGGCCTGGGTCACCGAGGCCGAGGCGAAGTCCCTCACCGCGGTCCCCGCCGGCACCCCGTTCACGGTTCCGCCGGTCCTGTTCGCCAAGCTCACGGACGAGGACCTGGAGACGTACAAGGAGCGCTTCGGCGGTTCGCCGGAGTAACCACGGCTCTTCCGACAGCGGGCCCGGTGACGCCGTACGGCGTCACCGGGCC